>CAMWKB010000011.1 GCA_947174705.1 uncultured Lachnospiraceae bacterium
GCTTAGGCTCAAACCATGTTGATTTAGGCGGCATCAGTTTACCTGCATCAGATACCGCAAACAATTCATGGATACTCGTCGGATACATGGAAAACGCCACCTTACAGTCCGTACAAACCCTTCTTCCCAACTCGTTAAGTCCTCTTATTCCGCCGACAAAGTCAATTCTTCCGTCGCTCTTTGGATCTAAAATGCCAAGTACCGGCTCAAGTAAGTAATTTTGCAAAATTGCCACGTCTAAGTCCTTCACCGGATCGTTTTCAAGCATTTCATCTTTTACCGATAGCATATACCACGTATCTTTTAACATCATCCCGATTTCGCCCTTTTTAACAGGCCGGAACGGAGTGCCGCCTACCCTTTGCACATCAAAAATTTCCATAGTCTTTGCAAGAAATTCTTCTTCGGTATATCCGTTTAAGGATTTTACAACCCTGTTATAATCCATTATACATAACTGGTCATCAGGGAAAATTACGGAAAGAAAATAATTAAATTCCTCATTACCGGTATAATCCGGATTCTGCTCTCTTCTCTTCTGCGAAACCCTGACTGCGGAAGCGCATCTGTGATGTCCGTCCGCAATATATATCGAATCCACCTTGGCGAAACCATCCCTTATCGCCGCTACGGCTTCTTCATCATCAATAATCCACACCCTATGTATGATTCCGTCATCGGCAGTAAAATCATAAACCGGCGGTTTCTCCTTAGCTTTATCCACCTGCGCCTGAATATCCTCCCTTCTTCTGTATGCCAGAAAAATAGGACCGGTCTGCGCATTGCATACATCCACATGGCGAATTCTGTCAGCCTCTTTATCCGCTCTGGTATTCTCGTGTTTCTTAATCACCTGATTCTCATAATCATCCACCGATGCACAGGCGCCGATTCCTGTCTGCGACCTTCCGCCCATCACCAGCTCATATACATAGTAAGCAGGCTTATCCTCGGTAATAAACTCTCCATCTTCTATCATCTTAGTCAAAAGTTCTTTTGCCTTCTCATACACTTCCGGCGCATACATATCATAATCTTCCGGAAACTGCGTCTCCGGTCTGTCAATGCGCAAAAAGGTGTACGCATCATCTTTCACTTTTTCCCTTGCTTCTTCACGGCTGTATACATCATACGGAAGCGCCGCGATTTTTTCTATTAGGTCTGTTCTGGGTCTGATTGCCTTAAAGGGAATTATATTTGCCATAACATGTCTCCTGTCGTATTATTACCAAAATATGTTGCTTATGTTTTATTTTAACAAATATACTTGTCCAACACAAGCATACAGTGATAAAATAATCTCAACCAGTTCATCCAGAGTTTCATTTAACTGGCAAATCATGCTCGCATGAATTTGCCAGTCAAATGAAACTCTGAGTGAGCGCCCGCTTATGAGCAAAAAGAGCTGCGCAGCAGCGGAAAGCGCTGTAAGCGCGTTTTGCGAATGGGCGCGGGATGAACGTCCGCCAGAAGCGAGTTTCGCAAATGGCCGCAGGAAGAACGTCCGCTATAATCACATTTCGCGAATGGCACGGATGAACTCCCCAATAACAATAAAAATAAAAAGGAAGTGACAAATATGACCCCAGAAAACGCAGAACTCCTCCACAGGATCAACACTTACTCCGAAAAAGTTCTCGCCGATATCGACCCACAGAAAACCCCAATTTCATCCCAGCTTGAAGCCCTAAAGCCCATTATGGAAGAAATCGCCAAAGAAAAAGGAATGTCTGTCGAAGACGTCTTCATCCTGTATATGGACTTAGCAAGTGAGGTTGCTGTAAAAGCGGAAACTCAGTTCCAGGAAGAGTTTAAAGATGTTATGGGATAATAACGCATGTTATTTTAAGAGTGGGTGCTTCATACTCAGTCTGTTATGAAACACCCACATATATTTCCCTATACATTTACTGCCGCGATGGGCAACTCACTGCGGAATCTTCAACACCTGCCCAATGCTCAATTCATTACTCCTAAGCCCGTTTAAATTTTTAATCGCGTCCACCGTAGTCCCAAATCTATTGGCAAGCCGCCATAATGTATCTCCCGAACGAACCGTATACTGAAAATAAGAAGTTGCTGCATTATTTGGGATTTTTAACACCTGCCCGATACTTAATGCATTACTTGTAAGTCCGTTCAGCCTCTTAATCTCATCCACCGTAGTTCCATACCTCTGTGCAATCAGCCACAGCGTATCCCCTGAGCGTACCGTATACTCTGTGTAGCCGGAGCCGGGGTTTGTAGACGGTACATTTTCCTGAATTCCCAGATAAACATCATAAAGCGCCTGCCACGTGCCGCTTCCCACAACACCGTCGGGATTTAGCTGCATCATCCGCTGAAAAGCAATTACAGCCTGCCTTGTTGCAGGACCAAAGCTGCCGTCCTGTGATACACTTGGAACCCCCGGATAGAACTGTGAGATAACATCAAGAATATACTGCAGTGTCAGCACATCATTTCCGGATGAGCCCTGACGCAGCACCGTACTTGGCGGAACCGTTCCGATTCCGAGAGTGTTTCCTTCGCTGTTAAGCTCCGCAAGTCTTGTTACCGCTGCATATACCTGAGAAATCTTATACCATGTAGCTTTCCCGACAACGCCGTCAGCACTAAGGTTAAAAATACTCTGGAATTTTCTTACTGCAGCGTATGTGCTTTGGCCAAATACTCCCGCCGCATCGGTAATTGCCGGAATTGCCGGATAATTTCTACGTATTCTGCCAAGATACGACTGAATTGTCTGTACATCCAGTCCTGTGCTTCCTGTTCTAAGCGGCGTTCCGGGATAAGAAGACAATACTCCGGTAATTGCCGTTGCCGTAGCGATTTCCACATCTTTAGGATAATAGGAACGCAAAATTTGTAATGGCGTAAGTCCGCGCTGCGCTAATGTAACGGTTCCCCACTGTGAAAGACCCGCGCAGGTAACGCTGCTGCCGTTACAAAAAGAAGTAAAGTACGGAGTATTCTGTCCTGCTCTTCTCACATATTCGTTAAAAATTTCATCCACTATTGCACTAATCGATTCATAAATCGGTCTTCCGTATACAAAGGCCTGATCGTATGCGGTGCTGTTTGTAATATCAAAAGTATATCCCTGACTCCTATACCATTCCGTAAAAATACGGTTCAGCGCAAACGTAATAATAGCATAAATATTCGCCCTGAGGGAAGCATCCGGCCAGGTCGGATATATTTCGCTGCTCGCCACATTTTTCACATAATCAGGAAAAGATACCTTAATATTGGAGGCAGAAGATGCAGGCGTGCCAAGATGTACGGTTATCTGGTTAGGTATAACTACCTGTCTCAGTATACGGGGTTCCTCAATGGGCGCCTGCTGAAAATGCGGTTCACGCCTTGAAGCCGCAGGTTTTTCAATCTCAATCCTTGTAACCTCGCCGCTTCTCCCTATTTCCTGCATCGGGGACAATGTCAGCGGTAAAACAGCGGTCTGCCCCTCATATATGGGAATTCCCGCAATGTATAGCGGTTCAAAACCTTCCGCCTGCGCAAACACATCATAGCTTACATATGGATTTCCTATATAATTTGGATTTAGAGAAAGACTTGCATCAACTGTCTCCAAAGAAACCATAGGGGCCTCTCCGTTTTCATCCGTAACAAGCTGGTAAACGCTTCTCCCCCTATCGTCAAGAATCTGTATCTTTACGCCCTCGAGCGCGACAGCGTCATCGGCAACTCGTGCCTGTATCGTTAAATAACCAATAGCCATAAATACAAAACTCTCCTTTTTTCCTATGCTATATTATATGAACATAGTAAAAAAAGGAGAGTGTATTTGTCATTCAAGTGAGAATACGAAGCATTCTCATAATCGTCGCTGCCAAGCGACAATTTATTATTTAATTACTCTTACGCGGAACACGCCTTCAATAGATTCAAGTTTCTTAATAATTTCCTCAGACGCCGGCGTCTCAATATCAAGCATTGTATAAGCAACTTCGCCTTTGGATTTATTAGTCATATCAGTGATGTTAATGCCGTTATCACCAAAACATGCTGAAAACTTAGTAATCATATTGGCAACATTCTTATGGAAAATAGCAACGCGCCCTGCCTGGGTGCATACGCCCATGTCACATTTAGGATAGTTTACGCTGTTAATGATATTACCGTTTTCCAGATAATCCATCATCTGTTTAACCGCCATCTTAGCGCAGTTGTCTTCTGACTCTTCCGTAGATGCGCCCAAATGGGGAATTACGATACAGCCCTCTTGTCCTGCTGTTGTAGGGTTCGGGAAATCTGATACGTATTTACGTATTTTTCCTGCCTTAATTCCGTCCAAGACAACCTTTTCGTCAACAAGCAGGTCTCTAGCAAAATTAAGTAAGATTACGCCGTCCTTCATCTTATCTACGGCATCCTTATTGATCATTCCTTTGGTTGAATCCATAAGCGGCACATGAATAGTGATGATGTCGCAGTTCTCATAGATTTCATCTACATTGAGAACATGCTTTACATCGCGGCTCAGATTCCATGCGGCGTCTACTGAAACATACGGGTCATATCCATATACTTCCATTCCAAGATGCTTTGCCACATTGGCAACCTTAACCCCGATTGCGCCAAGACCTATAATACCTAACTTCTTATCCTGAATTTCGGTTCCTGCAAAGTTCTTCTTGGCCTTCTCGGCATCCTTTGCTATATTTTCATCATCCTTATTTGCAGCCACCCACTCGATTCCGCCTACCACATCTCTTGAAGCAAGAAACATAGCTGCAATTACAAGCTCCTTTACACCGTTTGCATTTGCACCGGGCGTATTAAAAACAACAATACCTTTCTCTGCGCATTTATCCACCGGAATATTGTTAACCCCCGCACCGGCTCTTGCAATCGCAAGCAGATTCTGCGGCATTTCCATGTCATGCATTGCTGCGCTTCTTACAAGGATACCATCTGCTTCCTCTACATTCTCTGTTTTTTCATAATTCGCACTGAACTTTTCAATCCCTACCGAAGAGATGGGATTTAAACAATGATATTTAAACATTTTTATCCTCTTTTCTTTTTCGCAGGTGAAAATTTATTTTTCACCTTATTAGTTATTGTTCTTCTCAAACTCTTTCATAAACTCAACTAACTTCTCCACGCCTTCAATCGGCATTGCATTGTAAATGCTTGCACGCATACCGCCTACGCTGCGGTGTCCTTTAAGGTTAACAAAGCCTGCCTCAGTCGCCTCTTTAATGAATTTTGCATCCATTTCATCGTTACCGGTAACAAACGGAACATTCATAAGAGAACGGTCTTCTTTCCTTACGGTTCCTTTAAATAAGCTGCTTTCATCCAGGAAATCATATAAAATCTTAGCCTTTTTCTCGTTTATTTCCTTCATTGCGCTAAGACCGCCCATCTTAAGCAGCCATTTAAATACCTTGCCGCAGATATAAATACCATAGCACGGCGGAGTGTTATATAAGGAATCATTGTCCGCATGAATCTTATATTTCATCATAGTAGGAGTTCCCTCAAGCACATCATCGGTAATAAGGTCTTCCCTGATGATAACAACCTGTACGCCCGCAGGTCCTACGTTTTTCTGAACGCCTGCGTATACCAGACCGTATTTGGTCACATCCATAGGCTCAGATAAGAAGCAGGATGAAACATCGGAAACCAGAATTTTACCCTTGGTATCCGGAAGCGTATGGAATTTGGTTCCGTAAATCGTATTGTTTTCACAGATATAAACATAGTCCATATCGTCAGTAATAGGTAAATCCGAGCAATCCGGAATATATGAAAAGGTCTTATCTGCGGAAGATGCAAGCTCTACCGCTTCTCCGTATATTTTAGCTTCCGCAAACGCCTTTTTTGCCCACTGGCCTGTTAAAATATAGCCTGCCTTACGGTTTTTCATAAGGTTCATCGGAACCGATGCAAAAACTAAGCTTGCGCCGCCCTGCAAAAATAATACCTTATAGTTATCGGGAATATTTAATAATGTTCTAAGGTCGGCTTCTGCCTCTTTAATAATGGTATCGTACACCTTAGAACGATGACTCATCTCCATAACGGACATGCCGCTGCCCTTATAGTCTAACATCTCATCTGCTGCTTCTTTTAGTACTTCTTCAGGCAGAACCGCCGGACCTGCCGAAAAATTGTATACTCTAGCCACTTTTTTACTCCTCCAGTCGTAAATTTTTTCTATAGATTTATATTTTTATTAATACTTCATTCTAACTTTTGGTTTACATAACATTCGCAAGTCCAAGTGGGCATACATGAGCAAGTTATTTATATAAACCACAAAATATTTTACATATAACATGAGGTTTCGTCAAGATTCTATTATGATGTTTATTCGGTTATAATTATAAACTGAAAAATTAAATAATACACTGAGCAGTTCATCCCACGCCATTCGCAAAACGCGCTTACAGCGCTTTCCGCTGCTTCGCAGCTCTTTTTGCTCATAAACGGGCGTTCCCTCAGAGCATCATACGTCTGTCAAATTCATGCAAGCATGATTTGTCAGACATACGATACTCTGGTTGAACTTTAATAAAACATCACCACCGGAGTTCCTAATTCCACCATGTCGTATATCTTAGTCATGGCATCATACGGGGTATTTATGCAGCCATGTGAACCGTTGGTCTGGTATATTTGACCGCCGTACGTACTGCGCCATGCTGCGTCGTGGATTCCGATGTTGCCTTTTACCGGCATCCAGAAGTTTACATGGGAGGCATAGCCTTCGCCGCGCAAGATACGGTCAGTCTGCTTTAGATACACATAATTAACTCCGGACGGCGTTCCCATCCGGCGGGATGTATTTCCTGTCACAATCGGCGTCTCGACCTCTAACTTACCGTTCAGATAATAGTACATCATCTGCTGTGTCATATCTACTTCCAGATATGTGTTTCCGATATCGTCTTCGCCCTGCTGTCTCGCAGTCTGTGAGTATGTAGGGATATGTACTTCGTCCGCTTTATTATTAAAAGCCTCTGTCAAATAAGAAACTTCTATCTCTTTATCAAGCTGATTTCCGTATATGCCGCCCTCTACTTCTACGACATCTCCTCTGGTTGACATAAAACGTCTTGATTTTCCCACCGTATCATATTCATCGGCAAGCTTGTCAATAAACTCCTCTACTGCGCCATCTTTAAGCTGCAGCTGCCCTTTATCATCCAGGTCAAAGTTTCCGTCCTCTTTAAGCAAAATCCAGTCGCACACAACCGAAGCGTCTACAGGTATCATATCACTGCCTATCTGATACACAATATGACAGTCCTGAAAGTCCTTAACAAGTTCCCATTCTTTCAGGGTATCCTGCATTTCATCAGTAAGCTCCATATCATAATAGCAGCCCTCTTCTTCCAGATAGATACATGGGGCAGAATCTTTTACGGCTGCCTCTACCACGCGTTTTGCCTCGTCTATATCAAGCAGACCGCGTCTTTCATCTATCAGCTCATATCCGTTATCAGACTTTACTATTTCGAGCTTTCCGTCTTCTTTTTTCCCCTGGGAGATAAAAGACATATTATTAAAACATTCTTCAAAGGCCTGTTCATCATAAACCGTCCGGGGCTTTAACTCATCATTTCTTACCTTCCACAGGCAGTCTACCCACAGCCACGAATTCTGCCTATCCAGATACAGCTCAAGCGCCTCTGCAAAATCATATTGATAGTCAATATCGCCAGCCGTTATCCGGTATGCATTTTTATCTCTGTCATAAATGGTAATGCCCTCATACTCAAACTGTTCTGATAAATCCGTATTTACTTCCTCAATACTTTTGCCGGTACAATAGACTCCGTTTATCCATGTCCCGTACTCAAAAGCATTCCGGTAATAAAATGCAAGCCCGATATAAGCTATCAAAAACTGAGCTATAACTATAAAAAACAAAATAATTACTTTTCTAAATGCACTCTTTTTCATACAAACTTCCGGCTAATTCTTATTTCAATGCTAATTAATACTTAACTTTAATATTTATTTTATTCAAAATTCTTCTAAGATTGCTTTTCCAAATCATGTGCATCAAAAGCATCGCTAATCGGCGCACCAGCCGGAACCATCGGAAATACCTTGTCATCCTCCGGTATAACGCAGTCTATAAGTACAGGTACCTTAAGCGCAAGTGCCTTTTCAATTGCAGGCGCAACCTCTTCTTTGGTTGTAACACGTATTGCCTCACAGCCAAGTCCTTCCGCTACTTTACAAAAGTCCACTTTGTCGCGGAGTACGGTCTGTGAATACCTTTTCTCATAAAAAAGGGTCTGCCACTGCCTTACCATTCCAAGCACATGGTTATTTATTACAATCTGGATAATAGGGATATTATATCTGCTTGCAGTCGCAAGCTCGTTCATGTTCATTCTAAAACAGCCGTCTCCAGCGATATTTACGCATATTTTATCAGGATTACCTACTTTGGCACCTATACATGCGCCAAGGCCGTATCCCATTGTGCCAAGACCGCCTGATGAAAGGAAGGTACGCGGTTTGGAATATTTATAATACTGTGCCGCCCACATCTGATGCTGTCCTACGTCGGTAGTAATAATTGCCTTACCCTCGGTAATGCGGTCAAGTTCTTCTATTATATACGGACAGGATAAGGCCGAGTCATCATAATTGAGTGGATATTTTTCTTTTAAATCTTCAATATGCGCAATCCATTCCTTATGATCCTGTTTTTCTAACCTGTTGTTTAACTCTTCTAATACCTGTTTCAAATCTCCTACGATAGATACGTCGGTGCGTATATTTTTATCAATTTCAGCGGCATCAATATCTATCTGAAGCACCTTGGCGTTTTCTGCAAACCGCTTAGGGTTTCCTATTACCCTGTCGGAAAATCTCGCGCCCATCGCTATTAAAAGGTCACATTCGCTGACGCCGAAATTAGAGGTTTTGGTTCCATGCATACCAATCATTCCGGTATAAAGTTCATCATGTCCGTCATATACGCCTTTTCCCATTAAGGTGTCGCAGACAGGCGCATCCACTTTGGCTGCAAACTCCCTTACTTCATTATATGCACCTGAGATTACGGCACCGCCGCCTACATAGATATATGGTTTCTTTGCTTCTCTTATTAATTCCAGAGCCTTTTCAATATCGGCCGAATTATCGTTTATTTTTCTACTGTATATTGCAACCGGTGCATTATCAAATTCGCACTTATTGGCTGTCACATCCTTGGTAATGTCTACCAGCACCGGACCCGGACGGCCGCTTCTTGCGATTGCAAATGCTTTGCGAAGCGTATCGGCAAGAATATTTACATCCTTTACAATATATCCATGTTTGGTAATCGGCATGGTCACGCCCGCAATATCCACCTCCTGAAAAGAATCTTTTCCAAGCAAAGGCAGATTAACATTACATGTAATTGCCACCATCGGTACGGAATCCATATATGCCGTTGCAATTCCGGTAACCAGGTTGGTCGCACCCGGTCCGCTTGTTGCAAGGCATACGCCTACTTTACCCGTCGAACGTGCATATCCGTCCGCCGCATGTGCAGCTCCCTGCTCATGGGAAGTCAGAATATGGTTTATTTCATTACTATGTTTATACAGCTCATCATATACATTTAAAATAGTTCCGCCGGGATAGCCGAATACCGTATCTACGCCCTGCTCCTTCAAACATTCTACAACGATTTGCGCACCTGTTAATATCATTACTTTGAACTCCTTTCAAACTTGCAGGTGAAAAATTTATTTTTCACCCTAATCATTTAGGCAATTATTTAGACATCAAAATCGCGCCCCTGTTTCCGCTTGTTACAAGCTCGCGGTATCTTGCAAGATAGCCTGTTGTAACCTCCGGCTCTCTTGGCTGCCATTTTTCCAATCTTGCAGCCATTTCTTCATCGGAAACTTTTACGTCTAACTTCATTTCAGGAATATTTATACTGATGATATCACCCTCTTCAACCAGCGCAATAGGACCTCCTACTGCTGCTTCGGGTGAAACATGGCCTATGGATGCGCCTCTGGATGCACCGGAGAAACGTCCGTCAGTAATAAGCGCCACACTTGAACCAAGTCCCATTCCCGCAATAGCGGACGTAGGATTTAACATCTCACGCATACCCGGGCCGCCCTTAGGGCCTTCATAACGTATTACTACAACATCTCCTGCCACAATCTTACCGCCCTTAATTGCTTCAATCGCATCTTCTTCACAGTCAAAGACACGTGCAGGTCCTTCATGTACCATCATTTCCTCAACAACGGCCGAACGCTTAACAACGCTTCCGTCCGGAGCCAGATTTCCTTTTAATACCGCAAGACCGCCGGTCTTAGAATATGGGTTGTCAAGAGGTCTTATAACTTCGGGATTCTTATTTACCGCATCTTTGATATTCTCTCCTACGGTTTTTCCGGTTACGGTCATACAATCCGTATTTAAAAGTCCTGCATCCATAAGTTCCTTCATAACCGCATAAACGCCGCCTGCTTCGTTCAAATCCTCCATATAAGTAGGGCCTGCGGGTGCAAGATGACAAAGATTAGGAGTCTTCTCGCTTATATCATTTGCAAATGCAATATCAAAGTCAAAGCCTATTTCATGCGCAATCGCAGGTAAATGCAGCATGGAGTTGGTTGAACAGCCAAGCGCCATATCTACTGTAAGCGCATTTAAAACAGCATCCTTAGTCATGATATCCCTTGGTCTGATATTTTTCTTATACATTTCCATAACGGCCATACCCGCATGTTTAGCTAACTTAATTCTCTCGGAGTACACTGCAGGAATCGTACCGTTGCCGCGAAGTCCCATTCCAAGAGCTTCTGTCAGACAGTTCATGGAGTTTGCGGTATACATACCTGAACAGGAACCGCAGGTAGGACAAACTTTTTCCTCAAACTCTCTTACCTCTTCTTCTGTCATAGTGCCTGCCGCATGGGAGCCAACCGCTTCAAACATGGAAGAAAGACTTCTCTTCTGACCTTTTACATGGCCTGCTAACATCGGACCGCCTGATACGAATACGGTAGGAACGTTAATTCTTGCTGCCGCCATCAAAAGTCCTGGCACGTTTTTATCACAGTTAGGCACCATTACAAGCGCATCGAACTGGTGTGCGAGTGCCATACACTCTGTAGAATCCGCTATCAAGTCCCTTGTTACAAGAGAATATTTCATGCCGACATGTCCCATTGCAATTCCGTCACATACCGCAATCGCAGGAAATACCACCGGAACACCGCCAGCCTCTGCAACGCCGAGTTTTACTGCATTGACAATTTTATCAAGATTCATATGACCGGGTACTATCTCATTGTATGAGCTTACTATGCCGACCATAGGTTTATTCATTTCTTCCTCCGTAAAACCGAGCGCATTGAAAAGGCTTCGGTGAGGAGCCTGCTGTATACCTTTTTTTACGTTATCGCTTTTCATTTTTAATCTCTCCTTTTTATAAATTAATAGCTATTTTGTTTATATTTTCCTCAGTTCCGGTCATTGGAATAACCTTCACAATCACCTATATATATTTTTAAAAACGACAAACCTGTCATTTTCATAAACAACTTCCGTCTCTTCTTCTAGAAACTGCCTTGGAACTTCATCATAAGTTATATATAATTTCCATTCATCCGCATATGAGTCAATTGCCAGAAATTCACCATCCGGCAAAAACAGCTTATTATCGAACATAATATAGTCTGCTTCCTGCGGTGTGAATGTAATATTTTCACTGTCAAAAAGATATTTTACCAGATATTCCTGGTCACAGTCCGTAACACAGATTATATCCTCTTTATTTAAATCAAGATGCGCATAGGCGTCTTCTATCGCCGCCTCTCTGTCGCTGTACTGCCATCTGTACGAGGGTAAAAGCAGCAGCCTTATACATATAAGTCCTATAACACATGTTATTATATAGGCAAATTCCGGCTTCTTAGTTAATTCACTAAACCATACACACATAAGTGTAATAAGCATTGCCACCGGTATTGCAAAAAAGGAAAATACCCTGTAATAAGGCAGGGCCGCCTGTATTATAAGCATAAGCGGCGTAAGTATAAATGATAACAACAGATACCACTGCAAAAACTCGCCTATACTCTTTTTATAAATTCCTCTTACAATAATCAGTATAATACCGAGGCACACAATCAGGATCAAAGGCACTGATAAGCCGGGGTAGTAATTTTCAAATAAGGCTTTGATCCATGTACCAAAGCGTGGCAGATAACCCGCTCTTGGCACACTCTGAATATACGGGGTATCAAGCATATACTGTATTCCGGTCCGAATTGCATTAAACGGCGCATGTAATATAATTGAAAGATGTCCGTTTCCGTAATATATACTATCCGGGTTTTTAGATAACAGATTTGAGCCGATTGCCAGCCATATTATTGTATACAGTCCCACCGTACATACTGCGCTTATAACAGCTGTAACAAAAAGCCTGATAAACTCCTTCGTGCGCTTTTGAATAAGCAGAAATCCTCCGCCTATAACACATAGCGGAACCACGAAATATACACTGCTTGGAAGCGTATACAAAGCCCATATAAATGAGCAGGCGAGAATAATATAATCCCTTCTTTTACCAGTCTCAAGGACAATGAGCCTGATAAGTTCATATAACGCCGTCAGATACAGGCATGTGGCAAGCGCATATCCCCTGCCCTGTACCGCAAGTGAATTAACCATATCCATTGATGCAAATATGAACACCGGAACCAGTGCAAAGCCCTTTGGAAAAATTTTTCTGCTTATTTCAAATAAGAGGCACAGGCTTATAAGACTTGATAACCACGATATACCTCGCAGTCCTATCCCTGAATTTCCAAACAGATCAAGAAACGCCGATAAAACAGAATATCCCACATGATTATTAGGAAGCGGCCAGTGTATAGCCGCATAAACCGGGCCTCTGCTTATAAAATAATAATAAGTATATAACTCATCATACCAGGGCGTTAAGGCAAACATACGCCAGCCGTAATAAATCGCCGCTGCAAAAAGAAGAAGCAGAAAAAGAGCTTCTTCCCATATTCTTTTTATCATAAGCTTATATCCTTTGTGTGAGTAAATCTCCCATCTGCTTACAGCCGACCTGGGTGCAGCCTGCCGACATTATGTCAACCGTCCTGTAGCCTTCCTTTAATACGCTCTTTACTGCGTTATCAATCGCATCGGCTTCCTTATCCAAATCAAAACTGTAACGTAACATCATTGACGCCGAAAGTATTGTTGCTATCGGGTTGGCAATATCTTTTCCTGCGATATCTGGTGCGGAGCCATGGCTTGGCTCGTATAAACCGAATTTGGAGTCATTTAACGAAGCGGAAGCTAACATTCCTATAGAGCCTGTTACCATACTTGCTTCATCCGATAAAATATCGCCGAACATATTTTCGGTCAGTATAACGTCAAACTGTGCAGGGTCTTTTACAAGCTGCATAGCGCAGTTATCCACCAGCATATGCTCTAACGTAACTTCCGGATAATCCTTTGCCACCTCTTCTACTACTTTTCTCCAAAGTCTTGAAGAATCCAGCACATTTGCCTTGTCTACGCTGGTTACTTTCTTTCTTCTCTTCATTGCTATATCAAAGCCTTTAATGGCAATACGGCGAATCTCGTTTTCGTCATAAGTCAACGTATCAATAGCTTTTAACACGCCGTTCTCTTCAACAGTCTTACGCTCACCGAAATAGAGACCGCCAGTCAGTTCTCTCATAATAAGCATATCAAAGCCCGCTGCGGAAATCTCTTCTTTTAACGGACACGCTCCCGCAAGCTCTTCATAAAGCACCGCCGGTCTTAAGTTTGCAAATAAATTAAGAGCCTTCCTGATTCCAAGAAGTCCGGCTTCCGGCCTTAAATTGGGCGGCAGTTTATACCATGGTGAAGTGGTTGTATTTCCACCTATCGAACCCATAAGCACTGCATCCGCGCTCTTCGCGGTTTCTATAGCTTCATCCGTAAGCGGCACGCCATACGCATCAATGGACGCTCCCCCCATCAGAATATCCGTATATTTCATTGTATGTCCAAACCTTACTGCAACAGCATCTAATACCTTCTTAGCCTCAGCCACAATCTCCGGTCCTATTCCGTCTCCCGGAATACATGTAATATTTAATTCCATCCTCTTATGCCCCTTTCATATATACACTAAACTTATCCTAATAAAGAAGATGCACCGAAATGCATCTTACTTACATGACAACCTCTATTCTGCGTCCGGCTTCTCAAGCTGCACGATAGCCGATTTCTGCATCGGAATACGGCAGTTTTTGTTGTTTCCGAACTCTACGATAACGGTATCATCCGTAATATCAATGAGTATTCCATAAAAGCCGCTGCTTGTTAAAACGGAGTCACCTACCGCCAAATCCGCAAGCATGGCAGCTACCCTTTTCTGTTCCTTTTTCTGTGGACGAATCATAATAAAATACATGGCTGCTACAATTACAACAATATATATAATTGTAAAAATACCCATACCGCCGGAAGTCATTTCCTCTTCCGCTGTCAATAATATTCCCATAGTTACAAATTCTCCTTTCATTCCTTATACAACTATACACAAAACATGCGAAGAAAACAAGCCCTTTTATAAACCTTCAAGTTTCTTTTTTTTGTAATCCGCAAATTCTCCCCTGCCCAGTGCATCCCTGATTTCAGTCATCATAGTATTATAAAAATAAAGATTATGCAGTACGCAAAAGCGCATTCCCAGCATTTCACCGGCCTTTAAAAGATGCCTTATATAGGCTCTCGAATAACCGTTCTGGCATACCGGACAGCCGCAGCCCTCTTCAATAGGTCTGTCATCTAACTCATACTTTGCGTTGAATAAGTTAAGTTTGCCATGATTGGTATATACATGTCCGTGTCTGCCGTTTCTGCTTGGATATACGCAGTCAAAAAAGTCTACGCCCCGCTCCACAGCTTCCAAAATATTCGCCGGGGTTCCGACTCCCATTAAATATACGGGCTTATCTTTAGGCAGATACGGAACCGTCTCTTCAATAATATGGTACATCTGCTCGTGGCTCTCGCCTACCGCCAGACCGCCTAGTGCATAGCCGTCCAAATCAAACTCCGCAATTCTTTTGGCGTGTTCAATTCTTATATCATCAAAAATGGCACCCTGATTGATGCCAAATAACATCTGTTTTTTATTAATTGTATCTTCTAACGAGTTAAGCCTGCCCATCTCATTTTTACAGCGTTCAAGCCATCTTGTAGTCCGTTCTACGGAATTTTGCACATACTCCCGCTCTGCCGTGCTGGGCGGACATTCATCAAATGCCATTGCAATCGTAGAGCCCAGATTTGATTGTATCTGCATACTCTCCTCCGGACCCATGAAAATTTTTCTTCCGTCTATATGGGAATTAAAATAAACTCCCTCTTCTTTGATTCTGCGGAGCTTTGCTAATGAAAAAACCTGAAACCCGCCGGAATCAGTAAAAATCGGACGATTCCACCGCATGAACTTATGTAAACCACCAAGTTTTTTAATAACTTCATCTCCGGGTCTTACATGCAGATGATAAGTATTGGACAACTCCACCTGTGTTCCTATCTGCATAAGCTCCTGCGTTGAAACAGCGCCTTTGATTGCCGCCACCGTACCCACATTCATAAAAACCGGTGTCTGTATCACACCATGTACAGTGGTAAATTCACCAAGCTTAGCTCTGCCTTCCTGCTTTATGATTCTATACATGAACTGCATGTCTCCAATATAACTTTATTCTTTCTCACATTTTTATAGGTACTTGTCCCAGAATTCCTCTAAGCAGATGCCCTCTTTCATAATAACTGTTGCCGCATCCTTTCCCACATAACGGAAATGCCAGGGTTCATATTCAATACTGGTAATATACTCCTTGTTTTCCGGATATCTTACGATGAAACCGTATTCACAGCTATGCTCTTCAAGCCATTTACCTGCCCCGGTCTCTCCAAATCCCTGCTCCAGATCGGAATATGTATCCGAAGTAATATCAATCGCAAGTCCAACCTGATGCTCACTTGAACCGGGTATTGTAATCACGCGCGAAGCAACCTTATATGCATCCATATAAGAATAGCCCTGATTCATATAGCTCTTAATTCTCTCGTTAAAGTTATTCTCCTGCCTGTCATCCGTCCTGTATGGGGATTTAATTACGAGATTATAACCATCAGCCTTAGCAGCATGCATCATATCAAGCAGGTCTGCAATAATCCTCTCATCACATTTCATATACCCTTTGATGGAACCAAGCTTAAAGCTGTAATCCTCCGGTATCGGATGCTGTTTATTTATTAAAACAAGTTTCCAGTCGCTGCTGTCAAAAGTAAGTGTTTCCTCTGCCCCGGCTCCGCCTTCTGCAGTTTCCGGATCATTATCCTGATTTTTATCCCCTACCGTATAATGTTCTGCACTTTCCAAAATATCATCCAGAGTATATGCATCCTCGTCTCCAATATATTCAGATGCATCATATCCCTTTAACGCATCCTCTCCCTCGTTAAGCAGGCTGTCATCCGGATCAACCTCTACCTGCGCCGCCAACTCTACATCAGAATACGCAACAACCTCGTTATATGATTCCTGAGTCTTAATAAATCCTGACCGTCCTGTAAAAACTGCAAAGGAAAAACTACAGCTGGACACAAAAAACAACAGTGATAGTGCAACACCTACATAACGCTTACCGTTCGTTGCAAAATGCATGCATATATAATACATGAGCAATATCACCGTCATAAGCACAAAACATGGCAATGTCAGAATTTTATGTTTTTTTGCAATAGACATAAATTTATGTCTGACTTTTTCACGAAAAGTATCCTTCATCTATTTGTACGTCACTTTCCTATTCTAATATATTTTAATAAAATCTACTAACTCAATATATATAATAACATATATTTTTTTTTTGTAAATCTTTTTTTGTTATGTAAAGTATGTAAAAATTTCCTACCGAATTTATCGCCACTTTTACTTATGAAAAATTTGTGTTATACTTTTACGTAAACAAACTGGATAAACAATTGCGAAATTCCCTATTTCCAAAACTAAGTTTCGCAAATGCCAAATATACTAAACCTCGAAAGGAACATATATTATGTCTGGTTCATCTTATGGTAAACTCTTTAAAATAACAACATGGGGAGAATCTCACGGGAAAGCACTGGGAGTAATTATTGACGGCTGTCCGGCAGGTCTGCCTTTATCGGAGGAAGACATTCAGCTCTTTTTGGACCGCCGCAAACCCGGCAAAACCAAAATCTCCACTCCCAGAAAGGAAGACGATAAGGTAGAAATTCTCTCCGGCGTATTTGAGGGAAAAACTACAGGAACGCCGATTTCACTTATTGTACACAATACTTCGCAGCGTTCTTCCGATTATAGCGAGATTGCAAGCTACTACCGCCCCGGTCATGCCGATTATACTTTTGACGCCAAATACGGCTTCCGCGATTACAGAGGCGGCGGACGTTCATCCGCAAGGGAAACCATCGGACGCGTGGCGGCAGGTGCAGTTGCTTCTAAATTATTAAATACACTGGGAATTCATCTATGTGCGTATACTAAATCTATAGGTCCAGTAGGGATTGATGAAAATAAATTTGACCCGCAGGCTATTTTAGAAACCCCGACCTGTATGCCTGATTATGAAGCATCCAAAGAGGCCGAAGCCTATCTGGCCGAATGTATGAAAGATTACGATTCTGCCGGCGGCGTTATTGAATGTAAAATAGAGTGCTGCCCTGCAGGTATCGGCGAACCGGTTTTTGATAAACTGGATTCCGATATAGCTAAGGCCATTATGTCAATCGGCGCTGTCAAGGCTGTTGAAATCGGTGACGGAATACAGGTTTCTACGCGAAAAGGCAGTGAGAATAACGACTCTTTTGTAATGCAGGACGGGAAAGTATGTAAGTCAACCAATCATGCCGGCGGTATTTTGGGCGGAATCAGCGACGGCTCCACTATTGTTTTTCGTGCACATATAAAGCCGACTCCTTCTATATTTAAGAAGCAACAGACTGTTAATAACAAGGGGGAGAATATTGAGATTGCAATAAAAGGAAGACATGACCCTGTCGTGGTCCCAAGGGCTGTGGTTGTTGTGGAATCTATGGCGGCAATAACCCTGATTGATGCAATGCTTATTAATATGGGGGCTCGCGTGGAAAATCTTCGGAAGATTTATTGGGAGTAAGTACAAAAATGCGCATGGTTTACAATTACTGTTCCATGCGCATTTATTATGAATTATTAACATTTTAATGAAAAAGACTTTTTAATTCATATTAATCCTCAATCAAAGACCGGTAGAATTCCATATCTTCATCTGAAACCTCATAATAGAATGTCAAATATTCCTGCGGAATGGAAAAAGCTTTAATGCTCTCCTCTGCTACCGTCATTTTAACAATATTAGAATTTTCATATATCGTAATGGTTATATTCTTTTCTAATTCCCCTTTGCCAAAACGGGCAACAGGGTATTTATATGAAATTAAATAATAATCTTCCGCTGTCCCTTCCAGACTTTTTTCTAATTCTTCCTGTTCTTCCTCAGAGTACGAACCATCAAGGACGCATTGATTATATCGATAAAGCGTTTCCTCATCATCTATCACTTTTATCATTTCGTCATTTTCTGCCGAATATATTTCAATCTGTGCCAGATTGTCCAATTCTTCCAGTGTGTATTTTCTCTCCTGTTTCATAGAACATCCCGCACAAATGCACAATACCATCACTAAAAACATACCAATTTTTATAAATCTTTTCTTATTCATTATCATAATTATTCTCCCTTCAAAACCTGCGAGTTTATGACCATCGGTCACAACCTCATCTCCTACTTTCAATAAGCAATTTACACGTTGTAACCAATAAACAGCAAAACAAAATAATTATCGGTGCATAAGGGCTCCAAGCATTTGATATCATTCCAATAAAAACCGCACATGCTGTAATTGGCAATGCTGCATATATCCAGCGATATCTTTTCATATGATTATTCTTAGGAACCTGTTCCACATTTTTGATAACAATATTATCAATATGCATAGACATACCGGCCCATATAATGAGCGCCGGCCAAATAGTGTCAATAACCCACCCACAGACATTACAGACTACGCTGCCAAATTGAATCATCAAAATATTTTCAATCTCGGGACCTGCAAAAAGAATAACCACTCCTGCAATGATAATTATCGTATATTTCTTTCTTCTCCCCTCTCTTTGTTTCCTAAACTCTTCAATGACCTTATCATCAAATATAAGATGCTGACTTTTAATTTCCTGATATTGCTTTATCTGAAAAAAATGCCAAACCAAAATAATAACACCTGTTATCATAGTGATCCAATATAATATGTCGAGTATTGTATTATGATACCCGAAACTTTCAAAAATGTTTGATACTATAAAAATACTTATACCGGCTGTAATTTGGCTTACATTTTTCCTACTATATAACAGATACCCATCCAGCATCTCTTTACTGACATAATAGCCATTGTTTGATGTGTTTTTTTCTTCATAATCTTTTTCACGATTGCCTTCACTTTTTTTTAAATAATCGCTTTCATAATTTTCTTTTAAAAGGTAATCCATTGATACTCCGAACATATCGCTGATTTGTATCAATTTATTAACCTCCGGCATCCCTTTATCATTTACCCATTTTCCAACCGCCTGTCTGGATACCTCCAGTCTTTCGGCTAAGTCTTCCTGCGTCATGCCGTTTTCCTTTAATAGTAATTTAAGCTTTTCTCCTAAAGTCATTTATATCCACCTCCTGCAGACATTTTATTTCCAATACATCTATAAATACAACCAATCTGTGGTTTCATGCTGTCAACTTTGAGTTTCGATTGGTGATTTTAGTGATTTTACTGCTATTTATAATATTATACCATCTGTAAAAATTAAATGGAAAACACACTTTTTTTGTTATACAATAATATTAAATAATTTGTTCAATCGTTTTTTGAAGGTATCCATAACGACTGTTATTCAAAAAGAGAAGGGAAATATATATGAACTCAAAAAAATTAGGCTTTGGAACGATGAGGCTTCCGCTGACGAATCCAGATGATGTAAAAAGCATTGACTATGAACAGATGTGTCAAATGGTGGATCATTTTCTAAAGCAGGGATTTGTTTATTTTGACACAGCATACCCTTATCATGGAGAACAATCGGAAGGCGCCGTAAAGCGTTGTCTGGTAGACCGATACCCCCGCGAGCGCTATATTCTAGCGGA
The DNA here is from genome assembly GCA_947174705.1 of uncultured Lachnospiraceae bacterium. Taxonomy (GTDB): domain Bacteria; phylum Bacillota; class Clostridia; order Lachnospirales; family Lachnospiraceae; genus UBA3282. The sequence goes on from CAMWKB010000011.1 coordinate 20,283, forward strand.
TAAAATGCCCATCCTGCGGGTTAAGGCCGCAGAAGAATATCCGAGGTATTTTGAAGAGCAGCTGCGCCGCTGCGGAGTAGAATATTTTGACTATTATCTGCTTCATAATATGGGAAAAGAGAGGTATGCCAACACCTTAAAATATGGTGGTTTTGAGTTTCTCAGCAGATTAAAAGCGCAGAAACTGGTGAAAAACATTGGTTTTTCCTATCATGATGACGCAGAACTACTGGACGAAATCCTTGCAAAATATCCCGAGATAGATTTTGTACAGCTTCAGATAAATTATCTGGACTGGAACAGCGCAGCAATTCAGTCAGGCGCTTGTTACGAGGTTGCCTGCCGTCACGGCAAACCGGTCATTGCCATGGAACCTGTAAAGGGCGGAAGCCTGGCTAACCTCCCTGCCGAAGCCATAAACGAGATGGAGAAAAGAAGCGCTAAAGGCTCACCTGCATCCTACGCCATTCGTTATGCCGCATCTCTGGACAATTGTATGATGGTATTAAGCGGCATGAGCAATTTAGAGCAGCTTTTGGACAATACCTCATACATGAGTGATTTTAAACCTCTCGATACGGAAGAACAGGAGATGCTACAACGGATTACAGATATTGTGAACCGCGACATGACTCCATGCACGAACTGCAGGTACTGTATGGAAGAATGTCCTAAAAATATCAATATTCCCGCCTATTTTGGATTGTACAATATGTATGCTGCTACCGGTAAGAAGACGAATATGTACTATGAGAGATATTCCATGAATCACGGCAAGGCTTTGGACTGTATCAAGTGCGGAAAGTGTGAAGGAATCTGCCCCCAGCACATAGAAATACGTGGGGCATTGGAGAAGTTTGCGGATATATACGAGCGGGATTAAGGAAGCTTCAATGGTGAATTTGTTGGTATTGATAACATAAAATAACGAGTGTCCTAAATAATAGAACACTCGTTATTTTTAATCCTATATATTCATATTTTTAGAAATTATCCAAAAGCTCTAAATAAAAGCTATGGTAATCCTTCCTATTCTCCTTGGAGAACTGAATCGCGGTCTTAGGATGCTGATTCAGAATACCTGTTAAAAGATATGGTACATCATAGCCCCATACAACACCGGATTCTTTTAACGGAACAATGTGCTTCTCAATAAACTGCAAAAGCGGATTGATCGTGTATTTCGGATTTTTCAAAAAGCCTAAAAGAAGTTCGCTTGGGCAGTTGCCGCATCCGCGTCCAAGGCTGCTTACCGTAGCGTCCAGATAGCTTACGCCTCTTCTCAATGCCTCAATTGTATTGGCAAAAGCAAGCTGCTGGTTATTATGCGCATGGATTCCTACTTTTTTACCATGCTTTTCCGCTATCTCCAGATACTTGTCTGAAAGTCTGCTAATCTGTTCAGGGTAGAGTGAACCGTAACTGTCTACCAGATAAATACAACCCACACTGCTCTGGCACAAAAGTTCAAGCGCCGCATCAATATCCACTTCATTTGACTTGGAAATTGCCATTATGTTAACCGTTGTCTCATAACCCTTCTTAGTACAGTCTTCAATCATAGCGACTGCTGCAGGAATCGTATTGATATAGGTTGCAATTCTTACAAGGTCAACCGGACTGTCTTTTTTATTAAGTATGTCCTTCTTATAATCACAGCGTCCCACATCCGCCATAACTGATATCTTCATATCTGTTTTATTATCGCCTACAATCGCGCGGATATCCTTATCATCACAGAATTTCCACTTACCGAACTTATTGACGTCAAACATCTCCTTAGACGCCTTATAGCCGAACTCCATATAGTCCACGCCCGCTTTGATATTCGCCGTATATAAGTCCTTTACAAATTCGTCCGTAAAAAAGAAATCATTTACCAGACCGCCGTCTCTTATCGTACAATCCATCACCTTAATCTCCGGAGTATAGGACATTAAAGTTCTCTCTTTTTTTGCCATATTATTTATCCTCGCTTTCTATTATTCAACCACAATCTTCTTAAAACTCTTCTTACCCTTTTTCACAATGAACTCTTCTGCTGCAATTTCATCCTTGCTATAGCATTTCTTCACATCGCTTTCACGCTCGCCCTTAACAGTAACGCCGCCCTGTTCTACTGCGCGGCGGGCCTCAGAACGTGAAGCCGCAAGGCCTGATGCAACCAAAATTCCGAGTATATCAATACTTCCGTCTACAAACTTATCATCTGAAAGAGTTGCCGTCGGCATATTTTCAGAGCTTCCGCCTCCTGCAAAAAGCGCTTTTGCCGCCTCTTTTGCCTTATCAGCCTCTTCCTGTCCATGTACCAGATTGGTAAGCTCATAAGCAAGAATTTCCTTTGCCTCGTTTAACTGACTGCCCTCCCACTTATCCATTTCATCAATCTGCTCAAGCGGCAGGAAGGTTAGCATGCGAAGGCATTTAAGGACATCCGCATCTGCGACGTTTCTCCAGTACTGATAAAACTCAAAAGGTGTAGTCTTATTCGGGTCAAGCCAGACCGCTCCTTTTTGCGTCTTGCCCATCTTATTTCCCTCTGAATTAAGCAGCAGGGTAATCGTCATTGCATAAGCGTCTTTGCCTAATTTACGGCGAATCAGTTCGGTTCCGCCAAGCATATTACTCCACTGGTCGTCGCCGCCAAACTGCATATTACAGCCATATCTTTTATACAGCTCCAAAAAGTCATAGCTTTGCATGATCATGTAGTTAAATTCAAGGAAACTTAATCCTTTTTCCATTCTCTGCTTATAGCACTCTGCCGTAAGCATACGGTTAACGCTGAAATGAACTCCCACATCGCGGATAAATTCAATGTAATTCAAATTGGTCAGCCAATCGGCATTATTGACCATAAGCGCTTTACCCTCTGAAAAGTCAATAAAACGGCTCATCTGTTTCTTAAAGCACTCGCAGTTATGCTCAATAATATCTTTTGTCATCATGCTGCGCATATCGCTTCTTCCCGACGGGTCGCCTATCATAGCCGTTCCGCCTCCGATTAATGCAATCGGCTTATTGCCGGCTTCCTGCAGTCTCTTCATCAGGCACAGCGCCATAAAATGTCCTACATGAAGGCTGTCGGCAGTCGGATCAAATCCGATATAAAAAGTAGCCTTTCCATTGTTAATTAAATCACGAATTTCATCAGCATCCGTCAACTGTGCAAGCAAGCCCCTCGCCTGCAGTTCTTCATAAATCTTCATAATATTTCTCCCTTCCGCTATATTATTACCAATTTCCTTACGCACCCCTGTGCATAAAAAAAACCCCGTCCCTTTGAAAGGACGAGGTATAATCTCGTGTTACCACCTAACTTTACAAACAGCTCACACTGCCTGCCTCACTAAGTACAATCTGTCACTGCAATTTTCATGTAGTTACGATAATACTCTCCTGCTATAACGTGCATTCCTCCGTTATGACCTACTAAAATAGATTTACTAATCTACTTATTCTGTCATAAAGCTCCAAGATGTATTCATAAAAGACTTCCCGTAACGCCTCTCATCAACCGGCAATTTTCTGTTCGTTTCATCATTTACTACTTGTTCTTATCAACGCCTGTACTTTTTAATTATTTAATTATGCATAACTAATATTAACTGTCTCATATCCTAACTGAAAAATTATAAATTGTCAATACCCAATTTTTTGAACTAATTCTTATTCGTCATAAGCTTAACCAACGCCCTATTCAGCCCGTCCACCGTCAGCTTATACATCGGGAACATTCCCTTGATCGCGGTCTCCGCTTCACGCCAGGGCGCATGACCGGGCGCCATTTTGGGATTCAGCCAGACAATCTTTTTATAATGCTTCTTCATAAGCTGCAGCCATTCCATACCGGAAAGCCCGCCGTTTGGTCCTCTGTAATTTCCCGAATCCGAATACAGTTCCTCCGGCGCCATTGCCGCATCCCCGACAATTATTACCTTATAGTCGCTGTCTAAATTCCTAAACATCCATTCCGTATCTATCCAGTCGCCGTTCTCGCACTCCGGCGTTTTGTAGAGCTTAGAATAAATACAGTTATGAAAATAGTATGTCTTCACGTCTTTATAATGATTCGACTTATGCACCGATTGAAAGAGTTCATTAAGCAGATTGCTGTAAGGAATCATGGTTCCGCCGGAATCCATCAAAAGCAAGAGCTTGACGGAATTTTTTCTCGGTCTTTCCATTACAATCTGAAGACAACCGCCGTTATTACAGGTCTTGTCGATAGTTCCGTCGATATCAAGCTCGGTTTTAGGAATATCCAGTTTGGTAGAAAATTGTCGCAGTTTGCGCAGCGCCATCATGAACTGCCTGTTGTCAAGTATCCTGTCATCTCTGAAGTCGCGGTACTTTCTTGCGCCAACAACCTGAAACGCCGACTGATATCCGGTAGAACCGCCTACCCTGATACCGCCCATATTTCCGCCCATATTTCCGAAAGAAGTCTTACCCATAGTTCCAATCCAGAAACTTCCTCCGTTGTGCTCGGAATCCTGATCTCTCAAGCGGTCTTTAAACTTCTGCTCCACATCCTCTTTATCAACCTGAACCTGCTCTTCGTTCATAACATGCCGCATCTCTTCGTGCTGATCGTCTATCATATCAGACTTATCCAGCCATCTGAGCATGTTCTTGCTGATTTCATTCTCTGACTGAATTCCCTTAAATACCTCGTCGAAAGCCATATCAAATTTATCAAATTCTGTCTCCGACTTTACCAGAATCATTCTGGCAACATAATAAAAATCCGTAAGGCTGCTATTGCAAAGCCCCTTATCCAGCGCTTCCTGCAAATTCAGCCATTCTGTCAGCGTAACATTTAAACCTTTTGCTTTTAATGTATAAAAAAATTTCATAAACATAGGCTAGTCTACCCTCAAACATTAATTCATACAGTTGTTATCAATATTGCGTATCTTTCCGTACGTTTATCAGTCAGTTCTATGTTTCAGTGTTTCCAAATCCTCATCTTTTTTTACCACTACGCCTATAAACGGCAATTCCTCACGAAGCCTGTCTGTAGGAATCCCACCTATCTGCAGCGCATTTATCCAGTCGATAAGCTCTGACGTACTGGGTTTTTTACGAATATCCTTAATAGACCTTATCCAGTAAAATACCTCCATCGCATCTTTAAGAAGCTTAGCTTCCACATCCGGATAATGCGTCCTTACTATTTCTTCCATCAATTCTTCATTAGGGAAATCAATATAGTGGAAGATACACCTTCTAAGAAAAGCATCCGGCAATTCCTTTTCAGCGTTGGATGTAATTATAACTATCGGCCTGTGTTTTGCCTTAACCGTGCGCTTCGTCTCATGTATATAGAACTCCATCTGGTCTAATTCCCACAATAAGTCATTGGGGAACTCCAAATCCGCCTTATCAATTTCATCAATCAGCAAAATAACCTGCTCATCACTGTCAAAGGCTTCCCCTAATTTACCCAGTTTAATATATCTGGCAATATCGTCCACGCCCTCTTCGCCAAACTGACCGTCATAAAGTCTCTGTATCGTATCATAAACATACAGACCTTCCTGAGCCTTGGTCGTAGACTTGATATTCCACACTATAAGTTTCTTGCCAAGAGACTGTGCCACCGCCTGCGCAAGCATAGTCTTGCCGGTTCCCGGCTCCCCCTTGATCAACAATGGTTTCTGAAGCGCAATCGCAACATTAACGCTTGCAAGCAGCTCCTTTGACGCTACATATTGCGACGTGCTGGCAAATGCCGATTTCTTATCACTCATATTCCAATTTCCTTCCTGATATTTTTCCTGCTTTACTCTATACACTGTATTTCTTGAAAAATCCCTAAATTTATGTTACGATATTTTAGTTGTAAAAGCAAGATATTGTTCTGTATAATATTTTAGATAATTGAACAGAAAGGACCATTTCCATGATAAAAGATTTATTATCCAAAACAAAAACCACTATCTCATTTGAAGTATTTCCACCCAAAAAGGACGACGACTTTCAATCCGTATTTACTACATTGGATGCGCTTGCAAAGCTGGGGCCCGACTTTATGAGCTGTACCTACGGTGCAGGCGGCTCCAAATCTAAAAAGACAGTAGAAATAGCATCTTATATACAAAACAAACTACATATAGACGCAGTTGCGCATATGACCTGTGTGGGTTTTAAAAAAGAAGACCTTGAAATAAACTGTGAAAATTTGAAAAAAGAAGGCATAAGCCACGTTCTTGCACTGCGTGGCGACAGACCGACATACATGAGCGACGAACAGTATAACGGACGCGAATTTTTCTATGCTACCGACATGGTTAAATATCTTAGAGAAAATACATCCCTGCAGATTGCCGGGGCCTGCTATCCGGAAAAACACTACGAATCAGACAGCGTTCAAAGCGACCTTGCTCATTTAAAGGAAAAAGTTGACGCAGGTGTCAGTTTCCTTGTATCGCAGATGTTTTTTGATAACGACTATTTTTACCGTTTTCTGGAAAAAGCTTCTGATGTAGGCATATCCGTTCCGGTCTGTGCCGGAATTATGCCAATCACTTCAGCTAAACAAATCGGTACAAGCGTTACTCTTTCGGGTTCTTCCGTACCCAAAGCGCTTTCAGATATTATTGCAAATTATGGCGATGATCCGGAAGATATGCGTAAAGCTGGAATTGATTATGCGATTCGGCAGATTACGGATTTAAAAGAACATGGTGTGGACGGTATACATATATATACCATGAACAGGATTAAGACTATGACGGAGATTATGGGGCAGATTTGAGGTCACAAATTGTGACCTCAATATTGACTACTGCATTACGTTGTAAGGTTCTGCCCTTAAACTTAGTTTCCAGAATAGTCCAAAATTTCATAATACTCCAAATCCGGCCATACCTCGTACCAGTCGATTCCTTCCTCTTCTGCATTTTGTGCTATCTCTTCAGTGACTAATAATTTTTTAATATCTGGAAGATTAATGTAGGCTGACGCCTTATTGTAAGGGCTGTTATCTCCTTTATAGGAATGTTTAGTTCCATAAATCTCCAGTCTTTGAAGGGTTTTATATTGTTCAGATGAATAGTAATTGTATATGCGTGCAGCCGATTCAGTTCCTCCCAGCTTTTTCTCCTGAATGTCCAAACATATTTCGTCCGTAATCCCTTTTTCTTTAATGACTGCATTGACAGCTTCTACGATATCCTTCAACAAAGTTTCATCTTCATAGTCGAGTACTACATAGCTGTACATATCAGCTCGACCTATATCTACTTGATCTTTATAATATACTTTTTTTCTGCCTACCGCTTCAGAGATAGTTTTTGAAATAATATCGTCTTTGTTTTTTAAAGTAGCATTTCCATACCTAACTGCTGTTACTGCTAACAGTAATATAAGTATTGATACACATATTTTTGCTATTCGCTTTTTCATTATAGTCTCCATATCAATATACTGATAGAATATTGGGAAAATACTTGATTATTTCGGATAGAGATTGACTTTTAAACCAATATGAAGCTGCCGCTTCACGCATATTCATTCGATAAAGCGGCAGTCTTCAAAACTAATCTTCCCAAACTTTATAATGCTCCAAATCAGGCCATATCTCGTACCAATCGATTCCTTCCTCTTCTGCACTTTGGGCTATCTTTTCTGTGACGCCTAAGCTTTTGATGTCCGGCAGGTTGATGTAGGTTGATATCTTATTGTAAGGGTTGTCATGTTGTTCCACATCATAGAAAGTTCCATAGATATAAAGGTTTTGAAAAGTCCCATATTGTTCGTATCCATCCTCACCTTCATAATAATTATGTAAGCTTACCAACGAACTATATCCTCCAGGTATTTCTTCCCAAAGATACAAAACTTTTTTTTCTGTCATCTCTTTTTCTTCCATGACTGCGTTGGCAGCTTCCACCATATTTGCCAACAAGTTTTCGTCTTCATAGTCACATACCACATACCCATAAATAACTTTTTCGCCTGAATCATAAGATTTTTTACTCCAATATCGTACTTTTTTTCTCCCTACTGCTTTATAGATTGCTTTTGAAATATCATCATCGGGTATTTTATTTGCTTTGTAACTAAACGCAAAAACAAGACCTCCGATCACTATCCCGATAGCTACTAACAAGAACACAAGAATGGATACACATATTTTAATAATCCTTTTTTTCATGTTCATCTCCTTATCAATATACTGACAGAATATTGGAATAAATACTTAATTTCTTCGCATAGAGATTGACTTTTTTAAAATCAATATGAAGCTGCCGCTTCACAAATTTTCATTCGCTAAAGCGGCAGTCTCCAAAATTAATCATCCAAAAACTCATAATACTCCAAGTCCGCCCATATCTCGTACCAGTCGATTCCTTCTTCTTCCGCATTTTGAGCTATCTTTTCGCTGACAACTAAGCTTTTGATGTCAGGCAGATTGATGTAGGTTGATGCCTTATTATAAGGACTGGAATCTCCTTTCTGGGAGGATTTGGTTCCACGGATATATAGGATTTGAAGGGATTCATATGTTTCATATCCGTCTTCACTCTCATAGTAATTCCGTAATGAGGCCACCCATTCAGTACCTTGTCCTCCCCCCATTTCTTCCCGAATTGTCAAACATATTTTTTCTGTCATCTCCTTTTCTTCCAGAACTGCATTGATAGCTTCTACCATGTTTGTCAGCACTTTTTCATCTTTATAGTCATGTACCGTATATTCATATCGGGCAATTTCTCCCGGGTTAATATGTTTGCCTTCATAATATACTTTTTTCCTGCCTACTGCCTTATAGATCGCTTTTGAAATATCGTCATCGGGTCTTTGATTTCCACCATACATAAATATTTCCCCGCATCCTGTCACGATCATTGCTGACAGTAGTGTAAGAATAAATATGCACATTTTAACCATTCGTTTTTTCATTGTTATCTCACATTAATATACTGACAGAATATTGGAAAAAATACTTAATTTTTTCGCATACATATCGTAGTCAATATAATAAACCTTCCCCCAGCTTACCACTTCTAGGATATATTTGTCTTGCAAAGGATGACCACCAGCATACTTGTGCAATCCTATAATCGTCATATAATGGGAAAGCGGAGTCTGATCTTGATCAGATTCTATGTCATTCTTTGCATTCTCTAAACTAGAATATAATCTTATTCTATCATATTTATTGAAAGAATGATATGAAAATACTACTGGTATATCCTCCTTCAGCATCCTTTCAATATCATTTACTATCATCCGTTTATCATCTAAATAGGCCCCGGTCGTATATAATGCCCATTTGACGTTTGTATGGGGATTTCCGTTTGCAATTAAGAATTTACTGAATCCGTCTGTCATTTGCCATGGATATAATCCGATATTTCTATTCAAGATGTCACCTTTAATTTCATACTTTCCATCATACAGATTATCTATATATTGCATGTAATCAGCCTTAGTACAAAATCCGTAATTCCGGTAACTTGCTCCAAACCCAGAAGAATCGCTTGAACTGTAACCGCTGTTTTGAACCGTCATATATAACTCTGCATCACTCATTGCAATCGTTCCGCATCCCATCTGCCATAAACGGTAATATTTATCAGCTCCCAGCATCTCATTACCTACAAGTATCAAGTCTTCTGGCTCGACACGCGACCAATCCTTCCACCATCCCTGATTTCCGCCAGGGTAGTGCGTACCGTTATCATCCACAATATCTAAATAATCATCCCCAGGTTTGCTGTTCAATTTTGCTACTGCGACATATTCTGGCATCAACGGTTTGTCATCTACATCATCCGTCAGTCCATCACCGTCCGAGTCTACCTGGTCCGGAAAGCTCCTCATCACAAAGTATTTTATTTTTGTTATCTGACCTGCTCCAATATATCGGTTATCCACATTGTAAACAATTCCTGTTTCCTGATAATCCGTCAGACCGTCGCCGTCCGTATCCGGCTTGGCAGGATCCGAATAGATAACCTGCCCATTCTCCAGCTTCATTCCGGCAGTTTCAAAAATATCATAAAGACCGTCGCCGTCCGTATCCGTAGGATCGATCTGCTCTGTCGTATCACCTATGACATTGGCAAAAGCCATCTCCAACTGATCCACGTTGGATGCATAATAATATTCTCCCCCTGTCTGGTCTGTCATTTTTTGCAAAGTTGCGTGGGTAGATGTATTCGCTACATTTATAGCATAAATCTGAATACCACCAGCTATACATCTGTTGATTGTTTTCTGTACATAATTGACGTCACCATCACAAATCAGCACCATTATTTTTTGTTTATTGCATTCATGCTTATCAAATGCCGATAATGCCGTGATCAGCCCACTATTTACATCAGTTCCGCCACTCGCGGACAGCATCGAAACCGCTTTTCTTATTGCCTCAAAATCAGACGTAAAGCCCTGCTTTAATGAGGTTATATGGCTAAAGGTGATAAGCGCAGCCTCATCATTCGTCTGCATGGTATTGATAAAATTCCCCATCGCTGTTTTAGCCATTCTGATCCTGCTCCCGCCCATACTGCCAGATACATCTACTACAAAAGCAATATCAAAATAGTTCTTTTCCGTATCAGCGGAAGAACTGTTGCGATAGTCTATATTTTCCCGCCATGCTCCATACCACACTATACTGTCTACAAGCATATAGGTTGAGAAATGGGTTGTGGTATAGGTGACTGTATGGTTAGTGGTATCGATCACGCTATCCCCATCCAGTATCTGATACCAGTCGTTCGCTTCGTCATACCACATGATAGATAAATCTTCTTCTTTGGTATCTCCCAGCGCGTTCACATCATAATGGAAGGTGATATCAGCCTGTTGAAAGTCGGTGTCACAGCCGATTTCGACGGGAACGCCGACCAGTCCCACAACTCCGCTGGAAAGTTTATCAAACTCATACATATCCACAATGCCGACGTGTTTCTCTGCATTGCCCTTGATGCTGAGAGAAACGCTTACGGCTGTTACACCCTCTTTTTGGGGGTTCTTTAACTGTTCGGTCACTGTCTGGTATACGCGCTCTTCGGAGTCTATGATACCGTTGCCGTCCGTATCCTTCAGCAGCGGACTGAACCCAAGCTTGATATCATCGTAGTCTGTCAGGTCGTCGCCGTCCGTATCCTCCAATAACGGATCAGTATGATACTGGTACAGTTCCTTGTAATCTGACAGGTTATCACGGTCAGTATCACTGTTTAGTGGGTCGGTGCCAAGGTCGATCTCATTCCTGTTGTTAATGCCGTCTTCATCCAGATCCTCTTCGCTGTCAATGATGCCGTTGCCATCCGTGTCCGCTATCTCTGGATCGGTCAAAGTGATATTGAGTTCTTCATAATCTGTCAGACCGTCGCCATCTGTATCAACATACCTCGAGTTTTTCTTCCCGGACAATGCATGTGAACTTAATTCATAATTCATCGGTTCGTCAGTGCTGGTACCCTTGTCTCCTGAAAAACCGAAAGAAATCGTCTGTCCGGCATTGATGTTTGCATTATAACCGGCATTCTTGATTATATAGTGCTTCCCTTCATGGCTTTCCGTGACGCCATTCCATATATTGGTTATGTTGCGGTTAAAATCAAATTCCAGATACCAGTCTTCGATCGCTGAATCCGTATTGTTCGTTATGGAGATAGTTGCCGTGAAACCGTCGCCCCAGTCGCTGTCCAGATGGTATGCAATGGAATAATCTTCATCCGCAACATCTGAAATGCTTCCTAAAAGCGTATATTTCTTCGGGAATCCCGGGAAGTTTTCCTGTCCGCTGATTCCAAACTCAGCGTTGCCACCGACAGCTATATTCTGGTTCCATCCGGCATTCTTTATGATATATTTTCCGTTTTCGCTGCTGTCAATTACCGCATTCCATATGTTGGAAATCGCTCCGGCATAGTCAACTTCCATCGTCCAGTTCTCAATCACGGTGTTTCCCGTGTTTTCGACCTTCACGTTGGCGTTATATCCTCCGTTCCAGTATCCCGACAGTGCGAATGTCACCTTAAAATTCTCGCCTTCATAGACCGATTCTGTAGTTACGCCATCCCATATGTCAGCATCTTCCGCTGCCGCATCATTGCCTGAACCTGATTCGTCTTCACTCGGCTGTGAATCACTTTCGCTTTCACTCGGTTGCGAACCGCTCTCGTCTACGCTTGGCTGTGAATCACTTTCGCTTTCACTCGGTTGTGAATCGTTCTCGCCTTCACTTGGCTGCGCGTCACTTTTATCTTCATCCTTTTGCGAATCACTATCGACTTCACCCGGTTCCGTTTGTGTTACAATCTGTTCTTCTTCAGCTATTGCTTCAATATTTATTGTACTGAAACAAATGCTCAAAATCAATAATACTGCCAAAGTTTTTTTCGTTACTCTTTTCGTTCGTTTACTTGTTTTTTTCAATGATTTTCTCCTTTTTTATCTTTGTAATTTCCCCAAAATAGTTAAAAGCGTATCCATAGTCAATCCGATTGTATACAATGTAATAAAGTATCCAATTCTTAATCCAATTGTTGCGATATAGACCACAACAAAAATCGCTGACAATATTCTAAGCCTATGTCTAAAATATTCTATCTCTTCTGTGTCCAAATTCCTGTTACTATTCTGTACCGGTGACAGTACCAGTAATACAACTATGTCAAGAATTGAAATTATTGCCGCACCCCACCAGCTGAAGTTTAGCTCTGTTGCAAAAAGAGATAAAAAAATAACGGCGCAGGAAAACAGGTAGCATCCGATCCTCGTTCGGGCATGGCAGCCACCTGTATTGCGCCGAAATACGTAAAATACAGCAAAAATAATAGCAAACTCAAGAAATTTATTCATACATAATGCTATTACAAAATAAGATGTATAATGTAGGGCTTTTAATAATGTGGTTTCAACACCAAATTTGTATACATCGACATCTGCAACATCTATTGAATTATTTTCTATTAAATTATCTATTATTTTATCAACTAATACTTCACTTACATTCTTCACTGTTTTTTCTTTCTTTTAAACTTTTTTACAGCTTCTGGCATAACCGGCTGATAGCCAAATCCCACGCAGGCACTATCCGCTTCTTTCCGAATGTTCTTATCCAAAATTCGGACAAATAATTGCGATAAAGCTTTCTTCATTTAAATTCACCTCCTTATGTAATACTAAATATCGCTTTTATTTTATCTTATTTGATTGTTTATTCAATATTTTTTGCATAATGTACAACTTTTTGTCCTGATGTACAACCATAAAAAGAAAGGGATAGTACTAATTAATTTCCTATCCCTTTCTTTTCAATCATCTATTCTATTTAAAACAATATCACACATAAGCAACTTATCAGAACATTTATATATGATGCTTCCCATGTATGTATTTACGCATTTTTGTATATTGAGCAGTCCTATACAAGGATTTTCCCCTTTTGTGGTATCTATCATGCCATTCTTTATGGGAACCACATTTACAATGCTATTTTCTACTCTTATAGATATCATATCATTGTGTTCCTTTATGGTAATCCCAATATACCGGCTTACATCATTCTCTTTACATTCTGCCATTGCATTATCAATTAAGTTTCCAAACAAAGTTGTTATATCAATCGGCTTAATAAAATTAACATCCACATCTGATATATCTATCTTAAAATCTATGTTATATTTGACCGCCATTCTTTTCTTATCCGAAAGCAAACAATCTAAAATCGGGTTATTTATATATTTATACGGCAATAGCGGCTTTAACATTTCTTTTATCTGCTTAGAATAATTAATGGCTTCCTCTCTTATATCCGTCTGATACAGTTCTTCTATCATCTTCATATGTTTATCAACATCATGCAGAATAGACACTGCTTGATTATATTTTTCGAACTGCATTTCATAATTTTCGTACTGAAGCTTTTCCTGTTGCTGCATCATTTCCACCTGCAGCTTATAATAATTCCTTTCATCTGAATATTTGATAAAATGCAAAAAATACATATTTGCAAATATTGTACACCCCATAATAATAGTTAATATGATTGGTTTTGTATCCAAAGCAATAACTGCTACAATCAAAAAATTTATCATACTGTAAACAAACATTATTAAATATAGTCCATAGTGCTTTTTAGTTCCCAGCAAGCTTTTTTTCCAAATCCTACTAACTACAATGTAATAAAAGAATATCAAAACAAGCTTAGAGAACATCGTTTCTATACTCTTTTGTACGATTATACTTGAGGGCATCAAATTATAACTATTCAGTATGGTATCTATTAAAAACACGCCGAATCCTTCAGATATAATAAAAACAACCAAAAGCACTTCAGCTTCAAAAACCCTTAAAATCTTTATCATCGTTTCTTCATAATAGAAAAAGTAACTTATTATACCAAACAAGATTATACTTGACGCGGTGTTTAGTACGGCATTCATGCACATATTTACCAACATGACAATACATATGCTAACACTATATACAGCAATATATACACGTTTGCTATTATAAATTGCCACGAATCTATCGTTTAAAAATTGGAACAATATATAAAAAATAATTGCGCATGAAACAAACGAACAAAAAAATAAAATTAATGAATCCATATTTTACCTTAATGAAATGAATCATGCAGATATTCATTCATCCTTTCCTTAAATTCTTTGACTCTCCTTTGCGACAGCGGAACCTTCCCGCCAGTATCCAACAAAATATCATACATTTTAATCCGCATAACTCTCTCTAGATTAACCAATATTCCGCGGCAACACATTTCAAAACCCAGAGGCCGCATTTTTTCATCAAGGCTGTTCATTGCTTCTGTGTATATGTACTCAGTTGACCTTGTAACAATCTTTATTTCTTTCTGCATTTTTATATATTCAAAATACACAATCTCTTTCACAGGGATTGACAAGACAGATTTTACCATGTTTTTTCCGTCAACGTTATATCGAACATTATGGAAATCCATCAAAAGATCCTGCATACCTTCACTGTCCTCAAAGAACTCCTTAATCTGCTCTTCGACAGCGGGAGCCTTTAAGGGTTTTTCCAAAAACGCGAACGCATGCGTCCGGTTCATTGCCTCCTTGCAGTAATTCCCAAAGTTTGTCTGGAAGATGATTTTTGTAGAGCGGTTTTTCCTGTGGATATACTTGCCAATATCTATTCCATCTTCTCCATTCATTACAATATCCAGAAATATCAGATGAAAAATCGATGCTGCCTGCATCAAGCTCTCGCCTGTTTCATATTCCTGAATATCATAGCTCATGGAATATTTCTCCATTATCTCTTTAAGGATAGATTTCAAATGCACAATATCTTTCTTCTCGTCATCGCAGATTGCTATGTTTATCATACTTATTCCCCTATTACAAACTAATGACATTTTTTACCATTATACATTGTTAATCTACATAATTCTACATTTTTAAAGCAGCAAACCAACTTACTATGGATTTGCTGCTTTAATCTTTAAATAAATATTCAGCTCTACATTTTATGCCTTTACTTTATAACATCTGTATTAACATCATCCCCAACCACATTCTTCACACTATCATTTATTATGCTCCCATCCTGAGCACCTCGATCCTGCAGCTTATCAGGTTTAGAAAGCTCTACGCTCGTTACTGTCTGCAGACCGCCTACCTGCGTAGTCACCAAAAGCACTTTTGAGCCATCCGGTTTCACAACTACTTCTGATTTTGATTCGCTTTTCTCTGCTTTTGAATCAATTATTTCTGTTTTGGAATCCTCATTGCCTACCTTATCCTTCATTAAAAAATCAAAAAACTTTTTATAAAACAGATATCCCTGCATATTTCCGGCATTATACTGCATATCCATCATATCGCCCACTTCTTTTATCCAGTTTTTAGCAGCGAATAAATCTTTATAGGTGCGTCCATCGGGGCCATAGCTCCCCATATCAGCTCCCATAAAGGCTGACTCTGCATTGGGGCAGCTTCCATTTTGGGTTACATAACAAGAGTATGCATACATGTCTATGAAGTCGGAGTTTGCAGGGTCAACCTTGGTAACATCAACCATACGCTCAGTTACGTTTCCATCCTTATCCCATAGCTTTACTTTATATACCGGATTAGCCGGGTCAAAGTCCTTCGGCTCATAAACGGTCACCGAATAGTCTGTTCCGCATGCTGCTCCTAATGAACGGTCGCCTTCCTCATTATCGAAATAATGTAATACAAACGCTCCACCTGGCATCTGGGATTTCTGAACGGTATGATTTTGCAGGGCAAAAGCATTTTCAGCCTGCGGTTTTTTGGTCTTTCCTGTTGTATATCCTGCTGCCGTAATAGGCATTGTTCCAATTCTGTTGACACTCATTTTTGAATCCTCCTTCTTTCTATCTGCAAAAATATTGGGATAGCCTTTTATAACTGCTATCCCATAAATACATGTTCTTCTATAAGTAATACGATTCAAAGATATAATAAGTTTCAACGGTAACTAAATTTATTCCTCCCAAGGTATCAACGGATTCTCAACCTTCTTATCC
>CAMWKB010000012.1 GCA_947174705.1 uncultured Lachnospiraceae bacterium
AAATATATAAATTTTTCCAACAAACGAGCAAACTATATGTAAAGCAATATCCACAAAATGGAAGGATATAGGGTACAAAATATGGACAGACAAAACCTTACCCTGCTCACAGACCTTTATGAATTAACAATGATGCAGGGCTATTTCAAGAACAAAGACCAGAACGAGACCGTCATCTTTGACGCTTTTTACCGCAATAATCCTTATGACGGCGGTTTCGCCATATCGGCAGGCTTAGAGCAGCTTATTCAATATGTAAAAGAACTGCATTTTGAAGAAGAAGACATTGCCTATCTTGCGAGCCTCGGTATTTTCGAGAAAGATTTTCTGGACTATCTGCGGGACTTTAAATTCACAGGAGATATTTATGCAATTCCGGAAGGCACCGTAATTTTCCCAAGGGAACCTATTGTAAAAGTTATTGCGCCGATCATGCAGGCACAGCTTGTTGAAACCGCTATCCTGAACATCATAAATCATCAAAGCCTGATTGCCACGAAAGCCGCTAGAGTCTGCTATGCAGCGCATGGCGACGGTATTATGGAATTCGGTCTAAGACGCGCCCAGGGACCTGACGCCGGCATCTACGGTGCAAGAGCTGCGGTAATAGGCGGCTGTATAGGAACCTCCAATGTTTTATGCGGGCAGCTGTTTGACGTTCCGGTCAAAGGTACCCATGCCCATAGCTGGATCATGAGCTTTCCTGATGAATACACTGCTTTTAAAACTTATGCCCAAATGTATCCTTCCGCATGTATTCTATTAGTTGATACCTATGACACATTAAAATCAGGCGTACCTAACGCCATCAAAGTATTTACGGAAATGCGTGAGGCAGGTATTCCGCTTACCTACTACGGAATACGTTTAGACAGCGGCGACCTTGCATACCTTTCCAAAAAGGCGCGCAAAATGTTGGATGACGCCGGTTTTACGGATGCTGTCATCTCAGCGTCCAATGATCTGGATGAAATTCTTATCCAAAGCCTTAAGGACCAAGGCGCGGCAATTACTTCATGGGGCGTAGGCACACACCTTATAACCTCCAAAGACTGTCCTTCATTTGGAGGCGTATATAAACTGGCTGCCATTATGGGAAAAGACGGTAAGTTTATTCCTAAGATTAAGCTCTCCGAGAATTCAGAGAAAATTACGAATCCCGGAAATAAGACTATTTACCGCATATATGAAAAAGATACAGGCAAGATAAAGGCCGACCTTATCTGCCTTGTGGATGAAAAATTTGACGAATCACAGAAGCTTATGCTCTTTGACCCAATCGAGCCATGGAAGAAAACTATGTTAGCGGGCGGAAGCTATACACTGCGCGAACTTATGGTTCCCATATTTAAGAATGGGGAGTGCTGCTACACTTCACCCAAGGTAATGGACATACGCGACTACTGCCAGGAAGAATTAAACACGCTATGGGACGAAACAAGACGTCTTGTAAATCCCCATAAGGTTTATGTGGATTTATCGAGCAGGCTATATGATATTAAGATTTCTTTGCTGGACCAAATAAGTAAGGCATAGAAAAATTGAAAGGTATAGGTTATTTTTATGAACGACTCACATGATCAGCATACTTATCTCGAAGTTCAGGACAAATTCAAAATGAGGGAGTTAGACCAAAACGATTTGGAACAGTTTAATGCGCTTTTGCAATATGCTTTTCAGGTCACTTCTTATGACTTGTTTCAGACCGGATGGCAGCAGGACGAAATCAAAACTGCCAAAAGTCCTATTTTAAAAGAAGCATATGTATTAGGATGGTTTTATCAGGACAAGCTGGCTTCCATGATTGTCGTATATTCGATGAAAATCAATATTCATGATAATATCATGGACATGGGCGGCATTACCGGCGTTGCCACTTATCCGGAATATACCGGCAGGGGCCTGATTCACTCGCTTATGAAACGCGCTCTGGATTATATTCATAAAAATGGCATGACTATATCTTGTTTATATCCTTATTCCATTCCTTTTTACAGGAAAATGGGATGGGAAATCGTATCTGATAAACTTACTTTTACCGTAAAAGATATACAGCTTCCCAAACCAGTTCCCGTAGACGGAATGGTGGAACGTGTCAGCTTAGATTCCGAAGATTACCATAATGTACACTCTTACTTCGCGCTACAGCATCATGGCGCGCTTATACGTGACGAATTATCCTGGGAAGAATACTGGCGCTGGGATAATGAAGACATAATTGCAGCGGTTTACTACAGCAAGGAGCATAAACCGCTCGGTTACGTGGTCTATTATATTGCGAATGAGATTTTCCATATAAAAGAAATGGTATATTTGAACATCGAAGCCAATTACGGGCTTTGGAACTATATCAGCGCACATTTTTCAATGATAACGCAGGTACAGGGAAATAACTTTTCGGGTGAAACAATGGCCTATTTATTTGAGGACAGCGAAATTACCGAAACCATTTCACCCTATATAATGGCCCGTATAGTTAACGTCGAAGAATTTTTATCCGAATATCCCTATCAGGCACAGCCGGAAGATTTCAAACTTCATTTTCTTGTACATGATAAAATGATGCCCTCGAACGAAGGCGATTATATGGTTTCATGGCGAAAAGGCAAAACCATCTGTGAGCGTGTGGAAGATAACCAGTCTATAAATGTCGTGGAATTGTCCATCAACACTCTTACCACCATGATGATGGGATATAAAAGACCTTCTTACCTTTATGACCATGAAAAAATTAAGACGGAATATTACATGCTGACTTGGTTAGAGCGTCTGATTCCGGTTGAAAAACCTTATTTTTCGGATTATTTCTAATTTTAATTTAAGCTCTGATTAGTTAAAAATTTAACAATTCATAATCAAATTTGCTAAAAATTTTGCTGCCGGAAAAAGCATCTCCGGTTTTACTTCAAACTCCGGATGATGAATCGGGTGTCCGATTCCGGTTCCGATTTTTACATAGCAGCCAGGTATTTTTTCTTCGTAAAAAGCAAAATCATCACCGCCGAGCGAGCTTTCTTCCACCGCTACCGGCAAGTTCATTTTCACTGCTTCTTTTTCGCAGTATTCAGCCATAGCTTTATCATTAAGCGTAGCCGGAGGTCCGGCGATCCATTCTATATCAGCCTCCGCACCGTAAGCTTTAGCTGTAAGCGTTGCAATCTCACGAAGCCTTTTTTCATAAAGAATACGATCGTCACGTTCCATTGTACGTACGGTTCCTTCCATAACCGCCTTATCCGGTATCACATTCCATGTTGTTCCGGCGCTGACCTTAGTCACGCTTATAAGCGAAGGATGAAAAGCATTGACATTTCTGCTAACAATAGATTGGAGTGCCTGTATTATCGCTGCGGATACAGGAATCGAATCGATGCCGTCATCAGGATGCGCACCATGACAGCCAATGCCCTTAACCGTAATCACAAACCGATCTACTGCAGCCGTCACATAACCCTCACGTATCGCAATCGTTCCCGCCGCGTTCGTCGGGTCCGCATGAAAACCCCATACACGTTCCACATCATTCATTACATCTGTCTCAAGAATCTTTAGCGCGCCAAGGGAAGTCTCTTCCGCCGGCTGAAATATGATCTTAACGCTTCCCTTTAAATCCGCTTTATTCTCATTAAGCAAAATAGCACAGCCTATTCCGGCCGTTATATGCATATCATGTCCGCATGCATGCATTACACCGGACGTCTTAGATTTATAATCTAAGTCCGTTCCCTCATCAATAGGAAGTGCATCAATATCACAACGCAGCGCCTGCACCGCTCCGTCTTTTTCACCACGCACTATGGCCACCAGTCCTGTATCGAGATTATACGGAAGTATTTCCACCCCTGCTTCTACCAGAATTTCTCTTATTTTTTCAGTTGTTGCATATTCCTTATAGGATAGCTCCGGATGTGAATGGAACCAGTAAAAAGCAGTTTGTAATTGTCTTTCCAAATCTTCCATTTTCATAACCAATGACTGTGCCTTTCTGTTAAACTTCGATTTACAACAATTTTCTAACTATCTCTTCTCACTGTTTGGATCAAGTGCATCACGCAGTGCATCCCCGACAAAATTAATTGCAACAACAAGTATCACTATCATCAACCCGGGCGGAATCCAAAGCCAGGGCTGGCTTGTAAGGACCGTAAGCGACTGTGCCCCATTTAACATATTTCCAAGACTTGCCGTAGGCGGCTGCACTCCCATTCCGAGAAAGCTGAGCGCTGCCTCATCCAGCATCGAAATAGCAAGTACGGAAGTTGCATAAACCAGAATAGGCGCCACCGTATTAGGTAATATTTCCGAAAACAGAATATGCCTGAGCGGCATACCCGCTACAATATTTCCCTTAATAAAATTGGTTTCTCTAAGAGATAATACATTACCCCTTACGAGTCTCGCGATACCCGGCCAGTCCACAAAACCGAGTATGAGAATAATATTCCATAATCCCGGCTTAAATATAGCCGCTGCCACCAGCACTAATAAAATATACGGAAAAGACATTACCATATCCGTAAAACGCATAATGATCATATCGGCAACTCCGCCGAAATATCCGGCAAGAAGTCCCAGAACAACGCCTATCACCGTAGATATAAGTGTAGCCATAACTCCGACCAACAGAGAAATTCTCATGGCATATAAAAGCCTGCTGAGGACATCCCTTCCTATCTGGTCTGTTCCAAGCACAAATTGCCTGCACGGAGCACCGCTGAAAGCTCCCACAATGGCGTCTGGATCATAAGGCGCAATAATGGGCGCACAAACAGCCGCACCACATAAAACAGCCAGAATGATAAGGCTGAACGCTGCCAGATGATGCCTTTTAAATCTCCTGTATACAGTCTGTAAGTAACTCTCTGTTGAAATTTTATCAATATCAATAATTTGCGATTTCATTATAAATCCCATGCCTTTCCTAAAGCCCGCATGATTTATAGTGACTATTGTAACTGGATGGTTGGGTCAACCAACGCATATAAAATATCCGTAATCAGATTTCCTGCTAAAACAACAACTGCCGAAAGCAGACACACTCCCATAATAACAGGATAATCTCTATTGCTTATTGCACTCATGGTCATAAGCCCTAAGCCCGGCCATGAGAACACCTGTTCTATTATGATGGCTCCGCCAAAAAGCACCGGAATTTCCATTCCTATTACCGTAACAATTGGCACAAGCGCATTTCTAAGCGCATGCTTATATATAACCTTGAACCTGCCTATACCTTTAGCCCATGCTGTTCTAAGATAATCCTGCTGCAAAATCTCCAGCACCGCACTTCTGATATAACGTATATTACTTCCTGCCATAGAGGCTGCCAAAACTATTACAGGCATTACCATATGCCTTGCCACATCAGACACAGCGCCGTTTGTTCCTAACGTACTCATACCGCTAGATGGCAGAAGTCTCAGTTTTACGGTAAAAATGTAAATTAATAGTAATGATAAAAAGAAGCTAGGAACACTGCTTCCCAAAAATGAAAGCGTTACAACCGTATAATCACCTTTGGAATACTGATGTATTGCACTGTATATTCCGGCAGGTATTGCAATCAGGAGACTTATGATAAGCGACACTCCCATCAAAAGCAATGTCGGTCCTAAGTGACTTCCTATCATTGAACTCACCGATTGATATGATTTAACCGAATATCCCATATTTCCATGTAAAAGCTGTCCCAGCCATATAAAATACTGGACATAAAAGGGCTTGTCCAGACCCAGTGCAATTTTTTTGGCTTCCAGCGCACTTGCTGACACACGCGGACCCTGCAGCATTGCAAGCGGGCTTCCTGCCATACACATAATTCCGTAATCAATTATTGTAATGCCAATCAATACAGGAATTGCTATTAAAATTCTCTTTAATATATATTTTCCCATTAACCTACGCCTTTCTGCTATTTATCCATAATATTCGGACAGGCCGCATAGTGTCCGTTTCCCATATTTACCAATACTTCCTGCATCTTAGGTTCTTCTACACAGCATTTATCCCCCGCGTAAGCGCATCTGGTATGAAATCTGCAGCCGGACGGAATATCCATACTGCTTCCGATATCTCCCTGCAAAAGTCCGCGCACCTTACCATTCTCCTCCGGATCAGGCACAGGCACCGCATCAATGAGCGCCTTCGTATATGGATGCACCGGATGATTGAAGATTTCCTTTGCGTCTCCGATTTCCACAATCTGTCCGAGATACATTACTGCAATCCTGTCGCTTACATAATTAACCGCACCGAGACCATGCCCTACAAAAAGCAGCGTCAAATTAAGTTCCTTTCTAAGGCTTTTTAACAAGTTAAGAATCTGCGCCTGAATTGATACATCCAGAGCGCTTACGGGCTCGTCGCAGACAATAAATTCAGGCTTAAGTGAAAGCGCCTTGGCTATACCTATCCTTTGCCTCTGCCCGCCGGAAAACTCATGCGGATATCTGCCAAGTACGTTTCTTTGTAACCCCACCATATCAAGAAGCCTGAGTATATCTTTCTCAAGAGTTTCTTTAGTAGATATTTTATGATACAGCATGGGCTGTGCCAAAATTTCATAAATATGTTTTCTCGGATTCAATGAAGAATATGAATCCTGAAATATCATCTGAAGGCGGGTACGCACGTTTCGCATTTCGTCTTTGCCCATATCAGCCAAATTTTTACCTTTATAATAAATGGTTCCCTCCGTAGGTTTTTCAAGACCTACAAGCTGCCTTCCGATCGTAGATTTTCCTGAGCCTGACTCTCCTACCAGACCCATAATCTCTCCCTGCATTATGGAAAAACTCACTCCGTCCACTGCTTTCACATAACCTAACGTATGCGTTACAATGCCGCCCTTTACAGGGTAATACTTTTTCATTCTATCAACTTGAATCAGGGGAATTTTCTCCATATCCATTATTTTATTCCTCTCTTAACCTGTAACCTTCTGCCTTATACATTTAGCCGTATGGTTAGGTGCAAATTCGTAGTCTTCCTGTGGCTTGTCACAATCTGTTCTGTAATGCTTACATCGCCCCGCAAAACGGCAGCCTGAAATATCATCATAATTCTCCGGCACAATACCCGGTATCGAATCCAGATGCCTGTCCTCGCCGTCCCGTATTGACGGTATGGACGCAAGCAATGCCTGCGTATAAGGATGCTTAGGATTCTTAAAAAGCTCTTTAACCGGCGCTTCTTCAATCAACTGTCCGGCATACATAACAAGCACTCTGTCCGCCATCTGTGCAACAAGTCCGATATCATGGGTAATCAAAATGACAGCCATGTCATTTTCCTGTTGTAATTCTTTTAAAAGACTCATAATCTGAGCCTGTATTGTAACGTCCAATGCCGTGGTGGGTTCGTCCGCAATCAAGAGTTTTGGATTGCACGAAAGCGCCATTGCTATCATAACCCTCTGTCTCATACCTCCGGAAAGGGTATGTGGATATTTCTTCATCGTGGCTTTTGCATCAGGCATCCCAACTCTCTTAAGAAGGGTTTCAGCCCTCTCCTGGGCTTCTTGCTTGGATAGCTGCATATGCGTCCTGATGCTCTCCGTAATCTGGCTTCCCACCGTAAAAACAGGGTTCAGCGAAGTAAGGGGATCCTGAAAAATCATTGTTAACTGATCTCCCCTAATCTTATCCAATTCCTTTTCAGGCAAGTCTAACAGATTCCGTCCGTCAAACATGATCTTTCCGCCAATCACTTCTCCGTTTCTGGCAAGCAGACCCATAATTGAAAGCGATGTAACACTTTTCCCGCAGCCGGACTCGCCTACTATACAGACGAACTCTCCCTTGTCTACGTGGAAATCAATATGATCAACTCTTATATGTGTACCAAAATCTTCCTTGAAGGAGGTCGTAAGACCTTCAACCTCTAATAAATGCGACATGGCTTCTCTCCACTTAATATTATACAAATACCACAGACGGTCATCTACCATCTGTGGTATCTCACTTATTATTTAACGATCTCCCAATCCTGTACGTTAGTGAACACTCCATATACATCAGCGTTTACGCCTTTAAGTTTCTTATTTACAGCTCCCTGTGCACTGATAATATATGCTGAAAACATAGGAACATCTTCCTGCACTTTCTTATCTACAATAGAATAATAATCCCTGATTTCATCAACACTTCCAGCCGTCTGTGTTCCTTCGAGTGCCTGATTTATCTCATCATCCCCATATCCGGTCCAGCTATCCTCACCGCCAAGCAGCCATGATACATCCGGATAAGGATCTGCAGGTGCGTAGGTATACTGTACAGCAAAGAAATCATAATCAGTTGTTCCGGCTATAGTCATAAGCGTAGCAAGGTCAACAGTCTGTACCTCTACATCAATTCCTACTTCTGCCCATTGTGCTACCATAACCTGAGCCGCATTAACAAAAGCGCCGTCACCGGAATTCACATAAAAACGCAGTGTCTGTGAGCCGTCCCAGCCTGCCTCATATAACAGTTCCTTTGCCTTTTCAGGATCATATGGCATAGGAGTAATGCTATCATCATAAAATGGACCTGCTGAAGAAAGGAATCCATCTACAACCTCTCCATGCCCTTTCATAAGCTCATTTAAAATCTTATTTCTGTCAATTGCGTATACAAGCGCCTGACGCACCCTCTTATCCGTGATATTTTTGGTCTGAATAAATACGGACTGGTTTGTAACAGGTGAACCGTACACAACATCTATATTATCAAGTGCTTCGATATTCTCATAATCTTCCTGCGGAATCGCAGTCATTGTATGATGAGTCATATCTATTTCACCGGACTGAAGTCCTGCATAAATCTGACTTGAATCCACTATTTTGAAATTCAGATTGCTAATCTTAGGCGCCCCCTTCCAATAATCCGTATTGGCTTTATAAGATATAAAATGATCAACATCATACTCAGTTAAAATATAAGGACCGTCCACTACATCCGGATGATTAAACCAATCCAGTGTCATAAGTTCAGCTTCGCTGTAATCCTTTAATATATGTTTAGGCAATGTATGAATATAGAAAGCATAAGTATTCTCAAATGTCGTAATGGCAATCGGGTATTTGGTAGTAAACTGAATGGTTTTCTCATCAATTACCTTTACGCCTTCGACACTATCTGCGCCCTCTTCCACAAAGCCATCATCGCCAACTCCTTCAAATGCGTAAAGCAGCATAGTAGGATTTCCAATTACGGGGCTTGCCAATCGCAGAAATGTAAACTCTACGTCCTCCGCGGTAACAGGCGTACCGTCTGACCACTTTGCATCATCATTAATATGGACAGTAAAATTAATATTGTCATCCGTAGTGATAGAATCCGCCAACATAGGTACGAAATTCAAATCACCGTCCAGATCAACCAATGGAAGAAACTGTAAGCCTATAGCATACTTATTGATCCATGTCTGGTCAACAGTAAGTGAATTAACTCCTCCTAATGAATCCGTAATACCAATGTTTACACTGTTCTGCTCCTCAGATGCACCGCAGCCTGCCATCGTAAACAGCATTGCTGAAATGAGCGCCAAACCAAGTGCTTTCCTGATAAATCTTTTCATTTCACTCCTCCTCTTTATTTCCTACTGCTCAACTAGGAACTGTGCTTAATTATATTTCCATAAACTTACATTGTCAATATCTTTTTATAAAATCCGCTTTTCCTTGACAAAAAAAGCAATACGCAGTATATTGGCAGAATGGGAGGATTACAATGAAAAATCTGCTTAATTATCAATCAAGTGAATACGACTGCGGTCCTGTTACGCTTACTAATGCCATACGCTATCTTTTTGAACGGGAAGATGTATATCCCGACATAATTAAATATATAATGCTCTACTGTCTTGATTCATATGATGAAAAGGGAGAAGTCGGGAAACGCGGCACTTCCGCATCTGCTATGATGTTTCTTGCTAACTGGATGAACCAGTTTGGGCAGATGAAAAATTTTCCTATTTCCTGCGAATTTATATCCGGAGAGGAAGTACATATAGATCAGGCAAGCAAAATTCTCTGCGCGATTCAACAGGGAGGAGTGGTTGTGTTGCGCTTATTTCTGGAAGTACCTCATTATGTACTGCTGACAGGTGTAGAGGAGAACAGTATCTATATCTTTGATCCGTATTATGAGGAGTTAGATGATCCCGAACTCAGCATCGAATATTCCGAACCCGGAATCACATTCATAACCGACCAGCCTAAACGCGCTAACCGTCTGGTTACTATTGAAAAACTTAACCTTACTTCTGAAAGTTTTTATGAAATGGGACCATATGATGACCGGGAGGCGGTTATCATTTTTAACACAGACACCCGCCTTCTACCGGAAAATACCATTGATTATTTTATATAGCTATTGCTCCATCTGTCTGCCAAGGAATCCGGCCGCAGATTGTATCAGCTTTTGCTCTACTTCGCCCATTTTGGACTTATTATCCATTTCAAGTAAAATTACCGATCCAATCACATCACCCTCACAGATAATAGGACTGATTGCTTCGTGCTGGTATTCTTCGTCAAACTCATGACAAACCGAGATAAAGTTTCTGTCTCCTTTGGCTGCCACTACACTTTCTCTGTTATTAATCTTCTCCTCTAAGTCCTTGCTGATCGACTTTCCAAGAACACTCTTCATACCGCCTGAGACTGCAATAAACTGATCTCTGTCGGATATCATTGCAATATGGCCTGATACCTGCGCCATACTTTCTGCATACTGCTTGGCAAATGTTCCCATCTCTCCAATAGGAGAATATTTCTTTAAAATAATCTCGCCTTCCCTGTCGGTGTAAATCTCAAGCGGATCCGCCTCCCTGATGCGAAGTGTACGCCTTATTTCTTTCGGAATTACAATACGTCCAAGATCATCTATTCTTCTAACAATTCCAGTTGCTTTCATAAACTCAAAACCTCCATTTATTCTAATAGTATTTTATATTAATCGTGCTACTAGTATCTGTAAATGGTGGGAGTTTATACCTTGAAATTTTTATTTTTTTATACCCTTTGCACCGGAGAGGTTCGCATTCTGCAAAATATTGCTTTCAAATGAAGTCATGAGATTTTTTTCTTCTCTCTCTCTCTTTAACGCCAGCTTTACCATATCATCCAGAAGCTCCGAATATGGTTTCCCCATTGCTTCCCACAAATAAAAGGCAAGAGAGCCCGGAATCGGATTGATTTCATTAACATAAACCTCGCCGGTATCATTATCTATCATAAAGTCAATTCTTGACACGCCGTTACAGTCAAGTACCTTAAATGTCTTTACTGCAAGTTCACGTATCTTCTCCCTAAGTTCGGATGTAATATTTGCAGGAAGTTCCCTTCTTGCGGTTCTCATTCCTTCAGAGCCGCCTTTGTTTCCCGCAACATACTTATCCTCGTAGCTTAAGATTTCATCATCGGAAATCGGTTCTTCACATTCCGACGCCTGCGCACTCTCATAATCACCAAGAACAGCGCAGTTAATTTCACGTAAATTTTCAATCGCTTTTTCGATTAATACTTTCTGGCTGAATTCATAAGCATATTCCAACGCTTCCACTAAACCTTCCCTGTTCCTTGCCACCTTAATGCCTACGCTGGAACCTAAATTTACAGGTTTAACAATAACAGGATACGCTATTTTGTCCTCAACCTTACGGCAGGCCGTTTCTACATCCGCCTGATAGTCCGTAACATGCATTGTAACACAGTCAAGTACCGGAATGTCATTATCCTTTAATACCGTTTTCATAACATATTTATCCATAGTAACTGCAGACGCCATTACATCGCAGCCCGCAAGCGGAACATTGTAGTGTCTGAGGAAACCCTGCAAAGAACCGTCCTCCACGTTTGCCCCATGTACAACTGGAAAAGCTACGTCTATATAATCAACCGTCGAGTTGCCAATCTTTTTCTCAGGATAGCGTACCATATTAAGCTTGCCCTGCTCGCATATTAAAAAAATCCGAATACTGTTTTTTAATAATTCCGGAATATTCTTATAGTTCTTAATATCTCCTATGGCTTCTCCGGTATACATTTCATTTTCCTTGGTAATGTATATGGGAATCGCCTCATATTTTTCACTATTAAATGCTTTCAACGCCTGAATTCCCGAAATAACGGAAACCTCATGTTCTACACTTTTTCCGCCAAAAAATACGCCTACTTTAATTTTCATAATAACCACACCTTTCCCTCGACCTAAGTATAATTATCCGGCAAATCATTTTCAATCAAAATTACTTTATGTTTATCGCTATGGATTGCATTTATCATCTGAAAGCCCTCCTGCAGAGTATCTACAATAATCATCCTGTTACTTGCAAAACCGGCTTCCATAAGTCCATCCTGAATCGGCTTAGTCTGCTCCCTTCCTACCAAAATAGCATAATCACATTTATCCTTCGCATATACTCCTACTTCTTTATTTTCATCATACTGTTTATCACCAAGCTCCACCATTCCAGGAGTCATTAAAATTCTCAAGTCTTCAAACATAGCCAGAGTATCTAATGCAGCCTTAAAACCATTCTTATTGGAATTATAGCTGTCATCCAAAACAGTGCGCTCTCCCTGTCTTAATAACTGTAATCTATGTGGAACACTTTCAAGCTGCTTAACCGGATATACCAATTTCTCCATAGAAATTCCAAAGGTATTGGCAACTGCTATCGCTCCCGCTATATTCTGTACGTTATGATTTCCTACAAGCCTTGTATGGAACTCATGCGGGATTCCTTCGTTATCCTTCATCTTAAAAAATGAGCCTTCTTTTGTAACCGATATATCATATGCGCAGTAATTCACGTCATTTTTCACCGTTCCGTAACTGATAACGTTTTTATCGGTTTTCTTATTACGGATATATTCATTATCATAATTCAAAAACACATATCCGTCTTCTCCGATTGCATCCGCTAACTCGAACTTAGTTCCGATAACATTCTCAATACTGTGAAAGCTCTGTAAATGCTGCGGTCCTATGGAAGTAATGATTCCATGCTTAGGATGTACAAAATCACATATCTCTTTAATATCCCCAACTTCCCTTGCACCCATCTCACAAATAAAAATCTCATGAAATGACTTCATATGCTCCCTAATCGTCCTTACAACACCCAGAGTAGTGTTATAATTACCCGGAGTATGAAGCACGCTGTATTTTACCGATAAGAGCTTACTTAAGAAATATTTGACGCTGGTTTTGCCATAGCTTCCGGTAACTCCGATAATAACAAGCTCCGGCATCTGGTTCAAAATCCTGACTGCATCATTAATGTAGTATCTGTCAATCCCTTTTTCAACCGGATGGTTGATTAAATTCGCAAGTAGTACAATAAACGGTATCAGGATAAACAGACCTGTCAGAATTACGGCACATGCCTTTATTTTCATTTCCATATCTTCAAACATGATAGAGCACAAAATACCAATAACAAACAAAAGGGCCGTAGTTACAAGCATCCTTCTTACTCTTGGCGTGTATACAAGCGGTTTCTTTGCCTGATGCGGCTTATTAACCAGAATTGTCATCAGATTCATAAGACACGCTGCAATGAGACAGCCATAATTACCTAAAATAAGAAGCGGTAGGGAAATAAACGCATAAAGGGTCTTACCAAGAAGCCTGCCTATATTGCCTGTCACACGCAGCCATTCCCTATACTCCCTAGGTTTATATGAATTTTGCTGAAACATATGCATAATATAGATTTCATACAAGATGGCTCCCGCCAGATAAGTAATAATCCAGACGCTCCACAAAACAATATCCATAAATGAACCCTGATTCCTTTCCATCTGCTCATCCGAAAAAAACTTTTAACGCACCATGCACCTTCGCCGGCTGCTCCAAAAAAGAATAATGCCCCCCACCCTCGCACACAACCAGTCCGGCGTCAGGTATCAACTGCTCCATCTGCCTCGCATCATCTATAGGCGTTGCCGTATCATTATCTCCCCAGATAATCAATGTAGGACATTTAATTTGGGATATTAGCGGCTTTAGATCCTCGTTGACTACTTTTACAAGAGTCTGCCTCATAGTGGGCGTCGCATTATTGTAATCCGCCGAGCCTCTTTTTTTCCTCATATTCTCTACGGCATCAGGATAAAGAAAATGCAGCGGCTTAGTACTCATTATGCTTCGTGCACACTTATACATCTTAAGACTTATCTTCTGTTTTAAACTCTTCTTTGGCATAATTCCAGCACTGTCTATCAATACTGCCTTATTAATGACATAAGGAAGAGACTCTCTTGCATTTAACTTAAATAATACCCTTCCGCCAAACGAATGTACAAGCACACCAAATTCTTTTAATCCAAGGCTGTCAATAAACTTAATAATAAAATCTACATAATCATCTACAGCCCATGCCTGCTGCGGTTCCGGAGTCTTTCCAAACCCCGGCATATCCGGCGCAATAACTCTGTGAGCAGGAGAAAGCGTTTTAATAATACCGTCAAATAATGTAATATTTGAGCCCCAGCCATGAAGCAGCAAAATAACGCTGCCCTCTCCCTCATCTATATAATTTACCGGAATGTCATCTATTCTTATAACCACGCATAACTCCTGTTCCATGAAATTATCATTTTGATTCTAAAATATATTATATGCTTTAAAATAACCACAAAATGACAATATTCAAAAATATTTATAAAAATAATAATGCATTTCTCTCAGCCTGCGATATTTTGGCAACGCTGAAAGTATTTTAATTTATTCTTTATCTGTCTATTTTACTGTATGCTCAATCTACTGGCAACAAAAATTTCCATATTAATAGTCATGCTTTTCACCCTATCACTGCATATAATCCTCATAATCCGCTTCCGTCGCAAACAGCATATACACTCCGTCCACATATCCCATATATCCGCTTTCTACTGCATATCCTTTCATAAATCATATCTCCTTTCAGTCTTATAATTATTTGTTCTGAAAGTAGAATATCATTTATTAAGTCCGATAAAACGGTCTTTGTGCGAACGAATGTTCTTTTTTGTTTTAAACTACATTTTCCTTTGCAAGCAGCAGGTCACTCATATCTTCCAATAGTTCTTCCGTCAGCGACAATAACATCTCCTCGTCTTTTTCCACTACTGCGTATTTCCTGTAACGGTACCGGAATGAAGGAATTCCCTTGGCGTCAAACACAAGTTTTTCCTTATATTTATTCAAAAGCAACGGAATATTTTCTACAACAATGGCTGCATCCGGAGTGAATAAAAACTGAATAAGTTCATTCTTGCCTTTAATCTCCGTCATATAGAGTCTGTGCGCACTTACCCTTATCATTGCAATCCTAAGCAGATTCTCCACGGATTTAGGAATCTTGCCAAACCTGTCAAGAAGTTCCTCTTTCATATCCTCGCATTCTTTATCATTTTCTATGCCGGCTATCCGCTTATAGATATCAAGCTTCTGAATCTCGTTTACAATATAAGAAGGCGGAATGTACGCATCAACATCCAAATCAATACTTGTATTAAATTCTCCCGCAGTGGAAATTCCTTTCAAATTCTTTATTGCTTCATTGAGCATCTTACAATACAAGTCATAGCCCACTGCCTGCATATGCCCATGCTGCCTTGCGCCTAATATATTCCCCGCGCCGCGAAGCTCTAAGTCACGCATGGCAATTTTAAAGCCGCTTCCCAGATCGGTAAACTCTTTAATTGCTTCCAGACGCTTCTCCGCCACTTCTTTTAACATCTTGTCTCTTTTATACATGAGAAAAGCATAAGCTGTACGGTTAGAGCGGCCTACCCGTCCCCTTAACTGATATAGCTGCGCCAGTCCCATATTATCGGAATCATGAATGATCATGGTATTAACATTGGAAATATCCAAACCGGTCTCAATAATCGTGGTAGATACCAAAACATCTATATCTCCCGATATAAAATCGTACATAATGCGCTCAAGCTCTCTCTCCTGCATCTGCCCATGAGCAAACGCCACCGAAGCTTCCGGCACAATCTTTCCTACCGCAGCCGCTACATCGGCGATATGAGCCACCCGGTTATAAACATAATATACCTGTCCGCCCCTTGAGAGTTCTCTTACAATGGCCTCACGCACAAGCTCCTCGTTATACTCGCATACAAAGGTTTGTATAGGCTGCCTGTCATTCGGTCCTTCCTCTAACACACTCATATCGCGTATACCGATAAGACTCATATGGAGAGTTCTCGGAATCGGTGTTGCAGTCAGCGTCAGTACGTCAACATTTTCTTTAAGCTTCTTAATTTTTTCCTTATGAGTAACTCCGAAACGCTGTTCCTCATCTATAATTAAAAGACCCAAGTCTTTATACTGCACATCGTTAGAAAGCACCCTGTGCGTTCCGATGACAATATCGACCATGCCTTTACGTAAATCTTCTATTGTCTTTTTCTGTTCGGCTGCGGTACGAAAACGCGACAATAAATCAACGCGTACCGGAAAATCCTTCATACGCTGTATAAAAGTATTATAATGCTGCTGCGCCAAAATGGTTGTCGGCACCAGATAAACCACCTGCTTGCCTTCCTGTACCGCCTTAAAGGAAGCACGTATTGCAATCTCAGTCTTCCCGTAGCCCACGTCGCCGCAGATAAGCCTATCCATTATCTTTGTGCTTTCCATATCCGCCTTGGTTTCTGCAATCGCATTTAACTGGTCTTCCGTCTCCTCAAAAGGAAACATCTCCTCAAATTCCCTCTGCCAGACCGTATCCTCGCCGTACCGGTAACCGTTCTTCTGCTGCCTCAGCGCATACAGTTCCACCAAATCCTGCGCAATCTCATTGACGGCGCTCTTAACCTTGGATTTGGTCTTATTCCACTCCTGGGTCCCCAGCTTATTAAGTTTAGGGGTTCCTGCATCCGCAGACGCATATTTCTGAATTACGTCCAGTCCGGTAGCAAGAATATAAAGATTTCCGCCGTCTCTATATTCTATCTTGATATAGTCCTTGGTGACCTTCTCTACTTCCACCTTCTCTATGCCGCGGTATATGCCGAGGCCATGACTTTCATGTACTACATAATCCCCGACCTTAAGCTGGGAAAAGTCATTAATCCTCTGCCCTTCGTATACTTTTCTCTTCTTCTTTTTCTTCTTCTGCTCACCGAAAATATCGCTTTCCGAAATTACCACGAACTTTAAAAGCGGATACTCAAAGCCTTTTAAAACCCTTCCATAATAAGCCATGACTTCGCCGGCTTGAACCTCCCTGTCCGGATCCTCAGTATAAAAAGCTATAAGCCCCTCATCCCTCAAATCCTCGGCAAGCCTCTTTGCCCTTGTCCTTAAGCCTGATAAAAGCAGCACCCTGTACCCGTTTTTCTTATACTTTGTTAAATCTTTAACTAATGCTTCAAAACTATTATTATAAGAAGGCATACTTCTTGCCTGAACGGAAAATTTTTTATCTATTTTAAATAAAGTATTTTTGCCCTCCATCATTGAAAGCGCAACCACCCGCCTTTGCAGCAGTTTGGCTGCTACCTCTTCGGCGCCGAAAAGCACATCCATCTGCCCCGGCAGAATATATCCTTTTTCCACGCGGTGCATCATGCTCTCCCTGAACTCAAATTCTACCGCATCCGCATGCTCTTTTACACGCATAGGCTCATCCACAAATATACAGCTCTGTTCATTCGGAAAAAAATCCAAAAAAGTTGATAACCGCGGATAAAAATATCTTATATAGCTGTCTAGATTTACTGTATTCACAGACAGGTTAAGTTCCAAAAGCTGCTCCCTAAGCTCCTTTATCTGGCGTGATACACGATGTGCTTCCTCGGTCTTCATTTCCGCGCGAAGTTTATCCGCATATATCTTAGCGTCTTTTTCTATCGCCTTAATTCCCGCACGCAGCTCATCCTTACTTAAAATCATCTCTGTTGCGGGGAAAATTGAAACGGATTCTAACTTCTCTATAGAACGCTGACTTAAAATATCAAAACTGCGGATTGATTCAACATCCTCTCCCCAAAGCTCAATACGGTAAGGATTTTCTTCGGTCAGATCAAAAATATCAATTATACCGCCGCGGATGCTGAACTGCCCCGGTGCTTCAACCTGATAATTTTTCTCATATCCAAGCTCTACAAGTCTGGTTGCCAGCGTACTTTCATTAACGGTATTTTGTTTATTGATATAAATAATATTCTGCTGCTGTATGGAAATCGGTATCTGAGGAGCCATAAGCGCATCAAAGGTTGTAATGATTGTCGCAGGCTTATTCTCCATCAGCCTTCTCAAGCATTTCATCCGCTGCATAATAAGCTGGTTTCCATGAATATCCGCCTGGAAAAAGATTAAATCTTTGCTTGGATATATTGTGACATTCCTGTCATAAAATTTATAATCTTCATAAAGTTCTTTCGCTTTTAAGTCACTGAAAGTAACGATGATTTTATATCTAAAACCATCGCCCAGCCCGTAAATCATATGAAGTTTTTCGGAATCCACGCAGCCGTTTACGGCAATTGCCGTACGCTCCTTGCCGAGCATTTTCCTTATCTCGTCATATTCTCCCAATTCCTGCAGGGGAGCCAGTAATGCCCTCACATCAATTACCTTCCCTTTTTATTAAAAGTATTCATTGCTGCGTCGCAGCCGTCAGTTATGATCATTTCCACTGCCTGCGCAGCCCTGCTTACGCTGTCATCAATCAATTCCATATCTTCTTTGTCAAAATGTCCAAGAACATGGTCTGCCAGATCATGCCCGGATGGTTTTTCCCCTACTCCCACACGAACTCTCTGAAATTCATCATGCCCCAGATGGAGAATAATATTTTTGAGCCCGTTATGTCCTCCTGCGCTGCCTTTTTTGCGGATACGGAGATTTCCCACATCAAGACTTATATCGTCCGAAATAACAATGAGATTGGTCTTTTCTTCTATTTTATAATAATCTATGACCTTTCGTACACTTTCACCACTCAGATTCATAAAAGTCTGAGGCTTTACCAAAACAACACTCTCTCCGCCTATAATGCCTTTACCTTCTTTGGCCTTATGGAGTCTTCTGATAAAACGAATATTGTGCTCCTTTGCAATCTTATCAACCACCATAAATCCCACATTATGCCTTGTATTTTTATACTCCCTACCCGGATTTCCAAGTCCTACTATAACGTACATATTTAATATCTTCTCCTATTAAATTATTTTCAAAACCCAGTTGTACAATATAGACAATCTCATAAGCAGGTACTATGGAGCCGTCGGTGCTTAGCGAGGTATTTTCGAGCTTAGCACCGCTACGAGCGACATGTAGCGCAAGCGTGCCTGCGTTGATATTGTCTATATTGTACAACGGACGTCTTGAACAAGAAAAGGATGCCATAGCATCCTTCTCTCACAAGCATTAAATTACTCATATGCGCCTTTACACATCATCCGGTTCTGAAAGCGCCTTTTCATAGCTGTCCAAAATAGTCTTCTGAATGCTCTCTCTGGTAGCGGAATTAATCGGGTGTGCGATATCCCGATATTCGCCATCCGTTGCTTTCTTGCTTGGCATAGCAATAAAAAGTCCTTTTTCGCCTTCAATTACTTTGATATCATGAACTACAAATTCATCATCAATTGTAATTGAAACGATCGCCTTCATTTTGCTATCTTGAGTCATTTTACGCACGCGGACATCAGTAATTCTCATGAAGCTCAGCCTCCTTATCATATGATACCGAACGAATTTACGCCGGCTTTCACAAGCTTTTCCACACAAGTCATACTCATCAAGCCACGTAGCTTGTAATCAATAACACTTTTAATATACATTATGACTTATAAAAAGTCATTTCTGTCAGTATATCACTAAATGACATATCTGTCATTATGCTCTACAACAATCTCGATTTTTCCTTCCCCTTTATAGTATGAGTTGGCCCGGATTGTTCCCCTGCTTTCTACAATACAGTTTTCTATATGAGTATTATCACCTATATAAACATCATTCAAAATAATTGAATTTTTAATATAACAATTGTTGCCTATATATGTTTTCTTAAATATAACCGAATCTTCAACTGTAGCATTTACAATACAGCCGCTTGCAATCAAGCTGTTCTTAATCTTCGCCCCGACATTATATTTCGCCGGCGGATTATCATCCACCCTTGAATATATATCAGGATACTGCTTAAAGAAGTAATCGCGGATCTCAGGATTAAGGAAATCCATGTTGGTCCTGAAATAATCATCTACCGTAGCAATATTACTCCAGTAATCCTTGATCTTATATCCGAAGATTCTCTTCATATCCTTATAACGAATAAGGATATCCTTGACAAAGTCATAACGCTCATCTTCGGCACACTTCTCTATCATCTCAATCAACTGGCGTCTTCTTACAACATAGATGCCGCAGGAAATTGTATTGGATTTGGCCACAACAGGTTTTTCTTCAAATTCCTCAATACGGCTTTCCTCATTCATCTTAACTGTGCCGTAACGCTCCATATTTGCTTCAGGCGGCATTTCTTTGCATACAACAGTAATGTCGGCTTTCTTCGCAATATGATATTCCAAAACCTTGTTATAATCCATCTTATAAACACAGTCTCCGGACGAGATAATAACGTACGGTTCATGGCTGTTTTTTAAAAAATAAAGATTCTGTGCTATTGCATCTGCCGTTCCCCTGTACCATGCATTGCTGTCTGCCGTTACCGCCGGGGTAAAAACAAACAATCCGCCCTGCTTACGTCCAAAATCCCACCATTTGGAAGAACTGAGATGTTCATTCAGACTTCCCGCATTGTACTGTGTAAATACCGCTACTTTATTAATATGTGAATTGGTCATATTGCTAAGCGCGAAGTCAATTCCCCTATAGCTTCCCGCAATCGGCATAGCACAAACAGCCCGTTTCTGGGTCAGTAATTTCATCCTGTGATTGTTGCCGCCCGCCAAAATAATTCCTATCGCTCTCACTGTCCATCACCTGCCTTAATCAATGTTCTGCCACTTGCAAGATAGCCATTATCATAATCGCCGGCAACAGTCTTCCCAAATACAACCGAATTCTTTCCAATAGAAATATTTTCCGGAATATAGCTGTTTTCACCAATCGTTACAATTCCATTGTTATATATATGAGGAGCGGTATCATTAGACACTTCTTCGCCTACACCCAGCTTCACATTTTCAGCAATCTCAACATTCTCCGCCACAATAGCCTTATAAATCCGGCAGCCGCTGCTAATCTGGGTAGAATTCATAATAATTGAATCCTTTATTATCGTTCCTTTGCCAATAACAACACCGCAGCCTATTACGGAATTATATACCTGTCCGTAAATCTCCGAACCCTCTCCGACTATACTTCTCTCAACTACGCTGTCCGTAGAAAAATACTGAGGCGGAAGCGTCTCACACTTGGTATAGATTTTCCAATATTCTTCATATAAATTAAACTCAGGAACAATATCTATAAGCTCCATATTAGCCTGCCAATATGAACTTAAAGTTCCCACATCCTTCCAGTAGCCGTTAAATTCATATGCATAAATCCCATCGCCGTTTCCATGACAGTACGGAATGATATGTTTGCCAAAATCCAGACCGGACTGTTGTGCATTTGCAAGCAGCGAGCGTTTAAGGCAGTCCCAGCTGAAAATATATATACCCATAGATGCAAGGTTGCTTCTTGGATTCTCCGGCTTCTCTTCAAAATCG
Organism: uncultured Lachnospiraceae bacterium; assembly: GCA_947174705.1. GTDB lineage: Bacteria > Bacillota > Clostridia > Lachnospirales > Lachnospiraceae > UBA3282. The sequence goes on from CAMWKB010000012.1 coordinate 21,680, forward strand.
GTCACCCTGCGGTTCTCGTCGGTAATCATTATACCGAAACGCTTGGCTTCTTCTCTGGGAACCGGCATAACCGCAATTGTGACATCAGCATTATTCTGTTTATGGAAATCCAGCATAACGCCGTAATCCATCTTATATATATGGTCTCCCGAAAGAATCAGCACATATTCGGGGTGATAACTCTCCATATATGCAATATTCTGGTAAATCGCATTAGCGGTTCCGGTATACCATTCACTGTTAACGCTTTTTTCATAAGGCGGAAGTACTGTAACTCCACCAATATTTCTATCAAGGTCCCAGGGAATTCCGATTCCGATGTGGGTATTCAGGCGAAGCGGCTGATACTGTGTAAGGACGCCGACCGTATCTACTCCCGAATTGATGCAGTTACTTAGGGGAAAATCAATAATCCGGTATTTGCTGCCAAATGCCACCGCAGGTTTAGCAACTTTGGATGTTAACACTCCCAGCCGGCTTCCCTGACCCCCTGCCAACAGCATGGCAATCATTTCTTTCTTAACCAAATACCCTCACCTCTGTTTCTTTTACCTTCTTTTAGTTGATTATAACACAAATTTGTTAGAAAGTGAATATTATTTACAAAATAATTCTCAATTAATACCAATTTTTTTATTAATATGCAACAACATTTTTGAAAATTCGTTCGTTTTTTTATTAATTTTTAACAACGCCATGTTTTCAATACCGCATTATAATTGCCATTTTTATAAAATATAGATAAAATTTTTACATTTTGCTTCTTATTTCCAATAAATGTAAAATACCGTTGGTTTTTTTGAAGCAAATGCGTATAATACTTATTATAGTATATATTTTTTTAAAAAATAAAGAATAGGAAGTTATAAATTATGTATCAAATTAATTTTAACAACCCGATTCATGTATTTTTTATGGGAATCGGCGGCATAAGCATGAGTGGTCTTGCCGAAATCCTTCTTTCGGAAGGTTTTACGGTGTCCGGCTCAGACAGACAAAGTTCATCCCTTACCGAAGCGCTGAGTTCCAAAGGCGCCGTAATTTATTATGGACAAAAAAAAGAAAATCTTGCAAACCGTCCGGATTTAATTGTATACACAAGCGCAATTAAAAGCGACAATCCGGAATTTGTTGCCGGAAAAGAACTTAATATCCCTTTTCTTACAAGAGCGCAGCTTCTTGGGCAGATGATGAAAAATTATAAGGTTCCCATAGCTGTCAGCGGAACCCACGGCAAAACTACCACTACTTCCATGATATCTCAGATTCTGTTAGAAGCAGATACCAATCCCACCTTGTCAATAGGCGGCATATACCGTGCAATAGGCGGCAACATACGCGTAGGCGGTCCGGAGTATTTTGTAACCGAAGCCTGCGAATATACCAACAGCTTTTTAAGCTTTTTCCCTAAAATAAGTATAATTCTTAATATAGAAGAAGACCATCTTGACTTTTTTAAGGATATTGACGATATCCGCAATTCTTTTCATGAATTTGCCAAACTGCCCGGTCCTGACGGCACTCTTATAATAAACGGGGATATTTCTAATGTGGAGGAAATTACAAGTTCTCTTTCCTGCCGCGTTATTACTTATGGTTCGTCCCAAAGCTCCGATTATACGCCTGTAGATATCACTTATGATGAGTTAGGCCACCCATCCTTTACCCTGCTGGGAGCAGACGGGAAAAGCGAGGGTGTCTACACTTTAAGCGTACCCGGACTTTACAATGTATACAATGCGTGCGCCGCCATTGCGACCGCCAAATCACTGGGCATAGACGAAAGTATAATCCAAAAGGCCTTACTTGATTTTAACGGTACTGACAGACGTTTTGAATATAAGGGAGAGATAAACGGAATCTCTATAATAGATGATTATGCGCATCACCCGACAGAAATTACTGCAACTTTGAATGCCGCGTTAAATTACCCCCACAAAACCCTTTGGTGCATCTTCCAGCCGCATACTTATACAAGGACCAAAGCTTTTCTACATGAGTTTGCCAAAGCTCTCACAATATCCGATAAAATCATTCTTGCCGACATATATGCCGCAAGGGAAAAGGATACGCTGGGTATAAGCTCTGTTACATTACAAAAAGAAATACAAAGCCTTGGACACGAGTGTTTATATTTTTCTTCTTTTGAAGAGATTGAAAATTTTGTTCTTAAAAATTGCACAAAGGGAGATTTGTTAATAACTATGGGTGCCGGAGATGTTGTAAAAATCGGCGAAAACCTGCTTCAAAAATAATTATCCACAATATCCACATCAAAATGTGATTTTACTCTCAATTTTTGGTGTGGATATTTTTACCCATTATTTCCTTTTTTATATTTGTTATCCACATTTTCCACAAGCATTGTGAACAAATGTTCGGTTTTTCTTTCTGTCAAAATGACTATATCTTTTTAAAATTTATCATGATATAATTCATTTTACTTTGAGATATTTAGGGGTGTGCAGGAATGAGTCAGTTAACAATTTATCAGGATAATTATACGGATGCAACGGTGATTTCCAACCGATTTATAGATGAATATATGCAGCCGGCAAACGATGCACAGCTCAAAATTTATCTTTATCTGGTACGTATAATGAGCGCAAGACTCTCTACCAGCGTCTCCAACATCGCGGATATATTCAATTATACCGAGAAGGATGTTCTGCGTGCGCTGAAATATTGGGAGAAAAACTGTCTGCTCAAATTAGACTATGATGATGCCAAAAATCTGACCGGGATTCATTTACTTGACCTGGATGCGCAAGAACCTGTACATGAGACAGTTCCCGAAAAAGAGCCTTTTGATTACGAGAAACCGGCTTACTCCTTAGACCAGCTTACAGCCTTTAAATCCAATGAATCGACTTCGAGGCTGCTGTTTATTACGGAACAGTACCTAAAGAAAACTCTCAGTGCAAGCGAAATGCAGACAATCTTTTTTATTTCGGACAAGCTTAGGTTTTCGGAAGATTTGATTGATTATTTGATCCAATACTGCGTAGACCGCGGCAAGAAAGATTTAAGATACATTGAAAAGGTCGCAATCAACTGGGCGCAGTCCGGCGTTACCACACCTGAACAGGCTGAGCTTTATGCGCATAAATATGACAAGATCGTATATGACGTAATGAAAATGTTAGGCAAGTCTAACATGCCTACTAAGACAGAAGTATCTTACATTAACCGCTGGACCAAAGAGTACGCTTTTGAATTTGACATTATTTGTGCCGCTTGTGAAAAAACCGTCCTTGCTACCGATAAGCACCGCTTTGAATATGCAGACCGTATCTTAGGAAACTGGTACAAGTCCGGCGTCCATCATATAGGCGACATCCAAACTCTGGAAGAGAACTTTAAACAAAGCAGGAAGCCTAAAATTTCTTCCGGCAATAAATTTAATCAGTTTATGCACAACCAATATGACTTTGATGTATTAGAAAAAGAACTTTTGAGCAATTAATGTATTTAAAAGGAGACTGCTGTGTCACTCACTAATACCCAGTATGATATCATACTCAGAGGTTATGAAAATAAACAATTAAACACCCGCCACGAATTAGAGCGCAGGACTAAGTATGTATATGAGCATATTCCGGCTTACCGTGAGTTAGAAGATACCATAGCCACGCTTTCCGTCTCCCAGGGCAAAAAGTACCTTGAAGGCAACGAGAGTGCTATAGAAGAACTTAAAGCTGAGCTTGCCCGCCTTTCGGCGAGAAAAGCGCAGCTTCTTGAAGATGCGGGCCTTCCCGCAGACTATCTGAAACCATCTTATACCTGTCCTGACTGCAGGGACACCGGATATATTGACGGTCAGAAATGCCATTGTTTTAAACAGACAATGATAACTCTTTTATATGAGCAGTCCAATATCCGTGAAATGCTCCAGAATGAGAATTTCGATGCTCTATCCTATGAATATTACGAGGGTGAGCACTTATCGCATTTTAGAAATGCCGTTACCACCTGTCAGAATTTTGTAAAAAATTTTAATTCTGACTACCATAATTTGTTCTTTTATGGTACAGTGGGTACAGGTAAATCTTTTTTATCTAACTGTGTGGCTAAAGAATTAATTGAAAGCGGTCACTCGGTTATCTATTTCAGTTCGTCGGGTCTTTTTGACTTATTATCCAAGTATTCGTTTGATTTTAAGAATCGCGAAGACCAGATTGAACAGCACAATGATTTATATCAGTGCGATTTGTTGATTATTGACGACTTAGGTACGGAACTGACGAACCAATTTGTTACGTCACAGCTTTTTTCCCTATTAAACGGACGTCATATGGGCAAAAAAGCAACTGTTATTTCTACGAACCTTTCTCTGGAAGAACTGCGTAACCGATATTCGGATCGTATTTTTTCCCGCATCACCAGTCATTATGAGATATGCAAATTGACCGGACCTGATATCCGTATGTACAAAAAGCGTTTACTGAACAGAAAGTGAGGATTTTTCATGGCAAAGCGCGAAGAAAAAAGAAATCTGGAAACCATTCCCGTCGGTTCTCTCGGTATCATTCCGTTAGAAGGCTGTAAATCACTGGGAGAAAAAGTAGATTATTTTCTTGTCAAATGGAGAGCTGAGCGCGAAAGCGAGCACAAAGGCAGTCTGGCTTTCACCGGCTACCAGCGGGATTCATATATTCTGGATGCCAAAGTACCTAGATTCGGCTCAGGAGAAGCCAAAGGCGTTATAAACCAGTCTGTCAGGGGCGACGACCTTTATCTATTGGTAGATGTTGCAAATTACAGCCTGACATATTCCCTGTGCGGACACGAAAACCACATGTCCCCGGACGACCATTATCAGGATTTAAAACGTATAATTGCCGCAATCGGCGGTAAGGCTAGGCGTATAACAGTTATCATGCCATATCTGTATGAAAGCCGTCAGTCCAAAAGATCTTCAAGAGAATCCCTTGACTGTGCGATTGCCCTGCAGGAAATGGTTAAAATGGGCGTCGATAATATTATTTCCTTCGATGCTCATGACGCAAGAGTACAGAATGCCATTCCGCTGCATGGTTTTGAGACGGTACAGCCTGCATACCAGTTCATTAAGGGACTGCTTAATAATGTGAAGGGCTTAAACATCGACAATGACCATATGATGGTAATAAGCCCCGATGAAGGCGGCACCAGCAGGGCAATCTATATTGCCAATGTATTAGGGCTGGACATGGGTATGTTTTATAAGAGAAGAGACTATACCAGATTAGTAAACGGACATAATCCGGTTGTTGCACACGAATTTCTCGGAAGCAGCATAGAGGGTAAGGATGTGATCATTATTGATGACATGATCTCTTCCGGCAATACCATACTTGAAGTTGCCGCTGCCCTAAAAGCCAGAAAGGCCAAACGTATTTTTGCATTTGCTACCTTCGGTTTATTTACATCCGGACTGGAACGTTTTGATAAAGCTTATGAAGACGGTATCGTTGACAGGGTTCTTACAACTAATTTAATATACCAACCACCGGAACTTCTTAAACGTGAGTGGTATATTGACTGCGATTTAAGTAAATATATAGCATATATAATCGATACGTTAAATCACGATTCATCAATCAGCGATCTGCTGAACCCTGTAGAGCGTATTCAGTCTATTATAGCCAGGTATAATGCGGGGGAATTATTGCAATAGTATGATTATAAGATGCCGCCTCGTAAGGGGTGGCATCTTTGACAATGAGGTGGTTACAGTGCTATTAATAAAAGCAAATCCGGAATTAAAAAACGTTTTTAAAAGATTAATTAAAACAATGAACATGCCGGTCACATGGAATGATATTTTAGTTGTGACAAACAATTACCTTATCCTTGCGGGAGATGTCCGTTCATTGGTTTTTAATTTTGACAATACCAAAATATATACAACCATTCTGGAAATCCCACCGGAAAGCGCCCAGCTTGAGACTCTTCCAAGCGACGCTTTTCTTAACAATGTGCTTAATATAACCATATATGCTTTTGGAAAATGGGGCTCAATAAACGGTCTTAAGGTGGATAAGGACTATAAGACCCTGAATACACTGTTTTCACAAATTTTTCGTCCTGTAAGCGTCGAGCCTGAATTTGGCGAAAGCAATTTCCGCTTTTATAAAAGCGGCATGCAGATTACTTATGAAGACGCCGTGATTTCTGCATTAAAGCTATTAAGACAGGAACTGAAGCTGAATGATAAACAGAGCTTAATCACAGCCGAGGCAGGCGACGAGAATGAAGCTGCCTCACAAGGAGAGTCATCCGGTGAAAATGACGCCAGATCACGCCACAGAAACAGTTTTGATTTAGATGATTACGAAAACGATTATGAAATCGGTCTCTGGCACAATCTATGTTGGAAGAAAGATACCGCGCACTTTACAAGATCGCCCATAAGTGACAGCGATTCTGCTAAGTCGCGCATCGGTAATAATTTTTATATGACAAATTACTTATGCCCAAAATGTGAAGGAAGACTATATTTGGGTGTATATCCTGTGGATAAAGAACTCTTGATCGAGACAGACGAAGGCAGGGTATTCATGGCCAGAACCTATGCTTGCCACAACTGTAATATACTCTATACACCAAGACCTCAGAAATTACTGCAGGAAGGTGATATATATAATTTAAATTTTGATTCCGACCGGGTTGCCTATGAAGACTACCTGGATATTTTAGGTTACAGGGCTGAACGTACTACAAATCCCAACTTTAATGAATTTGAATCAGAGCGCAACCGAAAGAAAGACGGTGTAGAAGCACCAAATAAAGCCTCAGACGAACAATCCGAGCAGGCAAAAGATGATAATATCGGTTCCGCCAGCAGCCCAGATTCTGCCCCTCTTTCAAAAATGAAGAGTATAAAAGAAAAACTGTCCAAAGGTGGAAGCAGATTTTTCTCCAAAAACAAAAATAGAAAGGTCACAGATTCTGACAATACTGATATTCCGGATGCTTCTGCTGATGAAGCAGTAGCTGCGGCGGTTTCTAAAGAACAAAGCATTGAAGAGCAGACTCAGACGGATCATCCCACAGTCGGTCACAATTTAGAGTCTCCATATTCTACAACACAAGAACCGACAGGACAACGTCCAGAGTCCAAATACCCGGATACTAAACTCTCAGAACCTCAACGCCCGGAAAAACAACAGCCGGAAGTACAGCGCCCGGAAATACAAAGTTCAACATCACATGCTTCACAACCGCAGAGCCAACCGGTAACCCAACACAATAGCGTACAAAACCCAGACTCTGCCAGCGCTCCGGCTTTACCCAGCGCTGCACAGGCAGATGCTCCGCCTTCACGTATTCAGATAGCCCAGCTTTCCAAGAAAACAACAGATGAGTTAAAAGCCATTCTATCTGACTTAGAGCGCAAAGGCGAATCTGATGCCCCAGAACAGCGTTTAAGCACCCAAGACGCCAATTATACAGCCGCAGTAAGGTCCACCCTTAAAGCGAAGCTAACGGTCAAATATGACGCCCGTATGAACGCTATGGGCAATTTGTCTCTCAAACAGCTCTCAGACCTAAAAAAACAAATTGAAAAGGAAACGGTTCTTGCCGAGGATAAAAAGGAAAGCTATATAAAGAATATAAACGCTCTTTTATATAAGGCAGAAGCAAAAGCTCTGGAACAAAAGGTTGAGCTTAGCAAAAATAAAACTTATGCTGAAATCGAGCAAATAATAAAAGATGTGGAAAATACGGATATTCCAGATGAACTCAAGCGGGAAACATTAGAGAAATTAAATCTTGTCAAATCCGCCCGCGCAAACAGGGAAGCAGAGCATTTGATTGTGCACATGCCACTGCATATGGACAGAAAGCAGCTTTCCGTATATTTGGATAAACTGGATCAATATAAAGAAGTAGATTTAACGCCATACCGTACACAAATAGACCATCGGATGGATATGGCGGAAAAAGAAGAGATATCCGCAATGATGAAGCGCGGCGGCAAGAAGGACAGAAATGCGTGGCAGAAGCTCTATGAAGAATTAAAGGAACGTGATTATAAGGAAGAAAATAAGGCTCCTTTTCTGGAAAAAATATATGATAAAATCCGACAGCTTGACGAAGATGCAATCGAAAGAATCTGTCCCAGCATTGTAACCCTTTCTTTTGAAGAGGGTCTTAAGGCGTACGAAGAAATCAGCCAAGGCATGTTTCTGCCAGAATTAAAGACCGATACCTTAGAAATGATCAAGAGACGCCTTACTAAACTTAAAACCGACGAAAGCACTCAGCTTATGCGGAAATTAAAAAATGATATGGATGATAAAATGCCTGACTACGATGGTTTTTATTTCTATAATGCAAGGGAAGAGATGAAACTCGCACAAGGCGCTCAGAGCAAATATCAAGAGTATGATGATGAAAGAGTAAATGCCGATGCTGACCTTGAACGGGAACGCCAGGCTATGTTTCGCGCAATAGACGGATATGCGGCCGCAAGGGGAGAATATGAGTATCCTCTTATGGTCTGTGATACTTCACGTGCCAGAAACGGAAAAGAAGGCTTTGTGCTTACTCCGGACCACATTTTCTATCATACTTTCTTAAAATCCGGCAAAATAAACATATTGGATATTAACAAAGTAAAATCCGCTAACCGTTTTTTTTCAAAAGGCATTTATATTAAACATATGGGCGGAGGAAAAGAAAAACTTCCTAATAACGTGATTTCGGACAATTGGGAAATATTTGCAAAAATTCTGGATGATTTTGCAACCTACCTTAAGGAAAAGCCTGAATCCAGAAGTATTGAATATATGGCAAAAGAAAAACATGATGTGATACACTGTTACCGCTGTGGATACGTTTATAAAAACGGAAGTGTCTGCCCGAAGTGCGGAAGTAAGACGAATAGGTAAATTAGTATTTTTTAATAAAAAAGAGGATGTTCCTCCGGTTGTATAACCTTTGGAACACCCTCTTTTTAATTTTATACGTGCCTAAACTTCTGAGTCCGATTACTTAAATAAGTCAAAGAATGAAGTTGTCGAAACACTTCCCCATGTGAAGTTTTTAAGGCTTCGAGCCGCTATTTTGAATGTCGCTGTCTTTCCGCCCACATAGCTATCATCATCTGCTTTAACTATTACGCTTGCCGTTCCTTTGTTAGTGTTATTTACAAATGTTATATCGAACTTACCGTATAACGCACTATCAAAGCCATTAGCTTCTTTATCAAGAACAACATCAACAAAGTTGTTCTTACCCTTGAAGGTAATCCTCATGCTGTAAGGCTGCACAGGTTCACCTGTATAGCTGAAATTCTTAGCAGGCTTTGTTGCTCCTGCTGCGTCATAGAAAGTTATCTTAGCTGTAGACAGGTCTTTAACGGTGCTGCTATCAACAGCCTTAATTTCATATGACTTGATTATGGATGTTGAGCTGTCATATCCACCTTTACCTTCAATCTTTACATATGCTGTTCCAGCTGCTGTACTCTTGCCTAAAGGCGTTGTTCCAGCTGCATCACTACAGTATGTTACTTTGTAATTAGATTTCTTAAGCAGTGTATTAGTGTCATTCTCAATTACACATGGTACAGACTTATATACCTTGGCTTTACCAAAAGCCACATCCGAAACTATAACAGTAACATTTGCTTCACTCATTGCTGCTTTTTCAATTGTGAATTGTCCGGTCTTCTTTACTCCCTTATAGTTTCCAAGTCCTGTTACAGTGTATTTTGCAGTTCCTACTTTCTTGTTTGCACTGTAGGTAATCTTGTAATCTACACCCTGATCCAGTTCCTTTCCATCATATGTAACTTCAAGAGCATCTTTTGCAAATGTAACCCCTGTACTTACAAATTTAAGTTTAGTGTTGCCTGCAGACACTTCTGTACCATCCAGTGCTACTTTTACCTTGGTTTCATCCTTAGCTGCCGGTTTGATAGTATAGGTCTTAGATACTGTTCCCACGCAGTCTGCACTGATTCCTGTAACTGTGAATGTCTTCTTGCCTGCACTGATTATATCGCTTGGATATGATACTATATAATCCGTACCTTCTACAAGAGTCTTAGTCTTACCTTTGTTCTCTATAGAAGTAAATGTAGGTTTCTTTGGCGTTCCGTCATAGATTATATTCTTGTTCGCAGTATTATCAAGCTTAACAACAAGTTTTACATTCTTCTGCGCTTCCTTAGATACAACAACTACATCCAGTTCACGTGAATCCTTGAAGCTGCCTTTTCCATTGATTGTTACTTTTGTTTCATTGTCAGCAGTAGACCACTTCTTGCTCTTATTACCTGGAACAGCAAACTCAAAGTCCTTATTAGCTGCCAGTTTCTTTCCATTGTAGGTCAGAACAGGTGTTGCCTTAGCGCCATCTACTACTACCAATTTATCGCCTTCTACCGCTCCTGCACCTAATTCATCACTCTTAGCCAGACTCTTCTGCTTAATATTAAAGGTCTTGTCTGTTTTTCCGCTCAGGTTGCCCTTACCGGTTACGGTAATCTTAGCCTTACTGTCAGCAACCTTAACATTATTGCTGAATTTAACAGTATACTCAATACCAGGAATGAGAGGTTCTCCGTCATAAGTTACTGTATATTTAGGAATTATTGCACTTCCGGTATAGGTGTAGTCTTCCTTATTAAGGATAATCTCTAATCCTTCGCCAGTGCCGCTGAAGCCGCCGCTGCCATCGTCAATTGTATATTCGAATGTGCTGATGTTGCTTACATTCTCTCCCTTTACTGCAATTGCCTTAATGGTTGTTGTCGCTTCAATAACAATCGGGGTTTCATAAAGCGTACCGTCTTCCGCGCTTGGATTGGTTCCATCCGTTGTATAATAAATTACTGCATCTGCTGTTGCGCTGGTCAGAATAATGGTAGTCCCTTTTGCCACTTCTCCCTCTGGTGTATCAGAAGCAGGAGAATATACGAAGGTCTCCGGATCGACACCCTCCAAAACCGTATAGGAATAAGTGACAATATTACTATCGTTGTAACCTAGTTTTACCGCAATTGCCTTGATGGTCATATCCGCATTAACAACAATCGGAGCTGTATAAAGTGTGCCATTTTCCGCACTCGGATCAGTTCCATCTGTTGTATAGTAAATCTCCGCGCCTTCCGTCTTACTGGTCAGTGTAATTTCCTGATTTGGCAGAACTTCTCCTGACGGTATATCCGGCGTCGGAGCGGATACCGGTCCCGGAAGTTCCATATTCTTTCCTTCAAAAGGATTCCAGCTTCCCAAGAAGGTTGCAACCGTGATTTCACTGCCGTCAGCAAGCTTTGGCTCGGTAAGGACGCCGCCGCCCAGTGTAGTCTCTCTCGCGGAAGAGTTATCCACTCCCGAAAGCTCTATTGTTCCATACTCAGTACACAATTGTGAACCTGTTGACAATCCGGAATACCATGCTTTAGGCGTTATGAGAGACTTGCCTTTTTCAGTTGCCCAATGTGCATCTGTTTCATCAATGATTGTATAATAAAATACGGCTTCACCTGTGCCTCCCTGCCATGCTCGGCCGAATCCGCCCGGCTTTGAAAGATATGTAGAGGCTGAATCAACGCCCGGAGTAATTGATGTTACATGACAGTTGTACATTAAATATCCGCGCCCTGATTTCTGCTGGGGCGCCGTAATGTATGCTATATCTCCGTCTGTATCGCTGGTATTAAGGATTAAGTCGCACTTTGCAAATACTGCCGTCATACCGCCGAAGATATAGTCTACCGCACCGTATACATCACAGTCATAAAATGCTGCCGTTGCATTTTCACCGCCGTACACCACATCCTGTCTTCCCACGAAAGAGCAGTTGTCAAACCATGCTTCCTTCACATTATTTGTCAGGGCAATCGCAGTCGCTCTCTCCACGTAAGCCTTTTCCTGAACTTTTGTATCACCCGCTGTCTTTAATTCTGCTCTCGGTGTATTGCCCTCTTTTGCTCCACTCTGGGCTACCAGTGTATCTTCCACAGACTTCTCAGATACATACTGATTAAAGGAATTTTCGAATATAATTCCTTCTGCCTGAAAACCGTTTGCACTGATTACAACAGACGCATTCCAATAACTTCCGTTCGTTGTACCCGCGCCCGGATTTTCAAATGAAGGATATCCGTTTTCTTTGTTAACTGCCAAAAGTTCTGCACTGTATTTACAGTCAGCTCCCATACTGTAATACGTATATCCATGTCCGTAATACCATGTAATACGCACGGCATTGTCGTCAATGCCAACACCTTTATCCTTTAATTGGATGCTAGGTGATGCGCTTGCATTTTTAAAAGTAACGTTCGGCTGGGTTACTACAAGCATCTCCTCGTAATTGCCCGGCTGAATTTCAATTGTCACACGCTGATCGTTCGATCTGTCCATCTTCGATACAGCGTCAAGCGCATCATTGATTGTCGTATAATCACAACCGGATTCGCCTACGGTAATTGTGCTCTTATACTCTTCTTTTGTATCTTCCAGCTCTAATTTTATTTTCTTAATGTAGCTGGTAAAGCTGTTTCCTGTGGTCAATGTAACAGTTCCCGCTGCTCCCGTGTAGTTAAATGTCACATCTATGTCCCCGGAATCTGTATTATCTTTATAATTTTTCTCTCCTATGCTGACATCCCAATTGTAGCCAACACTTACGATAATCTTACAATTTCCCTGAACCGGAATTTCAACAGTTCCACCGGTAATCTGCATTCCGTATTGAGTGCCATGCTTCTTGCCACCTGTGATGACCAACCCGTTATACGGCGACTGTCCCGTATATTTACTTGAAGTGAAATCCCACTCCGAGATACCATACTTGAAATTGATAGTCTTGCTGACTGCTGCACCGTTTACCACGAGAATCGAAGTAAGCTGCTGAACATATGCACCGCTGCCTTCTATCTCAATCTCATAAGAGCCGTCCCTTAACTCTATTTTATCAGGGTCGTCAAACGTATAAGAGTATCCGTTTCGCTTATCAATACCTTCCTGCTCAATGTCAATGTAATAAAACGTATATTCTGCGCCTGCAATATCATCAAGACTTGTCGCATCCCCTGCAGGAACGATTGTGACTTTATAGGTCGGTTTTTTCTCAAAAGTAATATTCTTGTCGGTTGCATCTGCTGCTGCCGTGACCGTTTCCGTCTTGAGAATGTAGTCATCCTTTGCATACTTTTTTTTCTTATCCGCAACGTTTACTGTATACTCAACATCCTTTTCAAACTTTGCGGAATAAGCGCCGTTTTTAATTGTCAGCTTAGGCTGATATACCATATCCTTATTTTCAAATGTTATATCAAGCTTATCTAAATCAGCTGTGTCAATGCCTTCGAAACTGCCACTCACACTTACGAGTTCAACACCTTCAATGGTTATATTGTTTGTTCTGTCCTGACCTGTTTTTGCCGTAAGGTCTATTTCATTACCCTCTTTTGCAACATACTCATCTGCCCCAAGCAGACCTACCGTATACTTATAACCTTCCTGAAGTTCGACTTCATAGGCATTTTCCTCTACATCAGCCTTTCTCTTAACGCCCGTAGTCTGATTCTCAAACGTAATCGAGTAACCTGACGGAATCCCTGAAGGAGCTGTTACCGAACCGCTAACCTTCACAAGTACAGGGCGCTCTCTGTAAATTCTTGCAACGCAGAGTTTTTCATCTAACGTATAAATTTTGTAAAGCCCTGTTTCCGCTGCGTAGAATGTCATTATGGCTGTATTGTCCTTGTCAGATGTATCATACAACTGACTGTCAACCTCACCACTCGGAGACTCAAAGCTAATTGTCGAATTATTTCCATTTGAGGAAACAACCAATGTAACAATATCGCCTTCCTGTACCGCGAGTTCAAGGTTTGCATCACGGGTTTTTTCTTTATTAGAATACAAGTATCCCGTATATGTTACATTGTTATATGTAAGACTCTTATTATCATATCTCGTCAAATTGGTATTAGTTGTTCTGATTCTGTGATTGGTCGCACTTGCGGCGTTGAACTTTAACTCTGTTTTACCATTACTATCTTTTACTTCAAAACCTGCAATACCTACACCTGTTGAACCGGCTGTCGTCCCCTCCGAATACCAGCCGTTAATAATGTCTGCTGTCAGCTTGTTGTTATACTGGCTTGTATTAAGCTGCTCTGCACCGAAATCCCATACATCAATCTTGCCATCGCCTGATATGAGGGTGGAGTTGGTGATTTCGTCGTCGGTATTGACTTCTTTGTTCACCACCGTGATGGAATAGATATACGCGCCGCCTGTCGCTATTACATCCACATACCCCGCTTCTCCCTTATGCGTATAAGTGAAGCTGTCAGCATCTGCCGCGGTTCCTCCCACCGTGTATTTGTACTGTCCCGGATATGACTCTATCGTTATTTCCGCATTGCCGCTTACAGGCACGCTGATTTTCGTCCCTGAATTAAACTGTGTATAGCCAGCACTGTTATAACCCAGCTTCCCGTTCTCATTACTTGCGTCTATTTGCAGACCGTTAAATTCCGACGTCGTCCCCTGTATTGTTTCCGTAAACGAATAAGACTTTTCGTCACCTGTTACCTCCGTTCCGTTAAAATACCATGTAATTGTTCCTGTCCTGTAAGCATCACCGTCTCCGCTGCCGCCTTCATCCACGTTTA
>CAMWKB010000013.1 GCA_947174705.1 uncultured Lachnospiraceae bacterium
ATTCTCCAATCTTTTTATTCTTAATTTTGTCAATATCTGATGGCATATAATCACCTACTCTCTATATTGTGCCTTAGACTGATTGATACAATATAAATATATCACAATTTAAGTTTAAAGTCTATTCATTTACCGACATTAAAAATCACTATAAGATTTTAATTTCTACTTTATATTTTGTTCTTCCTATGGTAATATACTAATAATGGCGATAGAATAATTAATTAACAGCCGCCAAAGGAGGTAGCAGACAGCGTCCATATGTTCGATGGCGCTTAAAATGTAATTATGAGCGAAAATGAGAAGATACTAGAAGGAACTGAGAAAGAGGTAGTTTCCAGAAATTTCATTGAGCAGATTATTGATAAGGATCTGGCTGAAGGAGTGTATAATACGGTACACACAAGGTTTCCGCCGGAGCCGAACGGTTATCTTCACATCGGTCATGCAAAAAGCATACTCTTAAATTATGGACTTGCCAAAGAATACGGCGGTAAGTTCAATATGCGTTTTGATGATACGAATCCGACCAAGGAAAAGAACGAATTTGTGGAATCAATCAAAGCCGACGTAAAGTGGCTTGGAGCGGATTTTGAGGATAGATTGTTCTTTGCTTCCGATTATTTTGATGAAATGTACGAAGGAGCGGTTAAATTAATTAAAAAGGGTAAGGCCTATATATCGGATCTGAGCGCTGAAGAAATGCGTGAGTACAGAGGCACTCTGACTGAGCCGGGAAAAGACGACCCTAATCGCGACAGAAGCATAGACGAAAATCTGCAGATGTTTGAAGATATGAAAAACGGAAAGTACGAGGACGGAACAAAGACCCTGCGGGCTAAGATAGATATGTCTTCTCCTAATATTAATATGAGGGATCCGGTACTTTACAGAGTGGCGCATTTATCCCATCATAATACCGGTGATAAATGGTGCATATATCCGATGTATGACTTTGCGCATCCGATTGAGGATGCAATTGAGGGCGTTACACACTCGATTTGTACATTGGAATTTGAGGACCACAGACCGCTTTATAACTGGGTGGTAGAGGAGCTTGAATATCCGCATCCGCCGAAGCAGATAGAATTTGCCAAGATGTATTTGACTAATGTAGTCACTGGAAAAAGATATATTAAAAAGCTTGTTGAAGACGGAATAGTTGACGGTTGGGATGATCCGAGGCTGGTATCTATAGCGGCGCTCCGGAGAAGAGGGTTTACTCCCGAATCTATACAGCGTTTCGTAGATTTATGCGGCGTGTCCAAAGCCAATTCCTCTGCGGAATATTCAATGCTTGAGTATTGCATAAGGGAAGACCTTAAACTTAAAAGACCGCGTGTCATGGCGGCTCTTGACCCGATTAAGCTGGTAATAGATAACTATCCGGAAGGTCAGACCGAGATGCTTACGGTAGCCAATAATTTAGAAAACGAGAGTCTTGGAAGCAGGGAAATTCCTTTTGAAAAAGAGCTTTACATTGACAGGGATGACTTTATGGAGGAACCGCCGAAGAAATATTTCAGACTCTTTCCGGGAAATGAAGTCAGGTTGATGCATGCATACTTTGTTACCTGCACAGGTTATGAAAAGGATGATAACGGCAATGTTACAGTGGTTCATTGTACGTATGATCCGGCGTCTAAGGGCGGCAACAGTCCGGATGGGCGTAAGGTCAAAGGGACAATCCATTGGGTACCGGCTTCTAAATCAATCAAGGCACAGGTGCGGTTGTATGAGAATATCATAGATGAAGAAAAAGGCGTTTATAATGAGGACGGAAGTCTGAATCTTAACCCTGATTCCCTTACGGTGTTAAAAGAGTGTCGTATCGAGCCATCGGTTGCAGGTTCGGCTGCATATGACAGCTTCCAATTCGTAAGGCAGGGATTTTTCTGCGTGGACTGTAAAGATTCCAAACCGGATGCACTGGTATTTAACCGGATTGTATCGCTTAAGAGTTCTTATGTCCTACCAAAATAATAAAGTCGCAAAATATAATATCATAGAATAATAAAAACTGGGAGGGTATACAAATGGCAGATTTATTGTCAGGATTGGGCCAGTTTGGACTGGGCAATCTGGAAAACATGAATTTATATGAGGAGCCTAAGAAAGAGGGAGAGGTAGGTGCAGATGGCAAGCCTGCTGCACATGTAATGCAGGAGCAGGATTATCTGTTTGATAAATCTTTTAAATGCCCTGTTTGTGATAAGGACTTTAAGGCAAGAACCGTAAAAGTCGGTAAGGTAAAGCTGGCAGGAACAGATATTGATCTCAGACCGAAATACGATCAGGTAGATTTATTAAAATATGATGTCATTATGTGTCCGAACTGTGGTTACGCGGCGCTCAGCAGATTTTTTAAATTTGTTTCAGCTTATCAGGCCAATAGTATTAAAGAAAAAATTTCAGCGTCTTTTAAACCTAAGGAAGAGATGAACGAGACTTATGATTATGATGAAGCGCTGGAGCGTTATAAGCTGTCACTGGTTAATGCCATAGTAAAGCAGGCAAAACCCAGTGAAAAGGCATATATATGTTTGAAGGCGGCGTGGCTGCTTCGCAGCAAGGGAGAGCATCTGGATACCTCTGACCCGGAATATGAGAATAAGAAAAAGGCAATTGACGAAGAGGAAAATAACTTTTTGCATAATGCATTGGAAGGCTTTTTATCTGCAAGACAGACAGAGAGTTTCCCGATGTGCGGAATGGATGAGACTACTGTAGATTATTTGATCGCAGTAACAGCGATGCGTTTTGAACAATTCGACGTATCAAACCGTCTGATATCCGGTATACTTACCAATCCTACGGCTAATCCGCGTATGAAGGATAAGGCAAGAGATGTTAAGGAGATGCTGGTTAAGAAGGTTAAGCAAAGAAACGCCGCTAAAAAATAATATAATAAAAGCGCCGCCGGACATTTAAGCCGACGGCGCTTATTTTTTGGAAAATCCTATGGGTTACATGTAAGTTTCTTCATCATTATAAGATATTCGCAGATTTCCGCATATAGCATTTCAGGGTTAAAGGACGCTTCTAAGAAATGTTCACTCATAAGCCCCTTGATGGTATATTCCAACATTGAATCCAATTTTTCGAAGTCCACATTATTTTTAAGAAGGCTCTTATCGGCCTTGCTTACTATTTCCGAATAGACTTCTGCCATAGTGCCACGCTGGTCTTCAATGGCAAGCAGCGCCTCTTTGACATTTTCTGACTTAGAGCGGTCTAAGAAATTCTGCATATAAGGATAGTTCTTGAGCACCTGCATTTTGGAGAATTCCATCTTTTTGCGTATTTCAAAATAATCCTTTGAACCATCGACCCCTCTGGTCAATTCCAGTTTCATAAATCTGACACTATAGTCATAAAGAAATGTATAAAGACCGAGCTTACTTCCAAAATAGTGAAACAGCAGACCTTTACTGATTCCGGCCTCAGCGACAATATCGTCAGTACTGGCATGTTTATATCCGTTTAGCGCAAATACTTTCAGTGCGGCGTTAATCATTCTGTCCTGTTTTTCTTTTTTCAGATCAAAAAATTTTTCGTTCATTCAAAATCCCTTCTACGCACAAATGTTCTATCTAAAAATAATATAAATTGACTATATGAGTCGAACTTTAATATACCACAAAAAGACGCCTTATTCAATAATTTGAAAAAACTAGTAATTCTTTTTTTAAAAACACAAGATATTGTGTTAAAGTGAGAATCCTAAAAAAAATAATTCTTTTTTAATTGTTTTTTGCACATATTCCCTTTTCATTTTCACAAAATAGTATTAATATATTGGTATGTGAATAAAAGAAACGGGGAAAAGTGAAAGGAGACTTCCGCATGGCAAAGAAATTTGGTAAATTTGTAATGACAACGGCTGCGCTTGGCGCTCTTGCAGCAGGGGCATATTACTTCTTCATGAAAAAGAATGATTTCTTAGATGATGATTTTGATGATGATGAAGACTATGATGACTTCGATGATGATTTAGATTATGACGAAACCGATGTTCAATCTGAAGCAGATCGTAAATATGTTGATTTAGATTTGACAAAGGCATCAGAGAAGGTTGAAGAGACCGTAGAGAAAGTAGAAGAAGCAGCCGAGAAAGTAGAAGAAACAATTAATGAGAAAGCGGCTGATTTTAAAGAAGGCCTGAATGCAGCCAAGGCCGAGGCAACCGATAAGATTGTCGGCCTGGCAGAAGATACAGCCAAGGCAGTAGACGAGGCTGAAGAAAAAGTCGAAGAGTTTTTTGATGACGAAGATGAAGAGTATGAAGACAACGATAACTCTTTAGATGCAATTTAAGATTTTTTATAGGGGGCGTCCGCAGGATAGCCTCCTTTTAATTTCTGCATTCCGCGTTGGATGGCGTCTTTGGAATTTTTCCAGTCAGCGTCTTTATTAAGGTAATCGAACTTTTCAACCAACCATGCAACGTCCTCCGCCAGTCTTTCCATATTATTTTCCATAAGTTCAAAGACCATTTCAAAGAAATCTGCTTTCTCTTTATCGTTTAACTGATTCTCGGCAGCTTCGCACAAATCTCCGAAGTGGTGAAGGCAAAAGCCCTTACTGTTCTTTATTTTATCAATAAATTCCGGGTCTTTTTTATACATAAAGAAAAAGGTGTCGATATAACGTTTATATGTATCCTCAAAACGGTTGCAGATATAGCAGGACTTCTCTTTTTCCTTTACCCAGATACCAATAGGATTGGTGCCTTCGGCATGTTTCTTAAATTTATCTTTGAAAGAAGTTTTAGAGGGAGTGTAGTTTTTAAACTGCGCCTTCATTTCATTGTTCATGCGGATATAATGGGTTTTAAGAATCCATGCATTGCCAAGCGTATTGCCGTAATCAAACATTTTCTTAAAATGTGTCCTGCAAAATCCCGCTTTATCGGTTGCTTCCCTGACATCGCTTTCCATATAGGAAGAGCCTGAGCCCAATGTAAAGTCCAGCAAATCCTGTTCCACATTTCTTTCAATATAGCAGAATGGACATTCATCCTTGGCATTTACCGCATCGTTTAATGGAATTGTGTATAATTGTTCTTTCATAAAAATCCCCCATGCCTTTCGTAAAACGTAAATTGATATGTCAATAGTAGCATATTGGAGAAAATGATTCAAGCGAAGCATAGCCGCTTTGGTAAAAATTAGTTGCAGGTAAAAAGAATAATAATTATACTTATACTTAAAGTCGGAAGAAAGGCATGGTATTAATATGAAAAGTACAATCCCTGCAATAAATCAGGACAAGCAGAATATTATAGAAGGAATAAAATGTTTTGCGCTGGATATGGACGGTACAATTTATCTGGGTGAAAAGTGGATTGACGGCGCGGTGGAATTCTTGAAAAGAATAGAGGAGTCCGGAAGAAAATACGTTTTTTTGACCAATAATTCGTCAAAAAATCCGGCGGTTTATGTTGATAAGCTGCACCGAATGGGCTTAGATGTGGGAGAAGATAAAATTATTACATCCGCTCAGGCCACCATCTGCTATTTGCAGGAGCATTTTTCCGGTAAAAAGGTATTTCTGCTTGGAAATCCGCTTTTATGTGAGGAATTTGAACAAGAGGGAATAACTTTGGATGACGAAAACCCCGATGTGGTTGTTACGGCGTTTGATACTTCACTAAATTACGATAAAATGTGTAAGGTATGCGATTTTGTCAGGGAAGGCCTTCCTTATATAGCTACCCATCCCGATTACAACTGCCCGACAGAAACAGGATTTATTCCGGATATAGGCGCCATTCATGCATTTATACATGCCTCAACAGGGCGCAATCCTGACTGCATTATCGGTAAACCAAACGGTTTCATTGTGGATTATCTGGTAAAAAGGATGGGCGTGCCAAAAGATGAGATTGCAATGGCAGGCGACAGACTTTATACGGATATTGCGGCAGGCGTAAACAACGGTTTAAAAAGTATTCTGGTGCTTAGCGGAGAAGCGTCATATGCCGATGCGCAGGAATCAGAGGTGGTTCCGCACCTTATTTTTGAATCTGTGCGGGATATAACGCCGTTGCTGTTGTAGCCGATAACGGAAATGTGTGGACAATTTTCTTGTTTGTTACTAGCTTTTCTCTTGATACTTCTTGAGAAGGATAGTAAAATAACAATGATATATGTTTATAAATAAGCAATACACAAATATCCTTAAATATGGGGGGATAAGATATGAGAAAGAGCGGTATATTACTGCCTGTTTCAAGTATTCCGTCTAAGTACGGAATAGGGACATTTTCTAAACAGGCATATGAATTTGTAGACTTACTGGAGCAGGCAGGTCAGACCTATTGGCAGATACTGCCACTTGGACCTACAGGCTATGGGGATTCGCCGTATCAGTCTTTTTCTACTTTTGCGGGAAATCCTTATTATATTGACTTGGAGACCTTGATTGAAGAGGGATATTTGACTGAAAAGGATTGTGACGGCTACGATTTTGGAGATAATGAAGAATACATAGATTATGAGAAAATATATTTTTCCAGATTCAAGGTACTGAGAACAGCGTATGAAAACAGCAATGTCAGTGAAACGAAGGAATATCAGGATTTTGCAAATGAAAATTCGTATTGGCTTGACGATTATGCGCTTTATATGGCTGTCAAAAATTCGTTTGACGGCATAAGTTTTATAGAGTGGGATGAGGATATCAGGCTCCGTAAAAAGGAAGCGCTTGATAAGTACAGGGAAAAATATCAGGATGAAATTAATTTTTATAAGTTTCAACAGTTCATGTTTGCAAAACAGTGGTTTGCCCTGAAAGAATACGCCAATAAAAAGAATGTTAAAATTATCGGAGACATTCCTATTTATGTTGCGTTTGACAGTTCCGACACGTGGGCTAATCCGGAATTATTCCAGTTGGATGAAAATTTGATGCCGATTGCAGTTGCAGGCTGCCCGCCGGATGCATTTTCAGCGACCGGACAGTTGTGGGGTAATCCGTTATACCGCTGGGATTATCATAAGAAGACGGACTATGAGTGGTGGATGAAGAGAATCGCTTATTGTTATAAGCTCTATGATGTAGTAAGAATCGACCATTTCAGGGGATTTGACGAATATTATTCCATTCCGTACGGAAATCCTACCGCAGAAATCGGACAGTGGGAAAAGGGACCGGGCTATGATATTTTTAAAACAATGAAGGCTAAATTGGGTAAAAAGGCAGTAATTGCTGAAGATTTGGGATTTTTGACCGACTCGGTACTGAAATTGGTTAAAAAGACAGGTTATCCCGGAATGAAAATACTGCAGTTTGCCTTTGATTCAAGGGAAGAAAGCGACTATTTGCCGCACAACTATACGCCAAACTGTGTAGTTTATACCGGAACGCACGACAATGATACAACGCTTGGATGGCTTAAGTGCATGAATAGGCGGGATGTGTCATTTGCTAAGAAGTACCTTAATATTAAGAAAAATAAGGATATACAGTGGGAGTTTATAAGAGCCGCAATGGCAAGCGTAGCCGATACCTGTATCATACCAATGCAGGATTATCTTGGTCTTGGTTCGGAAGCAAGGATTAACATACCCTCTACGCTTGGCATTAACTGGAAGTGGAGAATGTTACCGGATGCCTTTGATGAGGAACTCGTCATAAAAATAAGAAATATGACGAAGCTATACTCAAGACTGTAGGGAAGGTTTTTAACAGTTTGGCTTGGCTTGAAGATTCTTACGGCTTAGGTTGGAATTATGGTACTCTGGATTGTTGGTAACGTCCTCAAGAAACCAGTCGACCGGAAGAAATGCTTCGGCGCTCTCTTTACTTGGAAATTCAACTTCGGCGATGATAAGCTTATCAAAAGGAGCCTCAAATATATCAAGCTCTATAGTTAGACTGATTGGGTCAACCGGAAATTGAAAATTTGACGCAAATGTCGGATTCTCAATAGGAATGAGATAACGTTTTTTTGCTATTATATTTCCGTCAGCTTTATCGCGGAGATGATAGTAGGACTGTTCGTTAAGAGGGAGATTGTACTCTTCTCTGGCCATTAACCCTTTGCCTTTGTAGGTGAGGTAGTAGTTATCGTCTTCTTTTCTGATTCTGACAACAGGGTCAGTATTTAAATATGCCTGTTCTATTATATGGAACGGATATTGCTCCAGATTGACCGGGAGAGTTTTTACTGTGAATTTTCGTTCGATTTCCATAGCGGAGCCTCCTTTTGCAATTATCTAATATAAGATTCGGGTGTCAAAAGGTACATTTAAAACTTTGTGGGGCAAGTTGCGCAAATATTTATCTGTACCTATGCCACTGTACGGAAATAAGAATTTCTAAACATTCCTATTTAGGTTGTGAAAGACAAACGCAACCGGGGCAAATTCGCCATCCATGGCTCAGCTGCCCCTTTTCGGAACATCGTGTTCCGAAATTGCTGGGTATTGTAATAGGAATGCTAAGAAATTCTAATTTCCTTCCAAAAGCACATGTACAGATAAATATTTGTGCAGCTTGCCATATATTTTTTTAAATGTACCTTTTGACACCCGAATCTTAATATAATAAATTTTAACAGATTAATATATGAACCGCAATTGTTTATATAAGTATTAGAAAGAATGGAGGATTATATGAGTAAAGTATGTATTTTCTTTGCAACAGGATATGAGGAAATTGAAGCGTTGACTGTAGTGGACATTTTACGGCGCGCGGAAATTGATGTGGACATGGTTTCTGTTACTGGAGAGAAGACGGTAACAAGCTCGCATAATATTACTGTAGAAATGGACAAATTATTTAATGAAGTTAATTTTGAAAATGTGGACATGCTCGTACTTCCGGGCGGGATGCCGGGAACCGCAAATTTAGAAGCATTTGAGCCATTGATGAACAAAATTGATGAATTTTATAATAATGGAAAATATGTTGCGGCAATCTGCGCAGCACCCAGTATTTTGGGACACAAGGGTATATTAAAAGGAAAAACTGCCTGCTCTTATCCTACATTTGAAAGTCATCTTGAAGGCGCTTCAGTGTCGAAGAAGGCAGCGGTTGTTGACGGTAATGTCATTACGGGACGTGGCATGGGAGCAGCTATTCCGTTTGCACTTGCTATTTTAACCGAGCTAAAAGGCAGTGAGGAAGCAGAGGCAATGAAAGAAAAGATTGTCTACGAGAGCCAAATTTAAATAAATTTAAGTTTAAATGTAAACTTAAATTGAAAATATTACTAAAACTTACCAAAATATTTTTTTTCAATCCGTTCATACTAACATCAAGATAAGTGATACGAACACGCTTGAACAGATAACCTAATCCGGTTTCGGGTTAATATCTATATTTCTGGGATAAGCGCTGTTAAATCGCTTATCTCAAATATAGATAAAAGATGAAATGTATTTTCGGAGGTGAAAGAAAATGGCAAGTAACAAAACTAATAGAGTTGAAGTTCCAGAAGCTAAGGCAGCTATGGATCGTTTTAAGACAGAGGTTGCTTCTGAGTTAGGTGTTAACTTAAAGGAAGGTTACAATGGTGACCTGACATCTAAAGAAGCAGGTTCTATCGGTGGTGAGATGGTTCGTAGAATGATTAAGAAACAGGAAGAGCAGATGAAATAACACCTGTTTCTAAAAGCTGGATAGCAATAATCCGTATAAACGGACAATGAAAGAAAGCTATGTGAATGATCAATTCATTTGCATAGCTTTTTTGGATGGTGGTGCGAAGGGGTGTGGCAGACGGACGAACTGAGACAATATAAATAAAAAACGGGGTTCGACCGCGGGAGCGAACTCACCCCGCCTTTTTATTTATATTGTCTCAGTTCTGACTGTTGGAACAAACTTTTCGCAGTCACCATGAGATTTGATAATAGGGGAGGAGAATGAAATTATGAAGAGAAAAATAGCAGTAATTGTTTTGGCGATTGTATTTGTGTGTGTGTTTCTTATTGGGTGTGGGGCAACGGATGGAAATGGAACGGTGGACAGGAGTGAAGTGGAGAATAGTGTCGGAGCAGAGGATAAGACTGAGTCAGAGGAGCAGACCGAAGCAGATGGTGTGGATATTAGAATAGGGGCGCTGAAGGGGCCTACTTCTATGGGGCTTGTGAGGTTGATGGAGCTTTCGGATGAGGGGGAGACTGTAAATAATTATGATTTTACGATGGCAGTAGCGGCTGACGAGCTGCTTCCAAAGTTGGTTTCGGGAGATTTGGATATTGTGTTAGTGCCTGCTAATGTGGCAAGTATTTTGTATAATAATACAAAGGGCGGGGTTTCGGTTATTGATATAAATACGTTGGGGGTTTTGTATATGGTATCCGGGGATGAGTCTGTTAAGTCTATGGAGGATTTGAAGGGAAAGACTCTTTATCTGACGGGTAAGGGTACTACACCGGACTATGTATTACAGTACCTTCTTAATGAAAATGGAATGAGTACACAGGATTTGACTTTGGAATATAAATCAGAGGCAACCGAGGTTGCGGCTTTGCTTGCAGAGAATCCGGATGCGGTCGGGCTTCTTCCGCAGCCATTTGTGACTGCGGCGTGTATGCAGAATGAAGCTTTATCCATTGTAATAGATATGACTAAAGAGTGGGATGAAGTACAGGGAGAAGACGGCAGCAGTCTTGTAACAGGAGTGACTGTTGTAAATAACAATTTTTTACAACAAAATCCGGAAGCAGTTGCAAAATTCATAGAAGAACATAAAGAAAGCGCAGCATACGCCAATGAAAATGTAGAAGCCGCTGCCGAACTTGTAGCAGCAAGAGGAATCGTCGAGAAACCGCAGGTAGCCGCCAAAGCCATTCCATATTGTAATATTGTCTGTATTGACGCAGAAGAGATGAAGCAGGCGCTTTCAGGTTATCTTGAAGTATTGTACAACGCAGACGCCTCTTCTATAGGCGGAAGTCTGCCTGGGGATGATTTTTACTATTTACCTTAATCACCGACTACTATAACCATAAAGAGGTGTCCCACATGATTTGGAAAAAGCTCGCAATCATCCTATTTTGGCTCTGCCTATGGCAGCTTGCGGCAATATATACAAATAACAGCATTTTGTTGGTCGGCCCAATACAGGCCGGGCAGTCTTTTCTGGAAAATATAGCCAGACCGGATTTTTGGAATATCGTGTTTCATTCATTTGGACGAATAGGGCTTGGATTTTTAACGGCGCTCTTAACCGGAATTATTCTTGGGGCGCTTGCTTACAGGTTTAAATTGATTGAAGTATTCCTTGAGCCGCTTGTGACAGTTATTAAATCCGTACCGGTAGTCTCATTTGTGGTGCTTTTACTTATATGGTTCGGCTCTGCCAATTTATCTTTTTTTATAAGTTTTCTTGTAGTACTTCCAAATATATATGTCAATACTATAGCAGGGCTTAGAAATACTGACAGAAATCTTATCCAAATGGCGCAGGTGTTTCATATAGGAGGATTGAACCGTTTCTTCTATATATATAGGCCCGCGCTTATGCCTTATCTTATGAGTGCTCTGAAAATCTCGCTTGGGATGAGCTGGAAGTCGGGGGTTGCGGCTGAAATAATCGGTCTGCCGCAGTATTCACTGGGGGAGAGGCTGTATATGTCTAAGGTCTATCTTGACACCGCGGGACTGTTTTCGTGGACTTTAATAATTATTCTGCTTAGCTTTGCTTTTGAAAAGGCGGTTCTCTATCTGGTGAAAAGGTTTGACAAATGGGAGCCGGTACCGGTTTCTGGGAAAAAAGCCAGAGATAAGTATGATAGGGAAGGCATACAAAGCGACAAAGGCAATATTTACCTTAAGAACATATGTAAGTCTTATAACGAACAAAATGTTATAGACAATTTTTCATACACATTTGAACAAGGCGGACATTATTGCCTGATGGCGCCCTCAGGAGCCGGAAAAACTACTCTTCTAAAACTCATTAGTGGTATTGAAAGCCCGGATTCAGGAATAATTGAAGGAAGGCCTGAACATGTGGGAATGGTTTTTCAGGAAGACAGACTGTGTGAGCGGTATAATGTGATTACTAACATTATGTTAACCACAACTGACAGCGGAAGCTTAGACACCGGAAAAAAAGCGGATGACATTATGAAAATAAGGAAAGAGGCGCTATGTCTTTTGCCCGAGTCTTGCCTTAATAAACCCGTAAATGAACTTAGCGGCGGCATGAAAAGACGCTGTGCGATACTGCGCGCGATGCTTTCATGTTCTGAAATTGTCATTATGGACGAACCTTTTAATGGGCTTGATGAAGAAAATAGAAGAAGGGCAGCGTTATATATATTAGAAAGATTAAACGGACGTACGCTTATTATTACGACCCACAGGGATGAGGATATAGAACTTTTTAACAAACTCTGTCCCGATATTAGGAAAGAAATGCTAGTATTTTCCAAAAGGTTGTGATATAATTCATAAATGACTGTAACTAGGACCCCGTTGCGGATGCCTGATTAAATATATATGTTGCAGAGGAGATTTAAGGAGGAAATCAATCTATGAGCTTACAGGTAGAGAAATTAGAGAAGAATATGGCTAAACTGACTATTGAGGTCGGTGCAGAAGAATTGGAGAAGGCAATACAGTCTGCTTACCAGAAACAGAAAAGCAAAATCAGTATTCCGGGTTTCAGAAAGGGTAAAGTTCCGCGTCAGATAATTGAGAAGATGTATGGTAAGGAAATATTTTATGAAGATGCTGTAAATGAGCTGATTCCTGATGCTTATGAGAAGGCATTGGATGAGTGCGAAGAGGATATCGTATCCAGTCCGCAGATAGACGTAACTCAGATTGAAGCCGGCAAACCGTTTATTTTTACGGCAACCGTTGCGATTAAACCTGAGGTCAAATTAGGAAAATACAAAGGCGTCAAGGTAGATAAGGTTGATATAAACGTTACGGATGATGAAATAAATGAGGTAGTAGAGAGAGAAAGAGATAATAACGCAAGAAACATCGCAGTTGAAGACAGGCCGGTCAAAGACGGCGATATGACCATAATCGACTTTGAGGGCTTTGTAGACGGCGTTGCTTTTGATGGCGGCAAAGGTGAGGATTATCCGCTTACTATCGGTTCAGGCGCATTTATTCCAGGCTTTGAAGAACAGCTTGTTGGCGCTGAGCTTGGTAAGGAAGTGGAGGTAAACGTTACTTTCCCTGAAGATTATCATTCAGATGACTTAAAAGGCAAGGCAGCAGTATTTAAATGTACTGTTAAGGAAATAAAAGAAAAAGAGCTTCCGGATGTAGACGACGAATTTGCAAGCGAAGTATCCGAATTTGATACACTGGCTGAATATAAGGAAAGCATAAAGAAAGATTTGGAAGAGAAGAAAGCAAAAGAAGCTAAGGAAGCAAAAGAAGAGGCTGTTATTGATGCTATTATAGAAGATGCAGAAATGGATATTCCGGATGCAATGATAGAGACACAGCAAAAACAGATGGTTGACGAATTTGCACAGAGAATCAGTATGCAGGGTCTTTCTATGGAGCAGTACTTACAGTTCACCGGAACTAACTATAACCAGATGATTGAGCAGGTAAAACCTCAGGCTGAAAAGAGAATTAAATCAAGACTTGTCTTAGAAGCGGTTGCAGCAGCAGAGAATCTTGAAGTGACCGATGAAGAATATGATAAAGAAATTGAAGTTATGGCAGAGGCTTATCAGATGGATGTAGATAAAGTCAAAGAAATGCTTGGGGAGAGAGAAGCAAAGAATATAAGAAAAGATCTTTTAGTAAGAAAAGCAGCAGACTTTGTAGTTGAGAATGCTAAAGAAAGTAAGAAAAAGGAAAAAGCGAGCGAATAAATTTTGATTGAAAAAACGATAATTATCAATCGTTAAAATGTTCGCGCCTATGTAGTAAAATTTTGCAGTAGAATGGAGGAATTGTTATGCCATTAGTACCATACGTCATTGAGCAGACCTCTAAGGGAGAACGCTCTTATGATATTTATTCAAGACTTTTAAAGGAAAGAATAATTTTTCTTGGGGAAGAGGTTAACGAAACAACGGCAAGTCTGGTTGTTGCGCAGATGCTGTTTTTAGAGTCAGAGGATCCGGAGAAGGATATACATCTTTATATTAACAGTCCGGGCGGCTCTGTAACGGCAGGCATGGCAATTTATGATACTATGCAGTTTATCAAGTGTGATGTATCTACGGTATGTATCGGTATGGCGGCAAGTATGGGAGCCTTTTTGCTTGCAGGCGGAACTAAAGGCAAGAGAATGGCGCTTCCGAACGCCGAGATTATGATTCATCAACCGCTTGGTGGTGCGCAGGGACAGGCAACTGAGATTGAAATTGCAGCTAAGCATATTCTGCATACCAAGGAGAAACTTAATAAGATTCTGGCCGAGAATACCGGACAGGATTATGAGGTCATAGCAGCAGATACGGAGCGTGACAATTGGAAATCCGCAGAAGATGCGCTTGCATACGGTTTAATTGACAGGGTAATAACCAATCATGCTGAAGCTGCGAAGTAGTAGGATGCGAATATATATAGGAAAGGCATGGTTAAAGTAAGATGGCAGGAAGAAATTCTGACGATAAGGTAAGATGTTCTTTTTGTAATAAATCACAGGATCAGGTCAAGAAGATGATAGCCGGTCCGGGAAATGTTTATATATGTGATGAATGTGTAGATATCTGCTCAGATATCATTGAAGATGAGTATGAGGAAGAAAACGAAGTTGAAGAGATGGAAATTAATCTCCTTAAACCGGTTGAGATTAAGAGGTTTCTGGATGATTATGTAATCGGACAAGAGGATGCCAAGAAAGTATTGGCAGTTTCCGTCTATAATCATTATAAGCGTGTAACAGCACCTCAGGACGAGGACGGTGTAGAACTGCAGAAGAGTAATATAATTATGGTGGGTCCTACAGGTTCTGGTAAGACTTATCTTGCACAGACATTGGCTAAAATAATTAATGTACCCTTTGCAATTGCCGACGCCACCACGCTTACAGAGGCAGGCTATGTCGGTGAAGATGTGGAGAATATTCTTCTCAAACTTATTCAGGCAGCGGATTATGATATTGAACGCGCGCAGTTTGGCATTATATATATTGATGAGATTGATAAAATTACCAAGAAGAGCGAAAATGTTTCTATTACCAGGGACGTTTCCGGTGAAGGCGTTCAGCAGGCGCTGCTTAAGATTATCGAAGGAACGGTTGCAAGCGTTCCGCCTCAGGGAGGCAGGAAACACCCTCATCAGGAACTTTTGCAGATTGATACGTCCAATATTTTGTTCATCTGCGGAGGGGCTTTTGACGGTTTAGAGAAAATAGTCGAAGAAAGACTCGATAGAAATTCAATAGGCTTTAATGCGCAGATTGTGGAAAAGAGCAGCAAAGATATCGGCACGGTGCTGAAAGAATTGGCGCCTCAGGATTTGATGAAGTTTGGCCTGATTCCCGAATTTATCGGACGTGTACCTATTACGGTTACATTAGAGGGCTTAGATAAGGCTGCGCTTGTCAGAATATTGAAAGAGCCTAAAAATGCGCTTATCAAGCAGTATAAGAAGCTCTTTGAATTTGACGAAGTTAATTTGAAGGTAGATGATGATGCAATTGATGCCATAGCCGACCTGGCATATGAAAGAAAGACCGGAGCCAGAGGGCTTCGCTCCATAATGGAAAATGTTATGATGGATATAATGTACGAAATTCCGTCTGATGATAATATATCAGAATGTATATTGACCAAAGAAGCCGTAGACGGAAAGAGTGCGCCGATAGTTAATTATCGGAATCAATTACTACAGGCAAAATAAATACAATGGAATCAGCATGAATAGGAGACGTCGCCGGAAGATACAGGCGGCGTTTTCAGTATACGCAGAGGGCGAAAAATGGTAATTAAGAATGTAAATTTGGAAAAAGTGTGCGGCGTTACAAGTAAACTGCCGGATAATAATCTTATGGAAATTGCATTTGCAGGAAAGAGCAATGTCGGTAAATCTTCTCTTATAAACGGACTTATGAACCGTAAGTCACTGGCAAGAACAAGCTCTAAGCCGGGCAAGACGCAGACGATAAATTACTATAATATTAATGAAGAACTGTACTTTGTGGATTTACCGGGCTATGGCTATGCTACGGCAAATGTACAGGTGAAGGCCCAGTGGGGCAAGCTCATAGAAGATTATCTGCATCAGTCTAAAATGCTTAGGGCAGTCTTTTTACTGATTGATATAAGACATGCACCGTCGGAGAATGATTGTATCATGTACGACTGGATTGTAGACAGAGGGCACAAGCCCATTATAATTGCTACCAAACTGGATAAAATCAAAAAAAGCCAGATAAATAAACAGATAAAACTCATTTGTGACACACTTGACGTAGAAGACGACACGACTGTCATACCGTATTCTGCCATCACAAAGCAGGGGCGGGATGAGATTTATGAACTTATTGACCAGATGCTGCAGACCCAGAAGGAGTAAACTATAGACTATGAAAAATGAAATGATAACATACGGGAAAGCTATACTGAATATATTGACTGCGTTGGTCATATTGATTTTGTGTATATTCTTGCTGCCGCGTTGTATAGTCTTTTTTATGCCTTTTATTATAGGCTGGATCATATCGATGATTGCCTCACCGCTTGTAAGGCTTCTGGAAGAGAAACTTAAAATAAAAAGAAAAGCGGTATCAGCCATTGTAATTATTGCGGTTCTGGCAGGCGTAGTACTGCTTGTATACGGAGTTGGAGCTAAACTGGTCAGAGAGACTATCAGCTTTATTAACGAACTGCCGGCCCTATGGCAGAATGTTGAAAGCGAATTGACCCGGGTGGGTGATAATCTCAGCGGATTGTATATGAAACTGCCTCTTAATGTGCGGGATAGGCTCATGAATATAGGAAATGAGCTTGGAACTTATTTTTCTGATTTTATTGGTACTGTCGGAACTCCTACTTTTACAGCCGTAGGTAATTTTGCCAAACAGCTTCCCGATATTTTCATGTCGGTAATTATGACGCTTTTGTCATCATATTTCTTTGTAGCGGAGAAAACCTACCTTTCAAATTTTGCAAAAAAATATGTTCCTTCCGTGATTTATTACCGTTTTGGGTTAATCCGCAGAAGTTTCAGAAATGCGATAGGAGGCTACTTTAAAGCGCAGTTTAAGATTGAAATATGGATATATCTGATATTATTTATAGGACTGATGTTCCTTGGAATAGATTACGCATTTGTTATAGCTTTTGGTATAGCTTTTATTGATCTGCTTCCGGTGTTTGGTGCGGGAACGGTTATGATTCCCTGGGCGGTAATAGAGATACTCGGCGGAGAATATCAAAGAGCGGTCGGTCTGCTTATCATATGGTGTGTCGGGCAGATTGTGCGACAGGTAATACAGCCTAAAATAATGGGAGATTCCATTGGTTTTGATCCGGTTCCCACATTGTTTCTGCTCTATATAGGATATAGAGTGGCTGGTGTATTAGGGCTTATTCTGGCGCTCCCTATAGGAATGATATTGATCAATCTGTATGAAGAGGGTGCTTTTGATACCACCAAAGAAAGCGTTAAGATTCTGGTTGCAGGTTTCAATAATTTCAGGAGACTCAATGACGCAGACCGGAAAATCGTCGCAGAATACGAAAAGTCGCTGCAGGATTCATATGAAAATGCGGGAGAAGAAAATAAAGATTCATAATTTTAGGGAATTATACTATTATTGCCTCTTGGCGGATATAATTATATATAAAAGCTAAAAGGCAATATAGGAGATTAAAAGTGCAAAAACGGATAAGAATATTTTTTGTTATTTATATATTAATTCTGATAAAACTTATTGTTTTTAAGTATCCGTATGAACGGCTGGTCGATATTGCGGCTTCCTGGAGCTCGAATGTGGTTTTTGAAGGGCTTGGAAACGCAAATTTTGTGCCGCTTAAAACAATTAAGATGTATATAAAATATTCCGACAGGCTTAATAGTTTTGAGAACCTGGCGGGAAATATTTTTGCTTTTGTGCCTTTTGGCATGATGTTTCCGCTTACCATGACACGTTTGAGACGTTTTGGTATTGTTTTTGTTAATGGTTTGACTTTGGTGCTGGGTATTGAGATGTTTCAGCTGATCAGCGCATTTGGGGCATTTGACGTAGACGACGTTATTCTAAACTGTCTGGGTATTGTTCTGGGATATGTTATATATGCGGCAGGCTGCAGTCTGTTCCCGGAATTTATTAAAATTATGGGGATTAAGGAGGAAAAGTATGGAGCGGATTTTGAAAAAAATTAAAACGAACGTTATGGTATCGGCGCTTATATGCATTATTATCGGCGTCATACTTGTGGCATGGCCGGGTAAGTCCGTACATGTGGTATGTATGACTATCGGAGCGGTTATTGTTATAAGCGGGCTCAGCAGACTTATCACTTTTATGTTAAATAGGGACGGCAGCTTATATTCGCAGATGAATCTTGCTACGGGAATTGTCATTACATTAATTGGAGGATGGATATTATTTCAGCCTGATACGATAATCGCTATTATTCCGATTCTGGTAGGAGTAATTATAATCATACATGGGATAAATAACGTACAGCAGGCGTTATCACTTTACCAGAGCCGGTATGAAAAGTGGTGGATAGCCCTGATTCTTGGAATTGCGACGATTTGCTTTGGAGGAGTGCTGGTATTTAACCCTTTTGACGCCATCAACACTCTGGTTATGTTTATAGGATTGTTTTTGATTTATGACGGTATATCCGATATCTGGATTGTGTCCAGAGTTTCCGCTATAACCAAGGTGTTTGAAGAAGAAAACGAGGGTAAATAGCGACGTTTTTCTGAAAAACGGCAAAATTACAAAAAATTACATAAAATTAGCATATTTTTCTTACTTAATTTTGCTACTTAATATTGACAATTATAGTATAAAAATGTTATTTTATTAGTGATACTAAACGTAGGTAATCAGATTACATGAAATGATGAGGTAAATGGTTATGAAAACGGAGAATAAGAAGTATATTTTAATTGTTGATGATGAAGAGGTAAACAGAGAGATACTCAAAGAAATGTTTCGCGACGATAAGTATGAGCTGACTGAAGCTGTGAACGGTGAAGAAGCTGTTGCAAGGCTTAAAGAGAAATCTGACTTTGATCTGGTTCTTCTGGATATTGTAATGCCTATTATGGATGGTTTCGGGGTACTGCAGTTCATGCATGAACAGGAAATGTTAGATGAGATTCCGGTAATACTTATCACCAGTGAAGATGCGTTAGACAGTGAGGATCAGGCATATTCGTATGGAGTAGCAGATGTAATACATAAACCGTTTTATCCGCATATCGTTAAGAGACGAAGCAATAATATTATAGAGCTGTATCAGAATAAACGGGATATGGAGCAGCGTCTCAAAGAACAGGAAGAAGAACTCATTGCGAAGGATAAGAAGATTCGTGAGAACAATGAGTTCATGATTGAAACACTCAGCTCAGTTGTTGAAGCAAGAAGTGCAGAGACCGGAGAGCATACAAGACGTATCAAGTATTTTACAAGGATCATGCTTAAATATCTCATGAAGTATTTCCCTAAATACGGAATAACACAGGATCAGATAGATGAGATTTCCAGAGCGTCGGCCCTTCATGATATCGGTAAGATAGGAATTGCAGATGCAATCCTGCTTAAACCGGGGCGTTTAACACCGGAAGAGTTTGAAATCATGAAGACGCATACAACAATCGGATGTGATATCCTGGAGAAGAGTTATAAAGATAAGAACAGTGATTTTTACACTTATGCATACAATATATGTCGTCATCATCATGAGAGATGGGACGGTAAAGGATATCCCGACAAACTTGTGGGAGATGAAATCCCTATATATACACAGGTTGTTGCCATTGCCGATGTCTATGATGCACTGGTAAGCCCCAGAGTATATAAGAGCGCATATGCAAATAATATTGCGTATGATATGATAATGAATGGTGAGTGTGGTCAGTTCTCACCGGATGTGCTGGAATGTTTTGGGCTTGCCAAAGAAGACTTCTTCAATATTGTTGAAGTAATTAAGATGTTTGATTTTTCATGATAGATATGCAGCATATGGGCAGCAATGAACTTAATGTTTTTGCTGCCCTATATTGTTGATTTGAGGGAGGGATATAATGGAATGGAGCGAAGTCGGCGCATTTCCGATTGACGATGCGCTTGAAATAATATTCGTATTTAATCGCGCCGGTATAATCTCTTATGCAAATAGCGCCGCAAGAAAGAAGCTTGAATACGAAGACGAGCTGTGCGGTCATAACGTCTGCGACATTTTTCCTAATACTTTTAAATTAACAGAAGACGGTTTTGCGACCGATTACCCTTTTGGACATGAAGTTCAGAATTTGAATGCATACCGTAAAAACAGAACCTGCTTTCCGGTTGAAACGAGGATAATAGCTTCCGGCGATAGTTTAGAGTCATACATATGCATGGCGAATGATACTTTAGAAAAGGAATATTTAAGCAGGGAAATTGAGCATGTAAGGCAGGAAGCCGAGCAGGCGCTGAAGGTAAAATCAGAGTTTGTTGCTAATGTAACTCACGAACTTAGGACCCCGGTAAACGGAGTACTTGGAAATGTCAAGGAAATGCTTGATTTTGTGACGGATGAGCAAGCTCTTAAACCCCTTAGGCTGATAGAACGCTGCTGCGGCGATATGAATAAGATTATTAATAATATATTGGATTTTTCCAAGTTAGAAGCAGGAAAATTTACGTTAGAGCCCAGAGAGTTTAATTTTAGGAATATGCTTGATTATGTAAGGTCACAGCATATTAATAAGATGAACGAGAAGGGACTCAGGTTTTTTATGACGGTATCTCCGCAGATACCTGAAAATGTTATAGGCGATGAGCTGAGAATTGTTCAGATTCTGAATAACCTTTTATCAAACGCGCTGAAATTTACCAGTGTCGGAAAGATTACTTTAGAGGTAGTCAGGACAGCGCGTGTTAAGGATAAGATGGAGTTATTCTTTATTGTAAAGGATACCGGAATCGGAATTGACAAGGCAGATAAAGATAAATTGTTTAAAAGCTTTTCACAAGTGGACGCTTCTATTTCCAGAAAGTTCGGCGGCACCGGACTTGGACTTAATATATGTAAGCAGTTAGTAGAGCTTATGGGCGGAAAGATTGAAGCGGAGGGAGAGAGAAATAAAGGCACTACTTTTTCCTTTTCCATATGGGTAGGAATAAGCGAAGACGAAAATGCATCACTTTTGCAGGATGACAATAGTTCGATGGGAACTGTAGTCTTTACTTCGGCTCAGTTAGACGAAGAGGAAGATAACACCGGGGATATAATGGAATTTGGTACACCGGAGAATAAAGAGGCTCTTAAGAAGAACCTGTCTAAGCTGATTCTATGTGTGGAAATGGAAAACTGGGAAAAGGCTGAGATGTTTATGGATACAATAAGGCAGCTTTCTGAGGGGGCGCCGCGTGAGGTTGCCCGTATTATCCTCAAGTTAAAGATGGCAGTACAGAAAGAGAATTATGAGAAAGTAAGTTCCGAATACGAGGAATTGAATACATTCTTATAAAAAGGTGGTGCTTGGATGGTTTATGAGAGTAAGAAAATGAAAGGCGAAAAAGTTCTGATTGTCGATGATGTGGAGACAAACCGGCTGGTTTTGGAAGAAATCATAAAAGATATGGGGTGTTCACCTATTCTTG
This sequence comes from uncultured Lachnospiraceae bacterium, assembly GCA_947174705.1. Classification (GTDB taxonomy): domain Bacteria; phylum Bacillota; class Clostridia; order Lachnospirales; family Lachnospiraceae; genus UBA3282. Next base: position 21,722 of record CAMWKB010000013.1, read on the forward strand.
CAGAGGGCGGAGAGCAGGCGTTTGAGCTTGCAAAGAAGCATCTTCCGCAGTTAATTTTAACAGATATCTCCATGCCGGGGATGGATGGCTATGAATTATGCCGTATGCTTAAGAAGAATAAGGATACGGAAAGTATCCCGATTGTTTTCATATCTGCTTTTGATGATCCTATGGATATTGTTGAGGGCTTTTTGTTAGGAGGCGTAGACTATATAACCAAGCCTTTTATTTCGGAAGTGGTACAGGCGCGTGTAGGTGTCCGCCTCAGTCTGGACGAAACTAGGCGGGAGCTTATGGAAATAAACAGACGGCTTCAGGTATCCCTGACCGAACAGCTAAAGCAGATGGAGTTGGAAAAAAGAAATATACTTTACGCTTTGGCGAATATAACAATACAAAATTCCAATTATGGTGATGACTATATGGAACGTCTTAGGAAGAATTGCAGGATTTTGGCGCAGGGTATGCAGTTCTCACCTATATATGAGGATAAAATTTCGGATACATATATTGATACTATTGAGCTTGCTGCACCGCTTTGTGATATAGGAAACATAGGAATTCCAACGGATATACTTAAGAAAACTCTGCTTACGGAGGAAGAAGCCGTTATATTGCAGAATCACACCAATATCGGTGCAAGGCTTATAAGTGATTTATATGTTAACAGCGATTATAACGAGTTTATCAGCACCGCTATTGAAATCGCACATTATCATCATGAAAGATGGGACGGCGGCGGATATCCGGAAGGCCTTAAGGGTGAACAGATTCCGCTTGCGGCACAGATCATATGTGTGATGGAAAGATACACTTCACTTACGGAAAAAGGAATGAATAACAGGGAAGAAGCTCTGTCAATCATGCGTGATGAGGCCGGAATGAAGTTCGGTAATGATATTTTTAAAATATGTGAAAAAATTTCAAGGCAATTTTGCTGATTCTTTGAGTATTATGTTATGACAGGGGGAATGTAAAGTTGATGCTTACAGATGATGAACTACAAAGAATTTCAGCCTTCATGAAACAACGTTATGGCATTGAACTGGGAGAAAAAAAGGTCATAGTAAACGGAAGGCTGCAAAATTATGTAAAGCGAAATGGCTGGAACAATTATCACGAGTTTATGGATGCGGTTGAACGGGATAAAACCGGAACTCAGGAAAAGATACTTGTTAATTATTTAACAACAAATCATACATATTTTATGCGTGAGTTTGAACATTTTGATTACGCAAGAAAAGTTGCGCTCCCCTGGGCTAAGAAAAAGGCGGAGGCGACAAAGGATCTCAGGGTATGGTGCGGAGCCGCTTCTACCGGTGAAGAACCCTATATGATAGCAATGGTTCTTTCAGACTTTTTCGGACTGGAGAAAAATCAGTGGGATTTGAGGGTACTGGCAACCGATATTTCCACCAAGGCATTGCAGCAGGCAATGTTGGGGATTTACAGTGCGGAGCAGCTTCAAAAGCTTCCCGAACAGTGGAAGAGGCACTTTTTCAAGGCGCTTGCAGGAGGAGAACAGTATCAGGTAACCGATGAATTAAAGCAGCAGCTTATTTTCAGGCAGTTTAATCTGATGGATGATTTTCCGTTTAAGAAGAAGATGCACATTATATTCCTGCGTAATGTAATGATATATTTTAATGATGAAACAAAACGTAAGGTAGTGCAGAAAGTATATGATGCACTGGAGCCGGGAGGTTATTTTTTCATAGGAACAACTGAAACGATTGACAGGGGCAGCACACCCTTTCAGATTATACAGCCGTCAATATTCAGGAAGAGGGAGGGAATGTAATATATGCAGCCAATAAAGGTATTAGTAGTAGAAGATTCAATAGTATTCAGGGAGCTGTTAGTTCAAAACCTCAGTAAAGATCCTGCGATAAAAGTTGTTGCTACGGCAAGGGATCCGTTTGAAGCAAGAGACCTTATTTTGGCACATAAACCGGATGTAATGACTTTGGATGTTGAACTTCCAAGGATGAACGGAATAGAATTTCTAAGAAGACTGATTCCGCAGTATCCGCTGCCGGTAGTTGTTATCAGCTCATTAAGTGACAAGGTATTCGATGCGCTTAATGCAGGTGCCGTGGATTTTGTAGCTAAGCCGGCAGTATCCAGCAGGACACAGTTAGAGGATTTTATTAAAAACGAATTGTTGGTTAAGATTAAGATTGCATCTACGGCCAAGATCAGCAATATTAAGAAGACGGTTATGATGCAGCAGGAACAAGCGCATCCTACAGTAGCCCAAAGTAATGTGGTTGTTGCAATCGGCGCCTCAACCGGAGGAACGGAAGCTATTTTTTCAGTTGTTAAGGAATTCGGAACGGATATTCCGGGAATTGTATGTGTACAGCACATGCCGCCTAAATTTACGGAGATGTATGCTAAGAGACTGAATGATCAGTGCCGTATACAGGTTAAGGAAGCGGAAACAGGTGACCGCGTATTGCCGGGACATATGCTGATTGCTCCGGGGGGAGACAGACATATGCGGCTTGTAAAAGTAAATGGAGCTTATCAGGTTGAGGTTAAAGCGGGACCGAGAGTTAACGGACATTGTCCGTCGGTAGAGGTGTTGTTTGAGTCGGTTGCCAGAGTAGCCGGTCCAAATGCACTCGGAATTATTCTTACCGGAATGGGCGGAGACGGAGCTAAAGGACTTTTGGCTATGAGAAAAGCGGGAGCAAGAACCATAGGGCAGGATGAATCCACATGCGTGGTTTACGGTATGCCTAAGGTTGCTTATGATATGGGAGCGGTTGAATATCAGGAAAAATTAAACGATATTCCGCAAAAAACATATGCTTTGTTAAATAAAATGTAAAGGAGATACGCTATGAAGATTCTATTGGCAGAAGATGATTTTGTAACAAGAAAGTTTATGGTCAATTTCCTTTCAAAGTATGGTGAATGTGATGTTACCGTAGACGGAATGGAAGCGGTCGACGCATTTATGATGGCTTTGGAAGATGATGAGCCTTATGATCTGGTATGCCTTGATATTATGATGCCGGTTATGGACGGATACCAGTCGCTTGTCGGAATCCGTAATCTTGAAAAAGAAAGAAATATTCCGGAGGATAAGGCGGTTAAGGTTATCATGACCACAGCGCTTAATGATGAGGCCAATGTAAAGATGGCTTTTGAACTTGGCTGTACCATTTATTCAGGTAAACCTATCGATCAGGAGAGGTTCGAGCAGGCGCTCAAGAAATTGGACTTAATCTGATTAAATAATTATAATATACTGGAAAGGAGAAGGATATGGCGGAAGATTTTAGCACAGACGGCATGCTGGATATGTACCTGTTTGAAAACGGTCAGCTGCTTGAGCAATTGCAGGATATGGTTCTTGACCAGAAAGATGCGGATTGCTTTGATGAAGACAGCATAAATGAAATATTCAGAACTATGCACACCATTAAAGGTTCTTCAGGTATCATGATGTTTGATGAAATCACAGCTATAGCTCATAAGCTGGAAGATGTCTTTTACTATCTGAGAGAATCCCATCCGGATAATGTACCGCATCTGGAGTTAGTGGATCATGTACTGGAGGTAGCGGACTTTATATCAAACGAAATGGATAAGATCCGTAACGGAGATCCCGCAGATGGTGAATCCGGCCAGATTATAGAGGAGTTAGATAAGTTTCTGAATAAAATTAAAGGCGGCGGCGATGGCGGCGACAAGGGTAAAAAAGGTGCAAAGGGCGGAGCAGCTGCAGAGCCTCCCGCTAATGTACATGAGCCACCTAAGCAGTTTTATATAGCGCCAATGGCAACAAGCGCCAGCCGTTTCTACAGAATTTATATTTACTTTTACCCGGAAACGGAAATGTCAAATGTCCACGCTTACAAATCCGTATACGCATTAAAGGAAATTGCAGAGGATTTATTGTATTATCCTGAAGATATCATTTCGGATCCTGATACTGCGAATACAATCATTAAGGATGGTTTCAAGGTTCTTTTACAGGCGCAGTGCAGCGAAGAACAGATACGGGAGATTATCGGTGTAGGATATGACATTGAGAAGGTAGATGTTGTTGAATGTAACGCAATGGAGTTCCAGCAGGGATTTGATATAGAAAACGGCGATGCGCCTCAGATTCCGCAGATTGACCTTGAATCCAGTGTAGAGGAAATAGACGCCCGTACACAGGAAGGGGAAAAGGAAGAAAAAACGGAGGAAAGCAAACCTGCCAAACCCGCAATTGCACCCGGTGATTTCGTTATTAAGTCTAAGGAACCGGGTAAACAGAAGAAACTGGCAAAAGATAAACCTAAGGGAGAGAAAGCTTCATTTATCAGTGTAAACATCAGTAAGATGGATCAGCTGATGGAACTGATAGGAGAACTTGTTATTTCCGAGTCGGTAGTATTACAGAATTCCGACTTAAAGGTACCGGGACTGAACCTTGATAATTTCAATAAGGCAGCAGCGCAGTTATCCAAAATTTCTACCGATTTGCAGAATGTAATCATGTCCATGAGAATGGTTCCGCTTGCAAATACTTTCCAGAAGATGAACCGTATTGTCTTTGACGTTTCCAGAAAACTCGGTAAAGATATAGAGTTTGTCATGGTCGGAGAGCAGACGGAAGTGGATAAGAACATTATTGAGCATATTTCCGATCCGTTGATGCATATTGTACGAAATTCCGTTGATCATGGAATAGAGAGTAAGGAAGAACGTCGTGACAGCGGAAAATCGGAGAGAGGCAAGGTTACGTTATCTGCTAAAACCGAGGCTGGTAAGGTATGGATCAGTGTAGAAGATGACGGAGCAGGTCTTGACAGGGATAAAATACTTGCAAAGGCGAGAAGACAGGGCTTACTGGATGATAGTAAACCGGATAGCGCTTACTTAGATAAGGAAGTATTCCAGTTTATTACGCTGCCCGGATTCTCCACAAACGAGGTTGTTACGGAATATTCAGGACGAGGCGTTGGTATGGATGTCGTTGTTCAGAATATTCAGGCAATAGGCGGTTCGTTGGAGATTGAAAGTAAGAAGGGCTTCGGCAGTATTATGAGTCTTAAGATTCCTCTTACGCTTGCCATTATTGACGGTATTGTAATGGAAGTAGGAAAATCCTCATTTGTTATGGAGACGGGAGCAATTAAAGAATTTGTCCGCGTGAAGGAAGAAATGATGATTCATGAACCAAACGGAGAGGAATACATCATGATACGAGGAGAATGTTTCCCGGTTCTGCGTCTTGGCCAATGGTATGGACTGGATGAGTATAAGGAATCCGTAGAAGACGGAGTGATGTTGATTCTGGAGGTAGAAGATAGAAAAGTATGTCTTCTTGTTGATAAGCTGATAGGTGAACAGGAAATAGTTGTAAAGCCGATTCCTTCTTATATAAAGAAGGTCAAAGGTCTATCCGGCTGTACACAGCTTGGCGACGGAAGCATTGCTTTGATATTGGATGCCGCTGGATTAATAGAATAAATGCAGCGTGAGGGAAATAAAACCGAAAGCTGTGAATAAAATATAGGAGAAAGGAACGGTATAATACATGGAGGAAATGAGCGAATTGAAGAGACAGGTAGAAGAAGACCAAGCCGCTTCTAATGAGCATGATACGCAAAAGGGTAAGTATATGACCTTTAAGTCCGGAAATGAATACTTCGGTCTGGAAATCCAGTATGTGAATGAAATTATTCAGTTACAGGCTATTACGGCGATTCCTGAAACCGAGGATTATATTAAAGGTCTCATTAACCTGAGGGGAAAGGTCATTCCCGTCGTTGACGTTCGATTGCGGTTTAAACAACCACCATTTGAATATAATGACAGAACCTGTATTATTGTCATTAATATTAAATCGATGATGGTCGGGCTGATTGTAGAGAAGATTGCAGAGGTTGTTGAAATTAAAGATAACAACATTCTGCCGCCGCCAAGCATTGGCAGGGCCGATAAGGCACACCATAAATATGTTTATGGAATTGGTAAAGTCGGTGATTCGGTAAAACTTTTACTGGATCCTGATAAGCTTTTAAATGATGAAGATTTATCGGTTGTTGAACAGGCAAATGAAATGAATAATGATGAAGAATGAGAGGTATGAGACATGAAAAACATGAAGATAAAAACAAGAATGATTTTAGGTTTTGCAATTCTTATTTTACTTACGATAATTATTTCGTTAGTAGGAATGACTTCCATTAACAGAATTAAAGCTTCCGTAGAGGAAATGCAGAAAGAGGAATATACTGTAATAGCGCAAAAACTGCAGGAGATTGGAGCTGATGAGGCAAAAGCAAAAATTATTACCGACACTCTCCAGTCAACAATAGTAGATGATAATGCACTTATAGAAAGAACTGCTAATATATCTAATATAGCCAGCCTTGTAATGATCGTGATTTCCGTTGTGATTTGCCTTGCTATTGCAGTTTCATTGACTAAGGCGATTTCACAATCCATAGGACAGTTGTCCAGTGTTGCTAAAGAAATTGCTCTTGGACGTGTCGAGAATATTACGATGACTAAATATGCTAATGATGAATTTGGTGAGTTGGTAGATGAATATACCAAGGTAATTGACAATATCAAATATCAGGCAGAAATAGCAGAAGAAGTATCTAACGGTAACTTGACAGTTTCCGTAAAACCTGCATCATCGGAAGATGTACTTGGTAATTCATTAAAGAAACTGGTAGATGATAACCTTCGTACATTATCCAATATCTCAGAGGCCGGTTCACAGGTTACGATAAGCGCTTCACAGGTAGCAAGTGCAAGCCAGGCATTGGCACAGGGTTCTACAGAGCAGGCAAGCGCTATTGAAGAGATTACCGCTTCTATTGATGAGATCGCAGAGAAGACCAAACAGAACGCAGAACAGGCTAACGAGGCAGCTACATTGGTTGCACGTGCTATCGAGGATGTAAAACGCGGTAACAGACAGATGCAGGATACAATGTCCGCTATGCAGGATATCAACAAAGCATCTGAGAATATTTCCAAGATTATTAAGACAATTGACGATATTGCATTCCAGACTAATATCCTTGCACTTAATGCAGCAGTTGAGGCTGCAAGAGCAGGTGAGGCAGGAAAAGGCTTTGCAGTTGTTGCTGAAGAAGTTAGAAGCCTTGCTGCAAAGAGTGCAGCTGCATCAGCAGAAACCGCTGAACTTATCGAGGATTCTATTGATAAGGTAAGTTCAGGTTCAAGAATCGTGGATGATACATCCAAGGCTATGGAAGAGATTACCAGAGTAGTAACCGATAGTGAAATGATCATTAACGGCATTGCCGAGTCTTCAAATTATCAGGCAACAGCAGTTGCACAGATTGAGCAGGCAATCACACAGGTATCTCAGGTAGTACAGACCAACTCCGCTACAAGTGAAGAGTGTGCGGCAGCAAGTGAAGAATTATCTAACCAGGCTTCCAGAATGAGAGAGATGCTTTCAATTTACAATCTTTCTTCAGGCGGCGGCTCATCTTCATACAAAGGCAGTTCCTATTCATCAAGCATGTCACCCAGCGCTAATGAACAGGTAATTTCTCTGGGAGATGACTTTGGTAAATATTAATGAATAGGGGGAATAAATTCGATGAGTCTTTTTGAAGAGCTTAGAGAATTAGGTGTGGATATTGACGGAGGACTAAAACGTATAAACGGAAACGAAAAATTGTATACGAAATTACTTGGTTCCTTTGTAAAAGCAATAAACACATACAGTGTACAGCCTGATTTTGATGGCACAGACTATAACGATGTAATAGAAAAGACGCATGCAATTAAAGGCACATCGGGGAATTTATCTATTACACCTATTTATGAGTCGTACACGAAGATTGTAGACTTACTTCGTGCAGGTGAACCGGAAACGGCAAGAGAAATTCTTAAGGAAATAATACCGATTCAGGAGAAGATAGTTGCCTGTATTGTAAGCCATATGGAATAAAGGCGTATTATTCCGATAGTAATAATAGAATATTAATAAAATAAAAATAGAGAACGGGGGTATTCCGTTCTCTATTTTTATATGTGGTTTATATTTTGTCGGTATTTGTAATGTTGGGGGATTGTGGTATACTGGTTGTTAGATGAAATAGGACGGTGGGAGCGAAACTTCGTGATTGGCAGGCGGTGGAAAGGTTACCGCTTTCAGGCGCGCTTTCGCTCACGCATGGGTGTATTTACTTATGGAAGGAATTAAGATGAAGAGAACAATGTTGTTTATTATATTTATACTGTGTAGTTTATTTTGCTTTGGATATTGCGTCATTATTTTCAGGATACATTCGGGGGGAAAGTTTTATCTTGTCTGGGCGATGGGCGGTTTGTTTTTTGCGGGGCTTGCGATTATTGCACATTATGATTTGTGGAATAGGCTGCCTGTAGGGCTTAGGCGTGTGGCGATAGTTGTTTTAATAGCGGGTGTTATTATATTTGCAATAGTGGAAGGGTGTATAATTAGCTCTTTTGGTGCAAAGGGAGAGCCGGATTTGGATTATATTATTGTGCTGGGGGCGCAGGTTAAGGAAAAGGGTCCTTCCGCCGTGTTGAAGTTCCGTTTGGATGCGGCTTATGATTATCTGATAGAAAATGAGAATACATTGTGTATTGTATCGGGAGGGCAGGGCTATAACGAGCCGTGCAGTGAGGCGCAGGGAATGTATGATTATCTGACGGGAAAAGGAATAGCCGGAGAGCGTATCATTATGGAGGATAAGTCTACGGATACTTCGGAGAATATAGCGTTCAGCGCGGTATTTTTGGATAAGGAAAATGACAGCGTGGGAGTTGTTACGAATAACTTTCATGTTTTCCGCAGCGTACATATTGCAAAACATCAGGGAATTAAGAGTGTATGTGGTATATCGGCCAGGTCGAATGTCATTTTTCAACTTAATAATATGGTGCGGGAGTTTTTTGGGGTTATTAAGGATTTGGTGTTTGGGAATCTGATTTGATTGGGTTTCTTATGTATTGTTTGAATAGGTGGGGCAGAAGTTTTTTTAAGCTCTTTTTACTTGCCTGCCATATTGAAGTTTCAAGGGTGTATGTGTTAGAATATTAACATCAATGTAATATGCAGATAGACAAACCATTAGGCAATGAGGAAAAACCAATGAAGAGAAATAGATTTATAGCCATAGGAACAGCTGTTTTTCTGCTCTGTACAGGCTGTGGGGCAGGGGAAGAGGTAGATAATGTCAAGGCGGGCATGGAAGCGGTTAAGAATCTGGAATATAACGAAGCGGTAAGCTGTTTTAAGGCGGCGCTTTCGGATAATGAGGATGAAAGACAGGTGTGCCGCGGACTGGGGCTTGCATACATGGGAATGTCACAGTATGATGAGGCCATTGCATATTTTGAAAGGGCATTGCAGCTTAGCGACGGAACTCCCAAGAATATAGATTATGATATAAGTTATTACCTTGCCACCGCATATTATAGAAGCGGGCGGAGTGAGGATGCAATAAGTACATATGATGCGATTTTGGCGCTGCGTCCGAATGAAAAAGAAGCGTATTATTTAAGGGGCTGCGTCAAGCTCTACAGTGGCGACTTTGAAGGGGCAAAGCTGGATTTTGATACGGCGGTTTCTTTGGATAGTGATGATTATAACCGTTTGATCCAGATTTATGATGTACTTACGGATAATGGATATAAGGACGCCGGCAGGGAGTATCTGCTTCAGGCGATAGCCGAAAATGAAAAAAATATGGATAATTACGATTTGGGGCGTATTTATTATTATCTGGAAGATTATGAAAATGCCAGGGAATACCTTTTAAAGGTTAAAATTTCTACTGATTACGAGGCGGCGCTTTATCTTGGAAGAACCTATGAGGCTTTGGGTGACTATAATTATGCGGCCAGTATTTACAATGATTATACGCTTATTGACCAGACTAAGGCGGAAATTTATAACCAGTTAGGCCTTTGCAGAATGCAGATGGGAGAATATGAGCTGGCGCTCTCATCATTTCAGGAAGCAATGAACATTGAGGGAAATGAGATTATGCAGTCCCTTAAATTTAATGAAATTGTCGCTTATGAATATATGGAGGATTTTAAGACGGCGGCAGCACTTATGAATAATTATTTGAAATCATATCCGGATGATACGGATGCGCAGAGGGAGTATCAGTTTCTAAAGACGAGATAGCGGAATATATTGACAATAAATTTTCTCAATGGTACTATATATAGTAGATTTAGGAAAGGTGGAAATATATGGGAATAACATATGTTCGTGTAAAAGGAATAATCAAAAGAGATGATAAGTACTTGTTAATTAAAAGATGGGTAGATGACCGTATTCCGGACCCATTCGTATGGGAATTCATAGATACGGAAGTAAATCATGGTGAGGCTCCGGATGATGCGGTATTGCGTGCAATTCACGAGCAGTTATCCATAGACGGTAAGATTGAGAAAATAGAATATACATGGTCTAATATCATTGCTGACACACATTGTATCGGTATTGCGTATATGTGCTCCATTGACGAGGAAGAAGAGCACAATATCGTTTTGGCCGAAGACTTTGGCGAGTATGAATGGGTGACAAGAGACCAGTTTGAATCTTATATTGAAAACCAGTTTGTATTACAGGATTTGAAAGGAAAAACGTTATAATATAGAGAGGGAATCATAATGATTGATATCTTAGTCGAGAAGATTAAAAAGACAGGAGCCCCTATTGTAGTGGGACTGGACCCGATGTTTAAGTTTGTGCCGGAGCATTTGAAAAAACAGGCTTTTAATGAACATGGTGAGACCCTTAAAGGTGCTGCGGAGGCGGTATGGCATTTTAATAAGGAAATTATAGATAACATATGTGATTTAATTCCGGCGGTTAAGCCTCAGATTGCCATGTATGAGCAGTTTGGCATTGAGGGCCTGATTGTTTTTAAAAGAACGGTGGACTACTGCAAGGAAAAGGGTCTTGTTGTGATTGGTGATGTTAAGCGCGGAGATATTGGTTCCACTTCAGAGGCATATGCCATAGGACATCTTGGAAAGGTACAGGTGGGAAGTAAACAATACAGTGGCTTTGATGAAGATTTTATAACAGTTAACCCTTATCTTGGTTCAGACGGTGTTGCTCCGTTTATTAAGGTTTGTAAAGAGGAAAACAAGGGTATCTTTATACTGGTAAAAACCTCCAATCCAAGCAGCGGCGAGTTTCAGGACAGATTGATAGACGGAAGACCTTTGTATGAGCTGGTGGGAGAAAAGGTTGCCCAGTGGGGCGAAGAATGTATGGGAACATCCTACAGCAATGTGGGTGCTGTAGTGGGCGCGACTTATCCGGAGCAGGGTAAAATCTTACGTAAGCTGATGCCGAAGGCGTTTATTCTTGTACCGGGCTATGGAGCTCAGGGCGGAAAAGGCGCTGACCTTGTTCATTTCTTTAATGAAGACGGACTTGGCGCAATAGTGAATTCTTCCAGAGGAATTATCGCGGCTTACCAGCAGGAGCAGTATGCGAAGTTTGGTGCCGAAAATTTTGCACAGGCTTCCAGGGAAGCGGTTCTTGCGATGAAAGAGGATATTGCTGGAGCTTTGGGAAGATAATGTGAAGATAAAATAACGAATGAAATTTATAAATATATAAATCAGATATTAATAATTCAAAATAAGCAAAGCCAGGCTGACGAGCCTGACTTTTTCTTATAATTAAGCGCATTTAAACTGTCGGAGAAAAGGAGTTTTTATGAAATTAATACATTGTGCGGATTTGCATCTTGATTCAAGTATGACATCAAATCTCAGCAGGGAAAAGGCAAAAGAGAGAAAAAATGAGCTGCTTTTTACTTTTAACAGGATGATACAGTATGCAAAAGATGAAGGAGTTGTGGCTATACTTATCGCAGGTGACCTTTTTGATAAGAAAAAGGTTGCGAAAACTGCGCTCAATACTGTATGGCAGGCAATTAACGAGAATCCGCAGATTGATTTTTATTATTTACAGGGAAATCATGGAGTGGGAGGTCTGTTAGACTCAGTAGAGAGTCTTCCCGCGAACCTTAAACTTTTTAATGATTCATGGACAAATTATGTGATAGAGGATGAAACAGGAAGACCGGTAACAATTAACGGAATAGAGTTAAATGAGAGCAATTCGCTGCAGGCATACGATTCACTTGTGCTGGATGTAGACAGTTTCAACATTGTTATGCTGCATGGGCAGGAAGCCGGGCATGTGTCAAAGGATAAGGCGGAAATTATTTATTTAAGAGGGCTGAGGAACAGAGGAATTGACTATCTTGCGCTGGGGCATGTTCATTCATACAAGGAAGATATGCTGGATAGCAGGGGGGTATACTGTTATTCGGGCTGTTTAGAGGGAAGGGGCTTTGATGAATGTGGCGAGCATGGCTTTGTCCTGCTGGACATTGATGTCAGGACCCATAGCTTTAGCAGGACTTTTGTGCCGATTGCCAAGCGGAATATTTATACGCTGGATATAGATGTTACAGGTTGTAATACTACTATGGAAGCGGTGGCGCGCATTGAAAAGATTTTGGCTCATGGTACATATCCGGAAAGCAGTTTGATGAAATTCGTGCTTACCGGAGAAGTAAATATAGAGTCAGAAATAGATACCGCATATTTAATTAAACAATTTGAGAACAGATGTTATTTTCTGAAAATCTATGATGAGACGAAGCTGTGTGTTGATTATGATGCTTTTGCACTGGATATCTCGCTTAAGGGTGAATTTGTAAGGCTTGTCATGAATGACAGCGAGCTTGGAGAAGAGGAAAAGGCGGATATTATACGCTGCGGAATACAGATTTTGACCGGAGAGGAGGATTAAGAAATGAGGCTTATATCATGTCATATAGAGAATTTTGGGAAATTGAGTGACAGAACCGTTTCTTTTGACGATATTTCGGGAATAAATGTACTGTGTGAAAATAACGGCTGGGGAAAGAGCACGCTTGCTGACTTCATTAAAGTGATGTTTTTTGGTTTTGATAATGAGGGAAAGCGAAGCAGCGTAGAAAACGAGAGGCAGCATTTTAAACCCTGGCAGGGGGGAGTTTATGGCGGACAGCTTACGTTTGAAAGCGGCGGCAAACGCTATATTATCTCCAGAACTTTTGGCGCTAAGGAAAAAGACGATGAATTCATGCTTCAGGATGCTGATACTAAGTTAGAGGTAACTAATTTTTCTAAAAATATAGGGGAAGAGCTTTTTCAGATTGACAGGGCTTCATTTGCAAGGAGTGCCTATATTTCGCAAAATGACTGTATTACAACAACAACTGACCGCATTAATGCCAAGCTTGGAAACCTCACTGACAATACCGATGATTTGAATAATTATGAAACGGCGGCAAAGAAGATAGCCGATAAGCTGAATTTTCTGTCTAAAACGAGAAAGACCGGAGAATTATATAAGCAGAAGGAAAAAATTGCGCAGTTAAAGCAGGAAATAAAGAAGGGAGAAGCGATAGATGCTTCTATGGAAGGAATTTTGGGGTTAAAAAATGAGCTTAATTCTTCTTACGAGACGCTTAAGGCAAGGCGGAGCGAACTTCAAGGCAGGCAAAAGAAAATCAGTGAATATAAGGATATTCTGGTAAAAAAGAAAGAATATGAGCAGCTATGTGACATTGAAGCGAAGAAACGGAAAGGTTATGAAGAGAAGAAAACTCTGTTTCCGGTCCGGATTCCGCAAGGGGAGGAAATTGATAAATACGTCGAGTTAGAATACCGGACTTCTGTACTTAAAAAGAATCTGGAATTCAGCAAGCCTGAGGATGGCGAAATTAAGCAGCTTGGCCTGTTAGAGAATAGATTTAGCGAAGGAATTCCGGAGAGTGAGGATATAGAGGAGACAAGGCGCAAGGTGAACGATATGCAGACTCTTAGGTGGAATATTGAGAAGAGTATGCTGAACGAAGAGGAAACTAACAGTTTGAAACGCTTTGAAGAGCTTTTTGC
>CAMWKB010000014.1 GCA_947174705.1 uncultured Lachnospiraceae bacterium
AAATATTGGTATGGAGTTCAATTTAAAAGGAGCCAAAAAACAATGTTTAAAATCTTAAAGTATTTGGGAGAATTTAAATTATCCGTTATTGCAGTTATACTTCTTCTGATTTTACAGGCTTATTGCGATTTATCCTTGCCTTCGTATACGTCTGATATAGTGGATGTGGGGATTGAGCAAAGTGGAATTGAGAGTGCGGTCCCGGATATTATTAGTGAAGAGACATTTGAGAGTGTATGCTTGTTTTCGGAAGATGAGGATTTGATCAGGCAGCACTATTCCGTGAATGAGGATGGAAATTTTGAGCTTCAGACGGCTGATAAGGAAACCATGAATGCATTGGATGAGGCTATAGGCGTTCCGATGGTTATGGTTTCTATGCTTAGGAGTTCAGATGAGGCGATGGTTTCAAATGCTATGATGAGCAAGGAACAGGCGCTTGGGATGAAGTATCAGATGCTTGAGCAGTATGGAGAAGAGCTTAGTGATATGATCGTGTCCCAGATGGCGATCATGGCTGTTAAGACTGAGTATGAGTCGCTTGGTATTGATTTAAGTTCCATTCAGACGCAGTATTTGCTGACAACCGGTGCAAAGATGCTTATGATGACGGTTCTTATGATAGCGGCTGCGATTGCCGTTGGTTTTCTGGCGGCAAGGACTTCTGCGGGAATTGGTATGAGGCTTAGAAACAGGGTATTTAGGAAGGTGGTTTCTTTTTCACATGCGGAGATGGATAAGTTTTCAACGGCATCTTTAATAACAAGGAGCACAAATGATATCCAGCAGGTGCAGATGGTTTCGGTTATGCTGCTTAGAATGGTTTGTTATGCGCCGATACTCGGAATAGGTGGTATTGTCAAAGTCGCGAATACAAGAACCGGTATGGGATGGATCATAGCAGTTGCAGTGGTTGTGATTCTTCTGTTAGTGGGCACATTGATGGGAATTGCAATGCCGAAGTTTAAGCTGATGCAGACACTTGTGGATAAATTGAATCTGGTGTCCAGGGAGATTCTGACAGGTATTCCGGTTATCAGGGCTTTTAGCCGTGAAAAATATGAGGAGAAACGTTTTGACAGGGCGAATAATGAGCTTATGTCTACGCAGTTATTTACAAACAGGGTAATGACATTTATGATGCCGGCCATGATGCTTATTATGAATGGAATTGCGATAGCTATTGTATGGTTTGGCGCTAAGGGTATTGACCTGGGAAATCTTCAGCTTGGAGATATGATGGCGTTTATTACGTATTCAATGCAGATAGTTATGTCATTTTTGATGCTGACTATGATTTCTGTTATGCTGCCGAGGGCCGGAGTAGCGGCAGAGCGTATCGAAGAGGTTTTACATACTGAGCCGACAATTTTAGACGCACAGCAGGTTAAGGATGGCAGCTTAGAGGAAAAAGGTATTGTGGCTTTTGAAAATGTTTGCTTCAGATATCCCGAAGCGGAGGAGGATGCACTGTCGGATATTTCTTTTGTAGCAGAACCGGGAAAGACTACGGCGATCATTGGAAGCACCGGCTGCGGAAAATCTACGCTGCTGCACCTTATTACGAGGTTTTATGACGTGACGGGCGGCCGGATTACATTGGATGGGATTGATATAAGGGAACTGTCTCAGAAGAAGCTGCGGAGTATGATTGGGTTTGTGCCTCAGAAGGGAGTGCTTTTTTCTGGTACTATAGCTTCTAATATTAAATTTGTGGGAGAAGATAAGGTTTCCGATGAGGTGATGAAAGAGGCGGCGGATATTGCACAGGCTGTAGAATTTATTGAAAGTAAGGATGAGGGATTTAAGAGTCCTATTGCACAGGGCGGTACGAATGTTTCGGGAGGACAGAAACAGAGACTTTCCATTGCGAGGGCGATTGCTGCCAAGCCTAAAGTATTTTTGTTTGACGATAGTTTTTCCGCGCTGGATTACAAAACAGATGCGGTTCTTAGAAAGGCGCTGCATGAAAAAATTTCGGATGCGGCGGTTATTATTGTTGCGCAGCGTATCAGTACAATTTTGCACGCAGACCAGATTATAGTTTTGGATGACGGGAAAATAGCCGGTATCGGCGTACATGAAGAATTATTAAAAGACTGCGCGGCTTATCAGGAGATTGCAAGGTCTCAGCTTTCGGAAAGCGAAATGAAAGGGGGCAGGTCATAATGAGCGAGAATCAAAGCAGACCCAGAGGACCTCATGGACCGAGGGGTATGATGCCCGGGGAAAAGGCGAAGGACTTTAAAGGAACGATTTCCAAGCTGTTACGATACATGGGAAATTATAAATATGCCCTGTTCGCAGTTGCGATATTTGCGGTCGGGAGTACGGTATTTAATATAGTCGGACCTAAGGTGCTGAGTAAAGCAACAACGGAGCTTTTTAACGGGCTTATGGCCAAGCTTTATAATACGGGTGGAATCAATTTTGATAAAATCGGAAAAATTTTATTAGGGCTGTTAGGCTTATATGCACTTAGCGCGATTTTATCGTTACTTCAGGGATTGATTATGACAGGCGTGTCACAAAAACTCTGTTTCCGTTTTAGAAAGGAAATTTCCGAAAAAATTAACCGTATGCCGTTAGAGTATTTTGAATCCAGAACGGTAGGTGAAGTACTTTCACGTATCACTAATGATGTAGATACCCTTGGTATGAGTCTCAATCAGAGCATAACAACATTGATTACTTCTGTTAGTACATTAGTCGGCGTGTTGATTATGATGTTAAGCATCAGCCCGCTTATGACATTGATAGCACTTGTTATTTTACCCATATCCGGTACGTTGATAAGTGTTGTTGTGAAGTTTTCACAGAAATACTTTGTGACACAGCAAACCTATCTTGGAAAAATAAACGGGCAGGTGGAGGAGACTTACAGCGGTCAGAATATTGTTAAGGCGTTTAATAGGGAAGAAGCGGTTTTAAAAGAGTTTGAAGAAACTAATAACATACTTTATCAGTCTGCATGGAAGTCGCAGTTCTTATCGGGACTTATGCAGCCTATTATGAACTTTATAGGAAATCTCGGTTATGTTGCGGTCGCTGTCAGCGGAAGTCTTTTAGCGATACGGGGTACAATCGAAATTGGTGATATTCAGGCGTTTATCCAGTATGTTAAAAGTTTCACACAGCCTATTACACAGATTGCACAGGTTTCCAATATGCTGCAGTCTACCGCAGCGGCGGCAGAAAGAGTGTTTGAGTTTCTGGATGAGGCCGAGGAAGATCAGTATGTTGACAATCCGGTACATCTTAAGAATATGGAAGGACGTGTCAGCTTTGAGCATGTACAATTTGGATACAAACCGGATAAAATCATTATCCATGATTTTAACAGCAAGGTAGAACCTGGGCAGACGGTAGCCATTGTAGGTCCGACAGGAGCTGGTAAAACAACGATGGTGAAATTGTTGATGCGTTTTTATGATGTAAACAGCGGCAGTATCAAGGTGGATGGACATGATGTAAGGAAATTTAACCGGAGTGAGCTTAGGGAAAGCTTTGGTATGGTATTACAGGATACATGGTTGTTTAAGGGAACAATCATGGAGAATATACGTTATGGAAGGCTGGATGCAAGTGACGAAGAAGTAATTGAGGCGGCTAAGGCTGCCCATGCCCACAGATTTATCCAGACGCTTCCGGGCGGCTATAATATGGAACTCAATGAAGATGCCAGCAACGTATCTCAAGGTCAGAAACAGCTTCTTACAATAGCAAGAGCGATTTTAGCCGACAATAAGATTTTGATTTTAGATGAAGCAACCAGCTCCGTTGATACCAGAACGGAACAGCGTATACAAAAGGCGATGAATAATCTGATGAAGGGCAGAACAAGTTTTGTGATCGCGCATAGATTATCTACTATTAAAGACGCCGATTTAATTTTGGTAATGAAGGACGGCGATATTATAGAACAGGGAAATCATGAACAACTGCTTGAGCAGAATGGTTTTTATGCACAACTGTACAATTCTCAGTTTGAGGATGTTACGGCATAAAGTTGACAAAAATATAATTTGCGGTATTATGAAGTAGTCGCAAATGCGATGTTAACTGTAAATGAAGTGTTCTTAGAAAAGAGAGTAGTATATGTTGGACGTTATTTTGGATACATTGTTAGATTGTGTAAAGTTGCTTCCATTCTTGTTCCTTACCTATCTGGCAATGGAGTATATCGAGCATAAAGCCGGTGAGCGGATACAGGAAACAATTAAAAAGTCGGGTAAATGCGGGCCGTTAATCGGAAGCATTCTGGGGGCCTTTCCACAGTGCGGGTTTTCGGCTGCTGCATCTAATTTATATGCTGCAAGGATTATTACATTGGGAACTTTGATATCCATTTATCTCTCAACTTCGGATGAAATGCTTCCCATTTTGATTTCACAGCAGGTTGGCGCAGCCATGATCTGGAAGATATTAGGTATAAAAGTTCTGATTGGAATGGCAGCGGGTTTTCTGATAGATATAGTGTTGAATATGTTTCTAAAAAAAGAAAAAGAAGCATTGCAGATAGAGCAGTTATGTGAGCATCACCACTGTCAATGCGAAAAAGGGATTGTAAAATCCGCCATTCGCCACACCATAGAAATCTTCATATACTTACTTTTGATTACATTTGTATTAAATATATTTATTACTCTTATCGGGGAAGATTTTCTGGCAAATCTTCTTCTTAACAGGCCGGTTATCGGAGAAGTGATAGCAGGATTAGTGGGGCTTATTCCTAATTGTGCGGCATCTGTTGTGATTACCCAGCTCTATCTTAACGGGATTTTGAATGAGGGAGCGATGATGGCAGGGCTTTTAGTGGGGGCAGGCGTTGGGATTCTGGTATTGCTCCGGGTTAACGATAGGCCGAAAGATAATGTGCGGATTATTGGGCTGCTTTATGTGATGGGGGTGGCAGCGGGGATTATTGTGGAACTGCTAGGAATTACTTTTTAGGTTGTGGGGCAAATTGGCAGGTAGATGTGTCTGCCAATTTGGCATTTTTTAGATAAAAAGGGCAGTATGAACATTTTTACAAAATACGATTATAATATTATAACGCACATATGTCGATAAATAGATTAGAGTATAAATGTAATAGGTCATTGTAATCACCTAATCTATTTAAGGAGGCGTCTCTATATGAGTATCGGCAATATAAACGCAACCAATTTTTATAAACAACCGACAACAAACCCTGAAGCTCAAAATGCTGTAAAAAGGAGCTACACTTTTACAAATGCAACTGATATGGGTAAAGCGCTTGCGACCGGACAGGTAAAGGTGGACGGCGTATCGATTGATTTGTCGGAGGAAGCACTGCAGGCACTTCGTGAGGCAAGGGAGAAGTTTTATGCCGACAGGGATGCTGAGACTGAGCGTTATGTTGCGGAATTTAACAGCTATGTTGCCAAGCAGCAGAGCGAAGCCGGCCAAGATATGGCGGAGGATATGGCTAAAGCGTTGACGACGGCAAGAAGGATTGCGAATGGTGACATTGTTCCGATGACTGATGAGAGAAAGCTGTTAGAATACGATGAGGAGCTCTATCGTATGGCGAAGATGTCTGCGATGTTGCATCAGATGGAAGAGCATCGTAAACATAAATCATTATATGAGGATGAAGAAGAGCGGGAGTATACGGACCCTGAGGCAGAGACAACGCCTATGCAGAAATATGGTGTAGAGGTAGAAGTTTCATTGGGGGATGTACCGGTAGTAGAGAGTATTTCTGAAGGAGAATTAACAGAATAAAGTATAAGTGACGGACGGTATGTGATGAGAACTGTTTTTATGCTAAACTAAGACGTGAGTGCGAAACTTACGTCTTTTTTATGCAGAATTTCTATGCGCAGAAAAAAGCACCATCCCCAAGGCTCTTACGTCCTCAAAAATGGTACTTCCAAGTGCGCCTTCAGGGGCTCGAACCCTGGACACCCTGATTAAGAGTCAGGTGCTCTTCCAGCTGAGCTAAAGGCGCATGTCCTATTATCCTGCGTATAATTAATTCTGTTTTACAACGCAAGTGTTATTATAGTATAATGTTATTTGGTTTGCAAGAGTTTTTTAATATTTTTTTAAAAAAATAAATACAAAATATTAATTTTATGTGAATAAGAGGGTAAAAAATGGAGAAAAGCAGGATATTTGAGAGCCATGCGCACTATGATGACGAGGCATTTGATGAGGATAGGGAGGCACTTCTTAAGTCTTTTCCGGAAAACGGAATAGATGTTGTAATTAATGTAGGAGCGAGTCTGGATAGCTGCAGGACCACTATTAAGTTGATGGAGAAGTATCCCTTTATTTATGGAGCGATAGGAGTTCATCCGAGTGAGACTGCGCAGCTGGATGAGGAAAGTTTTTGCTGGCTTAAGGAGTGCTGTGGTTTAGATAAAGTGGTATCAGTCGGGGAAATCGGTCTGGACTATCATTACAGCGAGCCGGAGCCTTCTGTTCAGAAAAAGTGGTTTGAACGTCAGCTTGAGTTGGCGAGGGAGGTAAAACTGCCTGTAATTATCCATTCCAGAGAGGCTGCAAAAGATACTTTGGATATGATGAAAGCGCTTCGTGCAGGAGAGCTGGGCGGGGTAATTCACTGTTTTTCATATACAAAGGAGATAGCAAGGGAATACCTGAATATGGACTATTATTTTGGCATTGGTGGGGTTATTACTTTTGCGAACTCTAAGAAGCTTAAAGAAGCGGTTGAATATATTCCGATGGATAAAATCTTATTAGAGACAGACAGCCCATACCTGGCGCCGGAACCTAATCGTGGAAAACGTAATTCATCACTGAACATTCCTTATATAGCTGAAACAATAGCGTCCCTGAAAGGAATAAGCTATGAGGAAGTGCTTGCAATTACGCATGAAAACGCAGAGAAACTTTTTCACATAAATGTATAAATATTAGGCGGCCGTTTTAATGCGGCGGTGGATAGGAAGCTTATGGAATCATTAGGAAATGTAAAAAATACAATAGAAATCCTGCAGAAATATAATTTTAATTTCCAAAAAAAATTCGGACAGAACTTTCTGATTGATAAGAATATTTTGGAAAAAATCGTAGATGCGGCGCAGATTGAAGATTCTGACTGCATATTGGAAATCGGACCTGGTATAGGAACGATGACGCAGTATCTGGCAAGTCAGGCCAGGTCAGTAATAGCGGTTGAGATTGATAAAAATCTGATTCCTATTTTGCAGGATACACTTTCTTCTTATAATAATGTAAAAGTTCTGAATGAAGATATTTTAAAAGTAGATATAAACCGTATAGTGGAAGAGGAAAACGCAGGCAGGCCGATAAAGATAGTTGCTAATCTTCCATATTATATTACTACGCCAATTATCATGCAGTTGTTTGAATCCCATATTGCGCTTAAGAGTATAACCGTCATGGTGCAGAAAGAGGTGGCGGACAGGATGCAGGCTTCTCCGGGGAGCAAGGATTACGGTGCGCTTTCTTTGGCGGTTCAATATTATTCTGAGCCTGAGATAATTACCAAAGTGCCCGCTTCGTGTTTTATGCCAAGACCTAATGTGGATAGTACAGTAATACGTCTTACAAGTCACGAAAATCCGCGCTTGGAAGCGGAAGAGGAAGCATACTTATTCGCACTTATCAGAGCATCTTTTAACCAAAGGAGAAAGACGCTGGTCAATGGGCTTGCCAATGTATCGGAGCTGGGGGTAAGTAAGGATGATGTCAAGACAGTTTTGGGAAAGATGGGACTTCCGGAAACTGTGCGCGGAGAAACGTTTGAATTAGAACGGTTTATCGAACTTTCAGAATACCTTAGAGAGATGAAGGAATAGCAAACGGAAGTAATTATAAATACAAGATAATGGAAAATATATTGTAATAATTCCATATGGTGGTGTATTTTTTTAAGGAAGCCTCAATTTTTTTCGTTATATTTATTTACATTAATATCAGCCTATGGTAAACTAAGACAGTAAAAATAGGGATACTAGTTGAAAAAATATGATGTAAAATACATTGCTATGAGGTGATTACCTTGGATAAGTTTGAATACAAAGTCCGTGCTGACGAAATAGAGTCGCTTATTGCGGAGGGCGAGTTTGCTGAAGCGGTCAAAATTGCAGATACGATTGATTGGCGCAGGGTACGAAGCGTTAGGATGTTGTGTACTGTAAGTGATTTATATAAGATAAACCGGAGATATCAGGAAAGTAAAGATATTCTTTTGTTAGCATATGATAAACATCCTTCGGGAAAGTCGATTCTTTATTCGTTGTGTGAACTTTCCGTTAAAATGGAAGATTTTCTCGATGCAGTTAAATATTATAAAGAATTTGTGCAGGCAGCGCCTAAGGATACCGGTAAATATGTTTTGCTGTATCGTTTATATGAAGCACAGGATGTGAGTCTGGAAGAGCGTATTGCCGTCCTTGAGGAATTTAAGAAGCGTGAATATCGCGAGAAGTGGGCGTATGAGCTGGCATATCTTTATCATAGGATCGGACTTACAACAAAGTGCATTGAAGAATGTGACGAGATGGACCTGTGGTTTGGCGAAGGTAAGTATGTGCTTAAGGCCTTAGAGCTTAAGGCGTTGCATGTGCCGTTAAATGCAGAGCAGCAGGAAAAGTATAATAAATGGATCAGACAGCGTGATTTGGAAATTACGGAAGGCTATGACGGCGGGCAGGAAGCTGACGGAGAAGAATCTGATGAACAACGTCAGGACAGTCCATATGATGCAGGGAATTCCGGTGCCGCTTCCGAAAGGGCTGATACTGATGATATAATGTCTATGCCTACCGCAGAGCTTCCGGAGGTAAAGACTGTAGATGTAGGTCAGTATAATACCATCAATCTGCAGATGGAGCTGGCGGAGAGCCTGAAAGAAATTATGACAGAGGAAGAGGCGGGCCAGGAAGAAAATGCGCAGGATATGATTGAAGAAGAAGCGCAGCCAGAGGAACCCGAAGCAGAAGTATCGTCAGAATCTGAGGATACGGAACAAGAAGAGACCTCGATTGCAGAACAGTTGATTGCACCGCTTTTGCAAGAGACTGCCGAACTGCCCGATGTCAGTCAGGATGCACAGGAAGTTATGGAGCAGATAAGGCAGGAAACCATTACTTCCAAAATTCCGGCGGCGGAAATAAGTGCCAATACTATAGAGAATAGTACAAATACTACTTCAAGATATACAAAATATGATAATGTTTTATCTCAGGAATATGACGGACAGATTCGTCTGGTGGTGCCGGATCAAAAGGTAGTGGAAAAACAGATTACCGGCCAGCTCAGTATTCAGGATATTATGGCTGAGTGGGAGGAAATGAAGAAAAATAATGAACAAAAGCGTATGGAGGATGTGCGTAAGCATATACTGAGCCGTACGGGCAGTTTGTTCGCCGATTTTGATGAGGCCACACAGAATGGGCTGTTAGAGGAATTGGAGCAGGCTTTTGTAGCTGCTATTATGCAGGAGTCAGACAAGGGCTTGGGCGCCGGAAAAGTAACTAATCCGCCTCTTCCGCCCAAAGAAGCAGTCAGTGATACCACGCCGCAACCGACAGTAAATGAGACTATAGAGGAAGTAGAGACCTCGGTATTGCCGCAAGAGGCTGTGGAAGATGAAATCATCCCCAATGCAGCCGGGGAAGATGAGACTGAAGTATACGAAGCTGAAGAAATTGAGAAATCTGATGATACGGAGCCTGCCGGACAGGAGATTGAAGAGGCTGCTGCAAATCAGGTTAAGCAGCAGGAAGAAGAAAATACCGGCACCAATGTTTCCAGAGAGCTTACAGAGGAAGAAGAAGAGCTTTTCGGAACATATGCACAACATAAGAAATCCAGACATCAGCTTATTAATACATTGGATAATATGAGCATGGCGGCTTATACCGGAAATGTTATAATTACAGGTGAGGAAGACAGTACCACAATGCCGCTTGCAAAGAACCTTATTCGTGAGATGCAGTATAATGACAGTAATTTTTCGGGAAAAGTGGCTAAAATATCAGCGGCAGCGCTTAATAAGAAAGATATAGCCGAGACGCTTAAGAGACTTAACAACGGCGCACTGATTATTGAAAATGCGTCTGAGTTGGAGAATGACACTGTTGCAAAACTGAATAAGGTCTTGGAAAATGAAAACAGCGGATTGCTGCTCATCATGGAAGACACCAAAAAGAGAATGAATGGTTTGTTATCGGATAATGCAGTTCTTACTACATGTTTTAATTTAAGAATAGATATAGAGCCTTTGGATGATGAGGAGCTGGTGGCATATGCCAAGCGCTACGCGGAGGAGAATGAATATTCTATTGATGAATTCGGAGTTTTGGCGCTTCATACCAGAATCGCGGATATGCAGACAAGTGACCATGAGGTGAGCGTAGCCGAAGTAAGGGAATTGGTGGATGATGCAATTTATTACGCTAATAAGAAAACACCTAAGCATTTTGTTGATATTCTTCTTTCAAAGCGTTATGATGAAGATGATATGATTATTTTGAGAGAAAAGGATTTTATGCATTATTAATGTAAGATAGGGGGAGAAGTAATGGCGGGAAAAGCAACTAAGAAAAAAGTAATTGAGACTGAGAACAAGGTCTTTATTTCGGAGGATGACCAGTACCTTTTTGCACAGGGAACACATTATGATATTTACGAGAAACTTGGGGCACATCCTTCCGTTGAAGACGGCGTTAAAGGAATGTCCTTTGCAGTATGGGCACCGAATGCGGAAAGCGTCCATGTAATAGGTACGTTTAATGGTTGGAACGAAGAAAGTCATCAGATGCGCAAGTTAGGACCGGGTGGAATTCATCAGATTTTTATTCCGGGCGTTGGCGAGAATGAAATGTATAAGTACCTTATCCGCACTCCGAAAGGAGATAAGCTTTACAAAGCAGATCCGTTTGCTAATTATACGGAAATGCGTCCGGGAAATGCTTCAAAAACTTTTGATATTTCTAAGTTTAAGTGGAGTGACGATGCATGGCTTAAAGAGAGGGCTGCGAAAGATTATAATAAGGAACCGCTTGCTATTTATGAGTGTCATATCGGTTCATGGATGAAACATCCTGACGGAACAGAGGACGGTTTTTATAACTATCGTGAGTTTGCAGACAGGTTTGTAGAATATATGAAGGAAATGAAGTATACGCATGTAGAGCTTATGGGCATTGCAGAATTTCCTTTTGACGGTTCATGGGGCTATCAGGTGACAGGATATTATGCTCCGACCTCAAGGTATGGTAATCCGACAGATTTTATGTATTTAGTAAATAAACTGCATCAGAATAAAATCGGAATTATTTTAGACTGGGTACCGGCGCACTTTGCAACGGATGCGCATGGACTTGGCAGATTCGATGGAGAATGTATTTTTGAACATCCCGATCCGAGGCTTGGCGAGCATCCTGACTGGGGTACTAAGATTTTTAACTATGGAAAGACGGAAGTAAAGAATTTCCTGATTGCCAATGTATTGTTCTGGGCAAGAAAGTATCATGTAGATGGTATAAGGGTAGATGCGGTTGCATCTATGCTGTATCTGGATTACGGTAAGCAGGATGGCCAGTGGCTGCCTAATAAGTATGGCGGAAATAAGAATCTTGAAGCAATAGAATTTTTCCGTCACATGAATTCGGTGGTATTAGGCTCTAATCCCGGATTCCTTACAATAGCAGAGGAATCAACAGCATGGCCGATGGTTACAGGTAAGGTGGAAGAGGATGGGCTGGGCTTCAGCTTCAAGTGGAACATGGGCTGGATGCATGATTTCTGCGAATATATGAAGCTTGATCCTTTATTCCGTAAAAATAATCATTATGCAATGACTTTTGCAATGAGTTATAACAGCAGCGAGAACTATATACTTCCGTTATCACATGATGAAGTGGTACATCTTAAATGCTCCATGTTAAATAAGATGCCGGGCTACCCTATAGATAAATATGCAAACTTAAGGGTTGGTTATACATATATGTTTGGTCATGCGGGCAAGAAGCTTCTCTTTATGGGTCAGGACTTCGGACAGGAGAGAGAATGGAGCGAAGCAAGAGAGTTAGACTGGTTTTTGCTGGGCGAAGACTTAAACCGCGGTATGCACGAATATGTCAAGGAATTGTTAAAAATTTATCGAAAGTATCCGGCAATGTATTCCATTGATAATGACTGGAAAGGTTTTGAATGGATAAATGCCGACGACGCCGACAGGAGTACTTATAGCTTCTTTAGAAAGGATGAAACAGGAAAGAATAATATTTTATTTGTTCTCAATATGACTCCGATGATGAGAGAAGGCTACAAGGTGGGTGTTCCTAAGAAGAAGAAATATAAACTTCTTTTAAACAGCGACGAGAAGCGCTTTGGCGGAAACGGAAATGTTATACCTGCTGAGATAAGTGCGGTAAAAGGAGAATGTGACTTTAGGGATTACTCAATTACTTTTGATTTACCGCCGTTTACGGCTGCGGTTTTTGTATTTTAAATTTTTAAGGGTAAAGAAATTATAAAACTATGCCGAAATAAAGGGTGAATGTATTTTACATTCGCCCTTTTTAAAGTGAAAATATAATATTAAAACCTACTACGTTGAGAGAAAGGCATGGTTGTTAATATGAAGATTACCTTTGACAATGCTAACACAAATCAAAATGTAGACAGGGTGATGACAACTACACATCGGGATACCCGTACGGAACAAACAACTCATACGGGTGGATACGCATTAGACATTTCTGGCACAGTTATGGATAACACTGCTTATAAAGGTCAAGGAAAGACCGCAGAAGAGGTTATGCAATATGCGGGGCAATTTGATGTTGCCATGCATAGTGACTATATGACAGTTATGTCTAATTCTATGTCTGGCGAAGATTATAACCGGATGGTAAAAGATGGTTATAGTATCGAGGATATGGATATGGAAGAAGTCGTTACCATTGTTGATACAATAAAGGCAGAGCTTATAAAAAGCGGTATGCAGGTAGATGGCTATACGGATAAGATAGATGACGAAACCTTAGCGGAAATTACAGGCAGTGAGGCTTTTGCCAGAGAACTTTGCCATCAGTTTGCAGAACATGACATTCCGGTCACTGAGGAAAATGTTAATAATGCAAAAACGGCATATGACAAGGCAGCCACGATAGATGAGTTAAATGAAGGCACCGTTAAATATATGGTTGAGAATCATATGGAGCCTACAATTGACAATTTATATCTTGCCAGCCACAGTGCCGCTGCAGATGGAGACAGACAGGGCAAAGGATATTATTCAGATGGGATTTATGGGTATTATTCCAAAAAAGCTGAAGAGTATAACTGGTCCGAACTGCAAAGCCAGATGGAGAAGGTGCTTGAAGAAGCCGGTTTAGAAGTCAATGAAGAAAACTTAGAAAACGCTAAGTGGCTTATAGAAAAAGGAGTCCCGTTAACGCCTGAAGCAGTGGAAGATTTGCATAAGTTGGATTCTGTAGAATTTCCACAGGATATGAAGCAGCTTCTTTCTGCTATTGCAGCAGCTATAGCTGACGGAAAGAGTGCAGGCAGGGCAGATCTTGCGGACGGCAGAAGTAATCTTGAGAAAGCGGCAGAATATATAGAAAGATTTGATGAAATTACCGATGAAGCCGTAGATAAAACCGCGGCGGAGGAAAAAGAGCTTACGCTTAAGAATTTAGAGGCTGCACAGAAGCAGATAGACGCCGGTCAGGTTTCGGAGTATCCCGAAGATATTACAGCAAGGCGGCAGTTAGAAGAAACTCGTCTTATCATGACAATTGAAGCTAACCGTAAGTTATTGGAGAGCGGTTATTATATTGATACAACCGAGCTGGAACGGTTGATAGAAGATCTTAAGCTTATCGAACAACAGCGCAAAGAACTTATGTTCGGAGAAACGGATGCTGACAGTGCGGCAAGAAAGGCTGAGCTGTATACTGAGGTATATGAGAAGACCACTCAGATACCGTTCCTTCCTATAGATATCGCGGGCAGATTTAAGGCAGCAGACGAAGACTTTACCTTAAATAACGTACATACTCAGGGAAGCGCTTTAAAACAGGAATATGAAGTGGCAAAGGAAAAGTACGAAACGTTGATGACGGCTCCGAGAGCTGATATGGGTGATTCCATCCGTAAGGCATTCCGGAATGTAGATGATATATTAGAGGATATGAATTTAGAGACCAGCGAGGAGAACCGCCGTGCAGTACGTATTCTCGGATATAACCACATGGAGTTAACAGAGGAAAACATTCAGACAGTTAAAGAAGCTGATATGGAGCTTCGTCATGCGATTAACAGAATGACTCCGGCAGCAACGCTTCAGGCCATCCGTGATGATAAGAATCCACTGGAAATGACGATACCTGAGCTTAATGATTATCTTGACCAGATGCAGTATGACAAAGAGCAGGATGCGGAAAAGTACAGCAGATTTTTATATAAGTTAGAGAAAAATCAAGAGATAGATGCCCAGGAAAGAGAAGCATATATTGGAATTTATCGTCTGTTCAGACAGATTGAGAAGGCCGATGATGCGGCAATCGGCACTGTTATAAATAATCAGGCTGAGTTTTCTTTTAAAAACATGTTGAGTGCGCTGCGCAGCAGCAAGAAGCATGGAATGGATTTTACGATAGATGATTCTTTTGGCGGGGTTGAGTCAATTTTCAAGAATGTGTCTATCAGTGAGCAGATAGAAAGCGGTTTTAGCAGATTTGAACGCCAGTTGGCTGGAGAGATGGCTGATAACATGGCGCAAAATGATTCTGCTACGAGTGAAGAATATCAGGCAGAACAGCTTGAAGAATACCGACAGCTTAATGATATAGAAGATTCGGTTGTAAATGAGTTGTTGAATAATAACCAGCCTGTAACGGTAAATAATCTTCTGTCTGCTAATATGTTAATGAACAGGGCAGGTTTTCTTTTCAAAAGGATTGATGATTTTACTAAGCCGTCAGATAGAGATAAGGTAAAGGATGCGGTTTTACATCTTACAGAGTCCATGACGGATAAAGATTCCGCGCAGGAAGCCTACAGTGAGATGCAGCAGACTTATGAAGAGGTTCTTGAAGAAGCTAAGTATGATAAGGATATACAATTTATTGACCTTAAGGCAATTCAAAGCTGCCATAAGCAGTTGACTCTTGCAGGAAATCTTGCTAAGGAAGAGAATTATCACATACCCGTAGAAATAAACGGTGAAACAACATCAATTCATTTGAAAGTATTGCATGGAAAAGAAGATGGTGGTAAAGTAAAAGCGACGCTCAGTACGGAAAGTTACGGAAATGTTGCAGCTGAATTCAGCGTAAGAAACAATCAGGTATCGGGTTACATTGCCTGCTCAACGTCTGAAGGCGTTGAGGCAATTCAGAGTCAGAAAGACAGTCTGCAGGAGAACCTTAGAAATACGGTTGAGTCGCTGGTACAAAATAAAATGGAACTTGGCAGCATAGGAGTAGTTCATAGCAGCGAGCTGGATTTGAACTCTTTTACGGCAGAAGAAGCACAAAATGGCTCATCGGTGCAGACTGCTGATCTGTACCAGGTGGCAAAAGCATTTATAACAGTTATTACAGCATAGAAATTGCAGATATATTAAGGAGGAATACAGAATGAGAATCAATTATAACGCTTCGGCGATGCGCGCCAACAATGCTCTTAATGTGGCTGATAACCGTGTATCATCATCGTTACAGAAATTATCATCCGGTTATAAGGTAAACAGTGCAAAGGATAATCCGTCGGGTTATGCAATCGGGCGTAGGATGGATACCCAGATAGAGGGTGTTTCCGTAGCAACACGCAATGCAAATACAGGTATTTCCATTATTGAGACAGCAGACGGTGCGCTTACTGAAGTGCATGATATGCTGCAGAGAATGAATGAACTGGCAATCAAAGGCGCTACAGGAACCCTTACTACATCCGATAGGGCAATTTTAAATGAAGAAGTGGCTCAGTTGAAACAGGAGGTTGCAAGAATTGCACGTGACACGGAATTCAACGGTCAGACTTTATTGGACGGATGTTTTGATCTGAAGGGCTATACAAATAATCTGAGTGTAAAAGTCGGCTATTACAGCGATGAAGTATTGGAAAAAGTCTATACCGTCGATGAATTACAGGTATTTTATAATGAAGACGGAAAGATTGATTTGGATAGAACCAAGGCTAGTTTTAAGCCGGGAGCTAATTTCCCCAATGGAGTAGAGATTAGTTCTGTAGGCGAAAACTGCGTTACAATTAAAGGTGATAATAACTTCGAAATAACTTTAGATATTGATCAGTTGAGTATAGAAAGAGATATTAGCAATCTTACCGGATTGAATGTAAGACGTTTTAATAGCAGTGTTTTAGAAACAGGAAGTTATAGTATAAACATGCTTATTAATTATGATAATACAGGTGCCTTGCAGGGCGCTACATCAGCTGGTTATACAGTTCCGGGAGGGCTGGCAGAACCGCTATCATTCAGTGTAGATGCTGCTAATAATCAGATTACACTTAAAGATAACTTCGGAGCCAACATCCTCACTATGGATGCACCTGACTATAATGGTTTTTCTCCGGCTTTTGGCACGGTATCTTTTGATGTGGAACCTGAGAGCAGCATTGATGTTGTTGACCTTAGCGACTTGAAGATTGATGTTACAGGAATCGGCGCAATGGATACACAGATTGGCGCTAACGAAGGTCAATCATTGGAGATTCGTATTCCTACTATTTCTTTACAAAGACTTGGAATTACAAATATGAATCTACTCACACAGGATAGCAGTTCAGATGCAATTGTAGCTATTAAATCGTCTATCGCTTATGTATCCAGTGTAAGAAGCCGTCTTGGTGCATACCAGAATCGTTTGGAGCATACGGTAAGCAGCCTGGATATTACTAACGAAAATATGACTGCTGCATATTCACGTATCATGGACGTAGATATGTCGGAAGAGATGACTACTTACACAACCCAGCAGGTTGTTGAACAGGCTGCGATTTCCATGCTTGCGCAGGCCAATGAAAGACCTTCTCAGGTGCTGCAGTTGTTACAGTAATTTAATTGTATATTATATGGAAGGTTGTTGTTACTATGACGAAGGAATTAAAACAGGATTATACATTAAGAATTACACAGGCAAATAAGACCCAGTTGATCACAATTTTATATGAGATGATCCTAATTTATCTGGATGAGGCAAAAGCTGCCCTTGAAGCGGATGAAAAATCTGAGTATAAAAATGCAATCCGCAAGATAAGAGGCTGCATGAACGAGCTTACCGATTCGCTGCATTTAGAATATGAAGTTGCACAGAATCTGCTACAGTTGTATGTGTATATTAATAAGGAGTTGGTTCATGCCAGCATACATTATGATAAAGAAAGCCTTGCGCATGTGGAGAAGGTTATCGGTCCTTTGAAAGAGGCATATAGTAAGCTGGAGATGCAGGATACTTCGGGACCTGTTATGGCGAATACGCAGACTGTATACGCAGGGTTGACATACGGTAGGAATACATTGACTGAAAACATAACAGACCCATCGACAAATCGTGGATTTTTTGTCTGAATAATGATAAAGAGTTGGCAGCTTGGCCAACTCTTTTTTATGATTAAGTATTTACAACATTTGCAGCCTGCTCCATAAGATATTTGTATCTTTTCATGACGGCATTGAGTTCATAGATATAGCAGTCTATAAGGTCAGGATCAGTTACATTATCAAAGCCGCAGTAGGCGTTTTCCAAAGCTCGTCTGGCTTGAAGCATCTCTTCGCGGATTGAGATTTTTTGAAGCTCCAGCGCATCATCTGTATTAATATGACAGGGACTCTGGCGGAATAAAATCTTCATGATGGCCTCCAATCTTTTCGGAAAAATCCTCTTTTATAAATTATAGACAAAATATGGAAAAATATTCTTGTTATATTTTTCGCATATCCTGCATAGTAATTTAAAAGGAAAGAGAGGGATTAGCCTATGGAAAGAAGCAGCGCTGTGGCAGCCATTATTTTTGTATGTGTAATTGTGCTTTTAATCGGAGCTTTTGGAAGAAAAATAGAGTGGATAATTAATTTTGTACTGCGTGCGGTTATGGGAACAATAGGGATTTATTTTTTAAATAACTTTCTTATGTTAAAAGATATTTCTGTTACCGTAGGCATTAATCCGATGACTGTTTTGACATCCGGAATCCTAGGATTTCCGGGGCTTGTAGTGCTTTATGGCATTAATTTTTTTAAAGTATTGTAAAAAACTTACAAACTTTGATTTTTTAGAAAAATCCTCTGGACAAGACTAAAAAATACATATATAATTCAACTTACTAACAAACAACTCAACAAATTCTTAATGTATCATCGTGATCATCTTAAACACGATATGCACACATCAGGGAAGTATCTTCCGGCGAATTCATTGAGTAAGTTTATTTAATCAAAGAAAAGAGGTGGTCTTATTGGACTGATTTATTATCGTTATCTGTTAATTCTATTGCTCATGGTAGCGGTCTTTATGGACTTCAAATATGACAGAATATATAATGGCTGGATTATGTTAGGTATTTTGCTGGGTTTATCACTTCGTATCCGGATAAACGGATGGCACGATATGGGCAGCGTGATAGCTGCTATGCTGCTTGCCTTCTGTATCTTATATCCTATCTATAAAATCGGTGCGCTGGGAGCCGGAGACGTAAAGCTATTTATTATGGTCGGCAGTTTTTTATCGGTAAACCGTTTACTTTATGTGATGGTTGTCTCATTTATCATTGGCGCGATATTTTCCTTAGTTAAAATGATATCAGAAGCAAATTTCATGGAAAGGATGAAATACTTGTCTTCTTATCTGGCGGATGTGCTTTGCAGTGGGCAATGGAAATTGTATGGAGAAAATCTTAAAGACGATTTTAAGAAATACAAAAGTAATAAAATACATTTTGCATTGCCGATTTGTTTTAGTGTGATGCTTGGGTCAGGAGGGATGTTTTGAAGCAAAAAATATTTGTAGTCTGCGATTTGGAGGAAAACTATGCTTTCCGCATGGCGGAATATATTTCGGATAAAATACCGATGTCTTATAAATTGCATATTTTTACCCAGATAGAAAAATTAAAAACTTTTCTGGAGCAGAATAAGATTTCTATTCTATTAATTGCGGAAAGCGCAATGAGGAAACTGAAAGTAAATGTCGATATTCCGAATATCTTTGTACTGCAGGAAAGTGAAGAAAAAATGAATACGGATTATCAGTGTATAAACAAATTTCAGAGTCCAGAAGAAGTAGTAAAGGAAATGGCGGAGCAGATTACGGAACTGGGGAATTGGCAGGGTAACAGAACATTGTCGATGTGTAAGTCTAAGATAATAGGAATTTATTCTCCGGTAAAGAGATGCTTACAGACTTCGTTTGCGTTAACAATGGGACAGCTTCTTTCAAGAGAGCATAAGGCTCTGTATCTGAACTTTGAATGTTATTCCGGGTTTTCAAGGCTGCTTCACAGAGAGTTTTCGGCGGATATGATGGACATGGTGTATTATTTCAGATGTGCAAGAGAGAAATTTGCCATAAGGCTGCCGTATATTGTACAAAACATTAACGGACTGGATTTCATTCCGCCGGGGCAGTCAAATATTGATATGCAGGCAATTACAGGAGAAAACTGGCTTGAATTGTTAGAAGCAGTTGAAGAAGTCAGTGATTATGAATATTTGATTCTGGATTTAACGGATGGGATGAACGGTTTGTTTGAACTGCTGTCAAATTGTCATAAGATTTATACCATTACAAAAGACGATGGTTTTGCTATGGCTAAAATGAAGCAGTATGAAGAAATATTACAGTTAAATGAGATGGATGATATTATAGGTAAAACCGTGAAATGCCGTTTTCCCTTTTTCAAAAAACTGCCGGAAGACTTAAACCTTATGACGCATGGCGAGTTTGCCGGCTATGTCAAAGCAATAATTCAAGAGGATTTATATGAAAAACAGACAGGATGAAATACGTAGGGAATTAAAAAAGAGACTGACTGACAGCATCGATTATTCCAAGGAAATTTCTGATGAAGAAATGCGGGAATTAATAGATGAAATAATCATAAGAGACGGCAGGCAGATGTCACTTAGCCTGACAGAAAAAGAAAATTTGCGCAAGGAACTATTTCATGCGGTCAGGAAGTTAGATGTATTGCAGGAACTTATTGACGATGCCGAAGTTACGGAAATAATGATTAACGGCCCTGAGCATATTTTTATTGAAAAAAGCGGTAAATTATCCAGATTTGAACTTAAATTTGAGAGCAAGGAAAAATTAGATGATGTAATCCAGCAGATTGTGGCAGCCTGCAACAGGGTTGTAAACGAGGCGTCACCAATAGTAGATGCGAGGTTGGAAAACGGAGCCAGAGTTAATGTGGTGCTTGCACCGGTGGCATTAAATGGGCCGATTGTGACAATCCGCCGTTTCCCGGATGAACCGATTACTATGAAAAAGCTGATTGCTTTTGGCTCACTTTCCGAGGAAGTGTGTGGCTGGTTAGAAAAACTGGTACGGGCCAGATACAATATTTTCATTAGTGGGGGTACCGGTTCCGGTAAGACTACGTTTTTAAATGCGTTGTCGAATTATATACCCGAAGAAGAACGGATAATCACAATTGAAGACAGTGCGGAGCTGCAGATTTTGAACATTCCTAATATTGTCAGGATGGAGACGCGGAATGCAAATGTTGAAGGCTGTAAGGAAATTAGTATTCGTGATTTAATAAAAGCTTCTCTTCGTATGAGGCCCGACCGTATTGTTGTAGGTGAAGTAAGGGGTGGGGAAGCATTTGATATGATGCAGTGCCTGAATACAGGGCACGACGGCTCTATGTCAACAGGACATGCCAACAGCTCCAAAGATATGCTCAGCAGGTTGGAGAATATGATTTTAATGGGAATGGATTTGCCCTTAAATGCTATAAGGCAGCAGATTGCATCCGGAATTGATATAATCATTCACTTAGGCAGGCTTAGGGATAAATCCAGAAAGGTTCTTGAAATTGTGGAGGTGCTTGGATTTGAAAACGATAATATTGAACTTAAGACTTTGTACAAATTCGAGGAGACAGGCGAGGACGAAAATGGCAGGATACTGGGGGTATTGCAGCAAAAAGGAGAGTTAGAATATGTTGACAAACTTAAAACCGCGGGAATCTATACGTAAGGGCGTAGATTATGGAGAGTATAATCTAAGCGGCAGAGAATATATATTGTATTCTGCGGAAGGTCTTCTGTTGTCAGGAATTATCAGTTATTTCTTTTATCGTTCCATATGGGCATTTCTGTTATCGTCTCCATTTCTTATAATTTTTTTGAAATTAAAGAAAAGGGAGCTTGCAGGAAAAAGAAAACAAGAGCTGAATATGCAGTTTAAGGATATGGTGTTATCGGTATCTGCTAACCAAAAGGCGGGATATTCTGTAGAAAATGCTTTTAGGGAAGCATATAGGGATATGTCGATGCTATATGGAAAGGAAAGTCATATTTGCAGGGAACTGGATTATATAGCAAAGGGTCTGGATAATAACATCGTACTGGAAAAGCTGTTGTATGATCTGGCCGTAAGAAGCCATATTCAGGATATTATGCAGTTTGCGGATGTTTTCATGATTGCGAAAAGAAGCGGTGGGAATATGACTGAAATATTATCGGAAACTGCAGATACGATTGAACAAAAAATTTCGGTAGACAAGGAAATACAAGTCTTAATAAGTTCTAAAAAAATGGAGCAAAAAATCATGAACGTTGTTCCGTTTGCAATTATATTCTATATTGATATAACTTCAAAAGGATTTTTTGATGCACTGTATCATAATCTGATAGGAATTGTCGTTATGACAATCTGTCTTGCAATTTATCTGGCAGCGTTAATGATATCCAAAAAATTAGTTGAAATTGAGGTTTAAGCATGATTTATGTATATCTTATTATTTTACTGCTTTTTCTGTTTTCGTTTATATGCTCAAGTAAAGAAAATGTGTCGGGGTATATGGCGAGGATGATAAATAAGCCGTATCCCGGGGAAGTATTTTTCTTAAAGGCGGCAGTATGGTGTATGAGGGTAAAAGAAATGTGTACGGTCAGACTTGGCAAGGATAAAAAACAACATAATTTGATGCTGTATAAAGAACAGCTGTCCCGAAGCAGGCTTGGCAGGAAATTAAAATTATTGAATCCTGAATTATCTGAAAAGCAGCAGATAAAGGATTTTTATATACGGCAGTATTCGCTAGCGCTGTTGGTTCTTTTTATCGGAAATATCCTTTCTTTATGTATAGCGCTTAGTGAACAGACGGGGGGAGTTCTTAAAGATAATGAATACATTCAGAGAAATGCATATGGAAAGGGAAAGACAGAGCTTGTGTTATCGGCACAGGTAGAAGGAAGGGAAGCGGAAGAAATTTCGTATGCCGTAGAAGAGCAGAAAATTAAGGAGGAAGAAATTGACGTATTGTATAAAAATGCCGTAGAACTTATACCGTCGCTTATTTTAGGTGAAAATAGCGGTCTCGATAAAGTAACAAAGGATTTAGCGTTGGTAAGTTCCATAGACGGTTATCCTTTCACAATATCATGGGAAAGCAGCAGCTATTCTTTGGTACATACGGACGGTTCGGTGCAGAATGAAGAGCTGGAGGCACCGGAAGTAGTAACGCTGAGTGCCTGCTTTAAGTATGATGAAATCGAATTTGAAAATATATTTCCCGTACAGATATGTCCGGTTGAATATACGGAAAGAGAGCTTTTTATAAAAAGGATTAAGGATTCTTTAGAGGAGCAGAATCAGGCAAGCCGGACAGATGAGATATTTACCCTGCCAAAGAAAATAGGTGATGCAGATGTGACTTGGAAGGAGGTGATACAGGGCAGCAGTGGTTATTTATTTCTGCTTATATGCGTGACAGCCGTAATTGTGTTTGTTTCCCAGAACAAAGAGGTAGAAGAGAAGCTGAAAAAGCGAAGCAAAGAGCTATTGCTGGATTATCCGGAAATCGTTAACAAGCTCACTCTATATATGGGAGCCGGCATGACGATACGCAATGCGTTTCTAAAGATGGGGGAGGATTATAAAAAGCAGGAAACCTCCAATCAAAAACGATATGTTTATGAAGAAATCTTATTGCTTTGTCATGAACTGCAAAGCGGCATATCAGAGACGGAGGCTTATGCACATCTTGGAAAGCGGTGCAGTCTGCAGCAATATATGAAACTTAGCGCTTTATTGTCACAAAATATACGAAAGGGCAGTAATAATCTGTTACTGATGATGCGTCAGGAAGCGTCGGATGCTTTTGAAGAGAGAAAAAATACAGCAAAGAAATTGGGAGAAGAAGCCGGAACCAAACTTCTTATTCCCATGATGATGATGTTATGTATTGTTATGGTAATTATTATGATTCCTGCATATTTTTCTTTCTCGGCATAAAAGGCGCAAACTAATTTAATAAAAACAAACAGTAAAGGAGACAAAAGTAATGAGCAAAAGTAAATTAAAAGGATTCAAAGATTTTCTTAAAGAAGAAGAGGGTATGGGCACAGTGGAAATTATTCTTATTATTGTGGTGCTTATAGGATTGGTAATTATTTTTAAAAACCAGCTTCGCAGTCTTGTAGAGAGCGTTTTTGAAAAAATTACTTCGGACAGTAATACGGTAATGTCATGAGAAAGGGATACATAACAGTATTTTTGTCATTATCCCTGACATTGATTCTATCTCTTGTATTGACGGTAATAGAGGGGGCAAGAATCAGTGCGATAAGAATGAAGTTTGAGTGTGTGGCAGATATAGGGATGAATTCCGTTTTGGCAGAGTATCATAGGGAGTTATTAGAGCAATATGATCTGCTGTTTGTGGATACTTCTTATGGCTCCGGTACGCCGTCTATTGCAAATACACAGGAGCATTTGAGAAATTATATGCAGAAAAATATGCAAGGCCGGAAGACAAGCATATTTAATAGCACAAGGGATTTCTTGAATATGCAGGTGGGGATGACGGAACTCATAGAGTATTCAATGGCATCTGATGACAATGGAAATGTGTTAAAAAGGCAGGTTAGCGATTATATGGCGGATTATCCGGTTGGCGGTTTAATAGATAAAATCTCAGCCAATTCCGCACAGGTCAGTGCTTCGGGCATGGATTCCCGCGATATTGCAGGAGAACGTGAGGGTTATCAGAAACGGATTGAGGAAATTGGCTTGCCACAGGAAGAAGTGGAAGAGGGAGTATACGAAGATGTTCCGCTTAATAATCCGGCGGATATCGCTAACGCAACCCGAAGCATGGGAGTATTGAATCTGGTTATGGGAGACACTTCCGATATCTCTAATGTAAAAGTAAATTTAAAAAATTACATTTCAAAAAGAACGCTTATGAAGGGCAGTGGGATGTGCAGTGATGCGGTAAGAGTATCGGGAGGACCGAATGATATTTTATTTCTTATATATTTGTTTGATAAATGCGGTTACTACGGTGAGGTTAAAGAAGACTCCCTTTTACAGTATCAGATTGAATATATGATAGGCGGCAAAGATACCGATTGGCAGAATTTAGAGCAAACAGCCAAAAAGATTCTTCATATACGCGAAGTATCCAATATAATTTATATTTTGTCCGATACCGCTAAGATTGCGGAGGCGGAAGCAATGGCGTTGGGACTTACCGCAGTAACTATGACGCCTGCTTTGGCGGAGCCCGTGAAGTACACGATTTTGTTTGCATGGGCATATGTGGAAAGCTTGCAGGATGTTAAGGCGCTGCTTAACGGCGGGCGGGTTCCTATATATAAAACTGCAGCCGATTGGAAAACAGGAATTAACAGTATTAAAAATGTAAAAGGAAGTTTATCTGACAGTGACAGTGGCAGAGGACTTAACTATAAGGAATATTTAGAAATTTTGCTTTTTCTGACATTGGAACATGACAGAACTTTTCGGGCAATGGATATTATGGAAATGGATATTCGCAAAACTCCCGGAAATAGTGCTTTCAGGCTGGACGGATGTTTCGATACTTTTAAAGCGCATATGAGCATAACAAGCGGGTTTGGTTATAGCTATGAGATGGAGCGGTTATATGGATTTTATTAAGCTGAAAGGAGGTAAAAGAGGATGCCCTTTTTACGGTTACACTATAACAATAGAAAATATGCAAAAAACAAATCGACAGTGAATTCTCTCCGGACACATCTTGATATTCTTTCTCAAAACGGACCGTTAAAAAGGGTGTCCTCTTTTACCTCGCGTAGGCTTAGAGCGTCTATGACCGTTGAGGCAGCCATTGTATTACCGCTGTTCATATTTTTTATGATCCAGATTATGTCTGCAATAAATATGATAGGGGTGCAAAGCCGGCTTGGTGCAGCACTTCACCAGAGCGGAAACAAAATGGCATTTGCCGCTTATGCATACGAAAAAGCGTCTGATAATATACCGATTGACGGTATTGGAACAGTGGTTCTGACGGACCTGTATGCAAGAAATCAGGTTTTAAATTATGCCGGTAAAGCATATCTGAATAAATCCTGTATAAAAAACGGAGCAAGCGGTATCAGCTTTAGCGGAACATCAATTATGGGCAGCCATGATACCATTGAAATTTACCTGTCTTATTATGCTCAGCCGCTTTTTACGATTCTTGGTTTCGATGGTTTTGCTATGAGCCAGTGTTATTATGGACGGGCTTGGACCGGATATGATGTACAAAGCAGCGTCAGTAATTTTAGTGATGACGATCCGATGGTGTATGTGACGGAGACAGGAACGGTGTATCATACAAACCGGAACTGCACATACCTGAATCCTTCCATAACATCGGTTGGCTATGATGACATAGGCAGCAGTAGAAACCAGTCAGGCGGAAAATATTATCCATGTGAAATATGTGGTGGAAAAGTCTCGTCGGGAGTTGTTTATATTACCAATCAGGGAAACAGTTATCATACATCCATTGGGTGTTCCGGTCTGAAAAGGACAATTTATACAATTCCATTGTCTCAGGCAGGGGGAAGGGGGCAATGTTCAAAGTGCAGGTAGGCAGCAGTACTATTAAAATATTGTTAATTTTTTTTCTTGGTATATGTGCGGTATTTGATATAAGAAAAAAGGAAATACCGGTCATTCTGATTCTGACAGGGATTGTTTTTTCGTCAGGAATAAATATATGGCAGATATATTATAAAAACATTACTGTTGCCGATGCAGGAGCGGCGCTTGCTGTAGGTGTGTTTATTATATGTATGAGTTTTTGTACAAGAGAAAAAATCGGATATGGCGACGGTTTAATATTAATCGTATCGGGCCTTATGCTTGGTTTTTATCAATGTTTTCTGGGGCTGTGTATAAGTCTGGTCTTTTCATCGGTTTGCGCGCTGTTTTTGCTGATAACCCATAAGGCGGGCAAAGACAGCGGACTGCCGTTTGTTCCCTTTCTTACTGTCGGAATGGGGGTGAGTTTTTTTGTGCAAATGTAAACAAAGCCGTAAGGCGTTAAAAGGTTATATGACACTTGAGGCAAGTTTCATTATGCCTTGGGTAATCTTTTTGTTCGTATTTTTAATTTATGTAAGTTTTTATCTTTATGATAAATGTGTTTTGTTTCAAGATGCTTATGTGTTAGCCCTGCGTGGAAGTGTGCAGAAAGAGGAAGCTGAAGTGCTTGAATATGTTAACGGGCATATGAGAGCGCAGTTTGGAAGTAAGTATTTTGGGGTAGGGAGAATTGATGGGAAAGCGGAAAAATCCAAGAAGGAAATAAAGGTTATCGGAAGCTGCAGCGTGAAGATACCGTTTGACAATTTTTTAACATTCTCAAAAGAAAGCGGTTGGCAGATTTCTACGCAGGCGACGGCGCAGATAATTAATCCAACCAAGGTAATCCGTAAGTGCAGGATGGCGGAAAATATTATGGAAAAGGTAGGTGGATGAGAATGCCGGAGGCAAAATATTATAAAGATTATAATCATAATTATATGATTCTGGAAAGTAAAAATGATGAAGAGGGAGATTCTTACCAGCGCAGAATGTTAGTGTCGAACAAAATAGAAGGGATTTTAGGATGCAGTCTTCGTGATGTTAACGGGGCGGTTTATTTTTATTATGACATAAGTTCTAAGGTATCGTTTGAGAATCTTTATAAGGGTAAGCAGCTTTCTTATGAACAGGTTAAAGATTTTTTTATACAGCTTAATATGATTTACCAAAACCTGGGTAAGTTTTTTATGGATGAGAGAGCACTGTTAGTCAGGCCGGATTGCATTTACTATGATCTGACTTCACGAAAATACTTTGGTTTATATTATCCGATGAATAAAAGCAAAATACAAAGTCCGTATGAAGAGTTAATGGATTTTCTTCTGGCTCATATTGATAGCGGAAATCAAAATCTTGTAGATTGTATGTACCGGATTTATGAAATGTCGGAGACACAAAATTTTCTGCTGACGGATGCATTGTGTGTATTTGAAGAGTTGGAAAGCGATACGCTTGATGTAGAGGATATTATTGAGGAGAGCAGCATATTAGAGGGAAATGTAGTTGCGGATGTTAACATTATTGATTCGGAAGGCATTTCTATGTCTAAGCCAATGAATAGTAACAATGAAAATTATTCTGAGGGCTATAATGGGGAGGATGAATATTTATTTTTATCGGAAGAGGTAAAAAAGAATAAAAAAGTTACTGACAAACGAGAGAGAGTTAAAAGCAAAAAAACCGATGGAATACACTCAAAGTCAAAAAACAGCAGGAAATATTACGCGATTTTTACGTTTATATCTTTATGCGGAATATGCGGCACAGCTTGGATTTATTTTAATTATAAGCTTACACAGCAGGAACTTATGATGATAGTATGCTGTATGGCGCTTATGGGAGTGTGCTTTGTATTTTCTTTCATACAATATTTTTTATCCGGGAAGAAAGCAGAGCAGGCGGAAAAAGAAGAGTTGGAATTACAGCAGGATATTTATGATGAATTTAGGGATGAAAAGCCGGTTGTGTTACAGGATGTGCTGGATAAAAATATAAATTCAAATATGAATATGAATATTAATAATAGTGATTTCCGGCAAGTAGAGATAAAAGAGAGATATGGCGAAACTGTATTTATGGATTTGCGTAAACAGAAGATGGAATATAAACTGTATGCATTAGACAAAAAGAATAAAAAACATATTGAATTGACACAATTTCCATTCACTATCGGAAAGATGGCGGGATGCGTGGATTGCGTACTTACGGATGATTCCATAAGCAGACTTCATGCGAGGATTGAGAAACAGGATGAGAAAGTTTTTCTTACGGATATGAATTCAACTAACGGAACCTACAAAAATGGGCTGCGAATGGAACCAAGCGAGACTGTGGAGTTAGAACCGGGGGATGAGATTCGTTTTGGGAAATTGAATTATTGTTATCGATAATGCGTGAAATTATTTTTTAAAAAATGAATATTTGAACTAAAAATAATTGACGAAAAAGAGAAAAGATGCCTATAATATCATTAAGATAGGAGGGCTGAAGATGGAGGAAATGGAAACTATGGGAATGACAGATAACCAGTGGAAGGACAATTTAAGGGTACAACTGGAAAATTGGGAGGATATTGAAGAACTTATACAAGCCGGAAAGACAGATGAAGCCTTAAAGAAAATTGGAAGAGTTAAAGCAAGAATTAACAAAGGATTAGAAGACTAAAAAAAGAGTAAGCAAAAAGGGCGGCAGACCAAAAGCCGCCCAATTTCGTTAACATGAGAACATTGACATGATAAAATTAAAATGTTAATCTCAGAAGTATAGGGAAGGGCATAATATTATCATGGTATTTGAACAATTAGAGCGTTTATTAACAGAGCAGGGTTTTGGTAAGATTGCATCTAATCTTCCGGAGTTTTCTTTTTTCTTTCGTGTAGAAAATACGTGTGTGAATGTTCTGTATGTTATTGATTATAAGCAGGAACTTTATATTACACAGGATCAATATTGGCATATCAGGGGAAGAATTAAGGATTTTTTGAATATAAAAGGACTTAATGACATACATATACTGTCCCTGCTGATCTGTGAAGACATAGAGAAAGCAAAACAATTGTGTGTAAATGATACGTTCTGTTGGTTGATCGATCCGGTTAGAAATAAATTATTAATCTATGAAAATCAGGTACTTGACTTTTATGGAATAAAAAATATTCTGGAGGAATTTCTGTTTAATATATCGCAGGTACCTGTTGAAGCAAATGGGATTCCGAGAGCAGAGGATAGTGTAAGCGGGAGTTTCCTCAGTAAATGTATAACAATGCCGTGGGTGAATATTATATTGGTAGTGATTAATGTAATTTTGTTCATTGTATGTACATTTACAGGTGATTTGTTATATAATATAGGTACTTTCGGTGTAATGGATTTGATTGAGAATGGAGAATGGCATCGCATATTTACCAGTATGTTTCTGCATTCGAATATTCAGCATCTTGTCAGCAATATGTTGATTTTATATTATATC
The DNA here is from genome assembly GCA_947174705.1 of uncultured Lachnospiraceae bacterium. Classification (GTDB taxonomy): domain Bacteria; phylum Bacillota; class Clostridia; order Lachnospirales; family Lachnospiraceae; genus UBA3282. The sequence continues at coordinate 29,554 of CAMWKB010000014.1, forward strand.
GGAAATGTAGTAGAGAAAAATATCGGGCATTTACCGTATATGAGTATTTACTTTTTATCAGGTTTGGCCGGAAATATTTTTTCTGCCGGATATGAATTGTATACAGAGGAATATATAAGTTCCCTGGGCGCAAGCGGCGCGGTTTTCGGAATAGAGGGCGCTATGCTCATGCTGGCGATTCTTAACAAGGGTAAAATTACCGAGATAACGGCAGGCAGACTGGCATTTGCAATCGCATTTTCGTTGTACTGCGGTTTTACCAGCAGTTACGTCAATAACATGGCGCATATCGGGGGCGTATTAATGGGATTTGCGGCAACAGGTATTTTCTGGTTGATTTGCGGTAACGGAAAAAGGAAAAAATATAACAAATGAGATATAGTATACTGAAGGAAAGGCGTGGTTATTGTTATGAAGATTAATATTTATTATGGCGGTAGAGGATTAATAGATGACCCGACGCTTTATGTATTGGCTAAGATAGAAGAGGTATTGGATGAGCTGCATGTAACCGTAGAAACATTCCGGTTGATGGATTTGAAAAACAGCATTACAACATTACCCCAGACTTTGAAAGATGCAGACGGTATTATATTAGCAACAACTATAGAGTGGTATGGAATTGGCGGATTTATGCAGCAATTTCTGGATGCATGCTGGCTGTATGGAGATAAAGAAAAAATAAGCAGGATTTACATGTGCCCGATTGTTATGTCAACCACATATGGGGAACAGGATGGAAAGCTGAATTTGGCAACCGCATGGGAAATTTTAGGCGGCCGTCCGTGCAGCGGACTTTGCGGCTATATCGAAGATATGAGTATTTTAGAGGATAATGACGATTATCTGCGTATTATTGAGAAAAAGGCGGAGAATCTCTACAGGACTATTAATCAGAAGATGCCTTGTCTTCCGGCAAGTAATCAGGCTGTCAAGCAGAAAATAACAGTCCCGCGCAACATTGATCTGACGCCACAGGAAACCGAACAACTTTCACAATATGCCTCTGATGACAGTTATGTACAGCGTCAGAAAGCGGATATTCAGGAACTTACAAGCTTGTTCAGGGATATGATGGGAAATAACGAAAAAGTGAATAACGCCGGTTTTTTGGAGGACTTGGAAACACACTTCAGACCTTTGGCGGGATTTAAGGCTAACTATAAGATTGTAATTGAAGAAGAATCCAAGCCGATTGTTATAGAGGTGGATGGGGCACATATAAATTGCTTCTATGGAGAAGGAAATAATTTTGATGTGGAAATACAGCTTAGTCAGGACTCCATGAAAGAAATTGTTACCGGTATGACAACCTTCCAGCGTTCTTTTATGGCAGGCGATATGAAGATGAAGGGTGATTTTAAAGTCCTTAGGACATTGGATGAGATTTTTGTATTTGAATATAAATAAACTTTTAATAAATTAAGAGAGGAATATGAGTGACATGAAAGATGATAATTGCATTTTTTGCAAAATAGCAAATGGGGAAATACCGTCCAAAACACTGTGTGAGGATGATGAGTTTCGTGTGATTTTAGACCTTGGACCTGCGGCTAAAGGACATGCGCTGATTTTACCAAAGGACCATTACGCAAATCTATATGAACTGCCTGAGGAGACGGCATCTAAGGTTATGCTGCTTGCTAAGAAGATGGCTGTGCAAATGACGGATAAACTTAAATGTGACGGATTTAATCTTGTGCAGAATAATGGAGAGGTTGCAGGGCAAACGGTATTTCATTTCCATATGCACTTAATTCCGAGATATAAGAATGATAACCAGATTATAGGATGGAAGCCGGGAGAACCTTCGCAGGAAGAATTGGAAGAAATCAGGACTCAGATTGTAGGAGAATAACTATAATTATGCGGGAAATAAATGTTGCGGAAATTACGGAAAATATAAAAGAAATGTGCATTGAAGCAAATCATATTCTTACGCAGGATATGGATTTGGCGATGAAGACGGCGGTTGACGCGGAGAAGGCTCCTTTGGGACGGCAGATTCTGTGTCAACTGCAAGACAATTTAAAAATTGCCAAAGAGGATATGATACCTATTTGTCAGGATACCGGAATGGCAGTTGTGTTTATGGAAATAGGACAGGATGTTCATTTTACCGGAGGTATTCTGGAAGACGCAGTGAATGAAGGCGTCCGAAAAGGATATGTTGAGGGTTATCTTAGAAAATCCGTGGTAAAAGACCCTATTATCAGAGAAAATACAAAGGATAATACGCCGGCAATCATTCATTATGAAATTGTTCCTGGTGATAAAGTAAAGATTACGGTTGCACCGAAAGGTTTCGGAAGTGAAAACATGAGCAGAGTGTTTATGCTTAAACCGGCCGATGGAATTGACGGTGTTAAAGATGCCATTCTCACAGCCGTTAAGGAGGCCGGTCCTAACGCCTGTCCGCCTATGGTAATCGGTGTAGGCATAGGAGGTACTTTTGAAAAATGTGCTCTTATGGCCAAAAAAGCGTTAACCAGACCGGTCAATGAGCGTTCGCAGATTCCTTATATTAAAGAGTTAGAAGAAGAAATGTTAGAGAAGATAAATAAGACCGGTATAGGTCCGGGCGGCTTAGGCGGAACTACAACTGCGCTTGCAGTTAATATTAATACATATCCTACACATATTGCCGGTCTGCCGGTGGGAATTAACATATGTTGCCATGTGAACAGACATGCAGTGCGAGTAGTGTGAAAGGGGTAGTTAAAAATGGAGCGACATATCAATGCACCGATGAATATAGAGGAATCTAAAACATTGCGTGCCGGAGATTATGTTTATATAACCGGAACAATTTATACTGCAAGGGACGCAGCACATAAAAGGATGTATGAGTCGCTTGAAAAAGGTGAGGCTCTGCCATTGGAAATTAAACAGAATATTATTTACTATATGGGGCCGTCTCCGGCAAGAGAAGGGCGTCCAATTGGCTCTGCAGGACCGACTACGGCAAGCCGTATGGATAAGTACACTCCCGCGTTATTGGATTTAGGTCTGATTGGAATGATTGGAAAAGGAAAACGTTCTGAAGCTGTGAAAGAAGCAATCGTAAGAAATGGTGCGGTATATTTTGCTGCAGTCGGCGGTGCAGGCGCTTTACTTTCCAAAGCAATCAAATCATCGGAAGTAATTGCTTATGATGATTTGGGAACAGAGGCAATTCGCAGGTTGGAAGTAGACAACTTTCCTGTTATTGTTGTAATAGACTCAGAAGGAAATAATTTATATGAAACGGCTATTGCAGATTATTTAGATTATAATGAAAAAGCCATTGACAAATAAAATTCCCTTATGTATAATAACAAATGCGTCATATGAAAAATATATATTATATTAGATATATGGCGGTTATAAATTCATATTGGTAGAGGATGAGTTCAGACTGTGGAGAAATACTCAAGAGGCTGAAGAGGCGCCCCTGCTAAGGGTGTAGGTCGTTTACGCGGCGCGAGGGTTCAAATCCCTCTTTCTCCGTTTTATCTACCATAAGAATAATGTAAAAGTGCAGGTTGATGAGCTTGCACTTTTTTCTTCTGATAAGGATAGTAAATTTAGTTTTCACTATGGAGAAAAAGTTATGAATAAGTATGATGTGATTCTTCTGGATTTAGACGGTACACTTACAGACCCCGGGCTTGGGATAACCAATTCCGTTGCGCATGCTTTGGAGAAAAGAAATATAGAGGTTTCTGACAGAACAACCTTATATAAGTTTATCGGGCCGCCATTGCAGGATTCATTTGAACAATTTTATGGCTTCTCACAAGAGGAGTGTTTGGCTGCAATTGAAGACTATAGAGAATATTTCAGTGATAAAGGCATATATGAGAATGAGTTGTATGATGGAATAGAAGAATTATTGCAAAGCTTAAAAGCTGCCGGTAAAAAAATTGTTCTGGCGACATCAAAGCCGGAAGAATTTTCTATTAAAATATTAAAGTATTTTGGGATTGACGGTTATTTTGATTTTATTGCCGGAGCAACAATGGACGGAACGAGGAGCCGAAAAGTTGATGTGATCAGATATGCGTTAGAGCAGCTTGGTATCGAGGATTTATCTACGACAGTTATGGTTGGCGATAGAAAGTACGACATATCAGGGGCTGTGGCTGCAGGGATTGATTCTATCGGAGTCCTATATGGTTACGGAAACTACCAGGAACTGGAAAGTGCAGGAGCAACTTACATTGCGGAAAAAGTGACGGATATTTTACCATTGATTGAGTAAGTATTATATTACATATATTTAGTTTAGAAAAAAGTCAAATAAATCAATTACCCGCTTGACAAAAGCTGGAAATGGATGATACAATAAAAACCCACCGCTTAAGGTGGGAAACGAAATTGAAAAAATTTCAAAAAAGTTTTAAAAAGCCCTTGACGGTGGGCCGCAGTTATGGTAATATACTAAAGCTGCGTGTTTGATAGAAAACACCGCAGGACAACAGAACCTTGACAAACAAACAGTAATGCAACCCTGAAAATTCAAGAGAATTTC
>CAMWKB010000015.1 GCA_947174705.1 uncultured Lachnospiraceae bacterium
CAGTATGATAGAACAGCGTATTAAGGAAGCTGCCAAAATGGGCTTTACGACCTGCGTAATTCCCAAGGTATGCACAAAGCAGTTAAAAGGCATGGAAAATATAAAAATAATCGGTGTTTCATCGGTTCAGGATGCTATTGATCTGATTTAATATGACATTATTGTAACAATTTTTAATAATTTGTTAAAAATTAGTTGTTTTATATATTCAAAATGCTCTTTTTATGGTAATATAAAGTAATGCATAATAAGAGTGCAGCGATAAGGAGTTACTATGGACGAGCAGACACAAAATTCTCAGACAGAGAATCCGCAGTCTTCCGGAGATACTGATGAATCTGTTTTGGAGAAAAAGAAACGGAAGTTCTCTTATAATATTCCGCTTTTTATAATAGAGGTTGTTGTTTTATTCATAGCAATTGGCGTATTATATGTAGTTACGATCACAACTAAAGATTTGAAGCGAACGGATATAGATATGGATACCATTGGTATCAATGAAGAAGTTGTGGATACGAAAGTGGAGAAAAAGGAAGAGGTAACCAAGAGCAAGGGCTATAGGAATATTGCCTTGTTTGGCGTAGATGACAGAGAGGGTAATCTTGGCAGGGGAACCAGAAGCGATACAATGATCATTGCAAGCATCAATCTTGATACCAATGAGATTAAACTGGTTTCTGTGTATAGAGATACTTACCTTAATCTCGGTAATGACAGTTATAATAAATGTAATGCCGCATATGCCAAGGGTGGTCCCGAACAGGCAATCACAATGCTTAATACTAATCTGGATTTGGATATTACGGATTATGTGACGGTCGGTTTCGGTGGTCTTATAGATGCAGTTGATGCACTCGGCGGAATTGAAATGGAAATTACTGAATCTGAGATAACGCATCTTAACAATTATCAGTTATGTATGTCCGAAGAGATGGGAGTCGATTATATACCGGTGACACAGCCCGGTAAGCAGACTTTGAATGGTATGCAGGCAACGGCATATTGCCGTATACGTTATACCAAAGGCGACGATTTCAGGAGAGCAGAGAGACAGAGGGATGTACTTGGCGCTATGATGATAAAAGCCAAGGGGGCATCGCTTACAACGCTCAATAATGTTGTAACTGCGGTTTTACCGTCTATAAGTACTTCACTTAATGTAAGTGAGATTCTGGGCGTCCTTGGAACCGTAGTAGATTACAATCTGGTTGAAAGTGAGGGGCTGCCTTTTTCAGATGAACGTACTTTAGCCAGAATCGGAAGCACAGGAGAATGTATTATTCCTGCGGACCTTGAAGAAAATGTAGTCAGGCTGCATGAACTTTTATTTGAAGAAAAGAACTATACCCCATCTAAAGAGGTATCAAATATAAGTAATGAAATTAAAGAGTTAACAAAAGACTATTTACCTAAGTAATTACGGCAGTTTAATGAAAATTAGACTGCTGTTTTATTGGAATTAAGGTATGAAAGGTAACACATGTTATGAAAAAGCTGCTTGTATTTTTAAAAGATTATAAGAAAGAGACTGTGCTTGCGCCTCTTTTTAAAATGTTAGAGGCTTGCTTTGAGCTGTTTGTTCCGCTTGTTATGGCGGCGGTTATAGACAAAGGTATCGGACAATCGGATATAGGTTACGTGCTTAAAATGGGATTGGTTTTAGTACTGCTTGGCTTAATCGGTCTTACCTGTTCAATTACGGCACAGTATTTTGCTGCAAAAGCCGCAGTTGGTTTTTCAGCTAAGCTTAAACACTCGCTTTTTGCACATTTGCAGAGTCTTTCTTTTACGGAAATGGATGAGCTTGGAACCTCTACTATGATCACACGTATGACTTCCGATGTCAATCAGGTACAGAATGGCGTAAACATGGTACTGCGCCTTTTCCTGCGTTCACCGTTTATTGTATTTGGCGCAATGGTAATGGCGTTTACGATAGATTTTAAGGCAGCGTTAATATTTGTTATAACAATACCGTTACTTTCGGTTGTGGTATTCGGTATCATGATGATTACAATGCCTTTGTATAAAAAGGTTCAGGCTGGGCTGGATAATGTGCTTGGAATAACAAGGGAAAACTTAACCGGCGTCAGGGTTATCCGGGCTTTCCATAAGGAAGAAGAAGAGAGAGTGGAATTTGAACAAAGTAACAGCCAGCTTACCCATATGCAGCTCTTTGTCGGTAAAATATCTGCGTTAACTAATCCTGTTACGTATATTATTGTTAACGTATCGACTGTTATTTTAATATATACCGGGGCTGTAAGGGTTGATACCGGCTATATTACGCAGGGTGAGGTGGTTGCGCTTGTCAATTATATGTCACAGATTTTGATTGAACTGGTAAAACTTGCCAACTTAATTATTACGATTACAAAAGCGCTTGCCTGCGCAAACCGTATACAAAGTATGTTTGAGTTAAGTTCCAGCATGGAATGGAAGAATAGCGATAGTTATTTAAATGAAGCTGTAAGAAATGGCGACAGTGATTCAAAAGGAATTGAAGAAATTAAAACTAAATTTAATAATGATGCTTTGACCTCATACGCTGTTGAATTTAACAATGTCTCTCTTACTTACCATGGGGCAGGCGATGAGTCCCTAAGCGATATTGACTTCAAGGTAAAGCATGGTGAGACCATCGGAATCATAGGAGGAACCGGTTCAGGAAAGACTTCACTTGTACATCTGATACCTCGTTTTTACGACGCAACTAAGGGCTCTGTTAAGATAGACGGACAGGATGTTAAGGACTATTCTATGGAAGAACTCAGAGATAAAGTCGGAATGGTTATGCAGAAGGCAGTTTTATTTCAAGGAACTATCAGGGATAATTTAAGATGGGGTAAAGCCGATGCAACTAACGAGGAAATGAACAGAGCTTTGGAAATCTCACAGGCAAAGGAGTTTGTAGATTCTAAGCCTAAGGGCTTGGATGAATATATTGCACAGGGCGGAAAGAATCTCTCCGGTGGACAGAGACAGAGGTTAACGATTGCAAGAGCAGTTGTAAAACAGCCGGAAATACTGATTCTCGATGACAGTGCCTCAGCCCTTGACTATGCAACAGATGCTAAGTTAAGGAAATCGATTCGGGAAATGGGAAAGGATAATAATAAAATAACTACTGTTTTTATAGTATCGCAGAGAGCCTCCTCAATACAGCATGCGGACCAGATTGTAGTGCTGGATGACGGAAAAGTTGTGGGGCTTGGAAAACATGAGGAGTTGTTGGAGCGGTGTGAGGTTTATAAGGAGATTTATTATTCGCAGATGTAGGGAGTAATTATGCAGGCAAGTGCGAAACTGATGTTCAAAACGGCCGTCGTACAATATAGACAAATCAACGCAGGGCACGCTTGCGCTGCATGTCGCTCGTAGCGGCACTAAGCTCGAAAAGACCTCGCTAAGTGCCGACGGCTCCCTAGCACCCTGCTTATGATTTGTCTATATTGCACAACTAGGTTTTGGAAATAGGAAGTTTCGCAATTGTCTTGATAAATTAGATATAGAAAGGAACAAGTTTATATGGAAAGTAAAGGTGGAAAACAAGCGCAAACTATAAGGAAAGTGCTACGTTATATAAGAAAGTATTGGTTATATCTTGCTCTGTCTATAGTGGCGGCGTCGGTGACGGTAGCGCTTACGCTTTATTTGCCGATTCTCACGGGATACGCCATTGATTTGATTATAGAGCAAGGACTGGTAGATTTTGCAGGTATCATGGAAATATTGAAAAAAATGGCGGTTGTTATTTTAATAACTGCGTTGACACAGTGGCTTATGAATATCTGTAATAATAAGATGACTTACAATATTGTTAAGGATGTCAGAAACGATGCCTTCAGAAAGATAGAAATTCTACCATTAAAGTATATTGACAGTCATTCATATGGTGAGATAGTAAGTCGGGTGATTGCGGATGTTGACCAGTTTGCGGACGGGTTACTGATGGGCTTTACCCAGTTTTTTACAGGAGTGATTACAATTATAGGAACTCTGGGCTTTATGCTCAGTGTTAATGTTGGTATAACGGGTGTTGTTGTATTGATTACGCCGCTCTCATTTCTGGTAGCAAGTTTTATTGCGAAGAAGACTTTTACAATGTTTAAGTTACAGTCGGAGACAAGGGGAGAGCAGACAGCTTTTATTGATGAAATGATTGGGAACCAGAAAATTGTTCAGGCTTTTTCACATGAAGATGAAGCAATGGAGACATTTGATGAGATAAACGGCAGACTTGAAAGTGCATCTCTTAAGGCAATATTTTTTTCATCTCTTACAAATCCTTCAACCAGATTTGTCAACAATCTTGTATATGCAGGAGTTGCGATTACAGGCGCGGTTTTAGCGATTACGAGGGGAGCGTCGTATATAAGCGTAGGACAGTTGTCCTGCTTTTTAAGCTATGCTAATCAGTACACCAAGCCTTTTAATGAAATATCCGGCGTGGTTACGGAGCTGCAGAATGCTCTTGCGTGTGCTGCCAGAATTTTTGAACTTATTGAGGAAGATGCGCAGATAGATGAACCTGAAAATGCGTACGTACTGCATGATGTGGACGGAACCGTAACACTTGAGAATGTTTCCTTCTCTTATGTACCTGAGAAAAAGCTGATACAGAATTTTAATCTTGCAGTTAAATCCGGGCAAAGAATTGCAATAGTCGGGCCTACCGGCTGCGGGAAAACAACTGTTATTAATTTGCTTATGCGTTTTTATGATGTAGATGCCGGAGCCATTTGTGTAAGCGGTCATGATATCAGAGAGGTTACCAGAAAGAGCCTTCGCGGAAGCTATGGAATGGTATTGCAGGAGACATGGCTGAAAACCGGAACAATACGGGAGAATATTATTATGGGAAAACCTGATGCTACGGATGAAGAGATTGTAGCGGCAGCCAAGGCTTCTCATGCGCACAGCTTTATTAAGAGACTGCCAAACGGTTATGATACTGTAATTACAGAAGAGGGCGGAAACCTTTCACAAGGACAAAAACAGTTGTTATGTATTACAAGGGTCATGCTGTGCCTGCCGCCGATGCTGATTTTAGATGAAGCTACCTCTTCTATTGATACCAGAACCGAGATTAAGATACAACAGGCCTTTGCAACTATGATGAAAGGCAGAACAAGTTTTATTGTAGCGCACAGACTTTCTACAATTCGTGAAGCCGATATAATTCTGGTTATGAAAGACGGTAATATTATTGAGCAGGGAAATCATGAAACCTTGCTTGCCATGAATGGTTTTTATGCAAACCTTTATCAGAGTCAGTTCGCAAAATAAAAAAATCAAGTTGCCAAGCAGCTTGATTTAAAAGAATTGCAATATATATTCTTGTGAAGAAAACAGGGGCAGTAGGAATCGAACCCACATCGATGGTTTTGGAGACCACTGTTCTACCTTTGAACTATGCCCCTATGCATAAATATTATAGTGGTGAAAGCATTTTGCCATCAAACCACCGAGAGATATTATAGCATAGGTGGGGGTATTTTAGCAAGATGTTTTTCTGATTAATGTAAAATTGATTTTGGAAAGCATTATCCAAAATCAAAAAGCAGCGTTTCCTTGGCCTCTTGAATATCTTTTTCATACTTATTAATTGATTCTGTTAAATCGTTGTAGCTGCCAGTTACATTTTCAAAATAAGCTGCATATGCGGCTACTTTTGTATAGTATTCTTTCAGGTTTTGGTAGTTTGCATAGTCTTCAGGGATTTCCCGGATTAAATCTCTTGCAGTATTTAAAGCATCGTTTACAGAAGTGTATGTTCCGGCAGCGGACAGACAGTTTTCAGCAGTCATAAGGCAGAATTCCCAGCCGCCAAAGTTTCCATCTCCGTTGATCAAGGTATCTGCGTCGTAATTGCCATTTTCCTCAATAAAAGAAACCTCAAATCCGATTTGTGCGGACAACTTCTCTATCACTGTGCTTCTTTCACATTCGGGGGCATCCCAGATACCAAAATGCCAAGCGGAAGAAATGATTCCCATTCCGCTTTCGCATAGTGATTCCGCATCTTCAATTAAATCATATGCAAGTTGTGCGGTTTTATTATTTTCTTCTGTGTCTATATTTTCAGGCGTAGTTTCCGCATTATCTATATTTTCAGCCGCAGATTCCGTATTATCACTACTTGCTTCGAGAGAAGCTTCTATGGGTGAATTTCCTATAGTCGAGGTTCCTATGGGTGATTTTTGAGTAGCTGAGCAGGCTTCACAGCTGAAAATAAGCATTGGTGCCAACATGAACAAATAGAATCGTTTCATTTTTATCCCTCCAATAATTAACGGAATAGTTGAGCTTATTCAAATTTTGGCGTCATGTTATGAATTGCGTCATATAAATCATTCAGTTCCAAAATGCGGCGATTTATCATGGTATCCTCGGAAGTTGCGTTTACCCGGATAATATTAGATCTAAGACCTCTTTTCATCGCCGGAATTAGTGCGTAATAATTGATTAAACTTCCGTCATCATAAAAGTCAAGATCTCGTAATATAATTTCTGTAAGCCTGTTTTTTTCTGCAACATTTGTTAAATCATAGTTAAATTGTTTATAATATTGTACCGTCTCATCCATTAAGGAAAGCAGCTGGTCATAAACATATCTGTTATGTTTAATGGCATCTTTTAGTATATATTCTACAAATCCGTTTTTGGTTTGAAGTAGTCTTTCAACTAATTCCCCGATAAAAGGGAAAATGAAGCTGTTTGTATATCCAACTCTGTCAGTAATTTTAAACTCCTCGGAAAAGTATTCCAAAATTTTATTATCTGCATGGGTAAGTGCCTCCATCAGTTTCGCATTGTAATATTGTCTGCAAGCATTTGGTCGAGACGCGTAAGCAGACATTTGATATAATGAGGTAACTTCCCTTGCATGAAGTTCTTCCAGCATTTCAATATCCTCATGCCGGATAGCCAGTGCAATCATGTGCGTCCTCAATTCATCGCGCATCTTTAGCTGCACATCTAAAACATTATAGTTAGTGGGATACGGGAAATTCGCTTTTTCTATGCTGGTTCCGGCTCCAAAACCTGTATAAAAGTCATTTTTGTCTGTTCCTACAAACCAGATAAATTGCTTGTCCATTAGATATTTCAGAAAATCATAATTTTCTGCCTCCAACGCATAATCAATTATGGTTTTACCATACTCATCGGCATTAAGAATCGGGGAATCCTCTCGTTCTATATATGCCGCCCATTCATTTTCGCTTTTTGAGAAGGCAGCAGCATAATTGGTCAGATGAGTAGACGTAGGAGTATGTATCTTTCCTGCGCTGAGTATTTCTTCACAGGACACTTCAAGTAAGCGACAGAACAACGGGAGATCATATATTTGTATTCCTTTTTTACCATACAAAATCTGCGACAGGCGGTTAGACATTTTTCGTAGCTGTTCATTGCTCGCCTGATCTCCTCCGGCTTCAAGGTATTCTCTGCAAAATTGCCGACGGCTCTTAAACCGTTCATCTATACGTTCCATCAAATATTGCCCGATTTTTTCGTTGTCTTCTAATGTAAACATCATTTTCCACCTCTCTTTTATCGGTATCATAACATGTTTATTTGAGAGAAAATAGCCCCGATTTGGAATACATAAATTACACAAAATTTTTTTAAAGCGGTTTTATGTATGCTTACGGTGTATAGTGTGAAGAGAAGTTCTAAGGCTCACAGCAAGGGCTGATTTCGCAAAGTCAGCATGGCTGACTTAGAACTTCTAACGCTTCACACTGAAGAATGCCCAAAATACGGGCATTTTTCATAGACGAACTCATAAAAATTGATGCCTTATATATGAAAACAGGCCGCACTGTCAATATCGCAGGACGGCCTGTTGTTTAGTATTTATTTTCGTTTCGACTGTGTATTTTACCCTCTATTAGCCATGAATCTTTTCAGAACTTTCTAAAACCACAAACTCCCACCCCTTCAGTATAATAGAATTTCCATCCGTAATGGTGCTTTCCGTATTCACCTCACCAGTATTCATGTCGCCATTTTTCAGATCATCATCCCCACGCATCAATATAACCGCATTCTGCCCATGATATGTCACCGTCTTCACATCATCCGAATAATTAAAATAGTAAACAATTTCTTTCCCCAAATCATTTACGCCCCTTTTAATAATTACGGGATACTCCACATCAGGAATGTCAACATCGGCTTTACTGCATAGGAAACGAAGCACATCTTTAAGAATTTTTTCATCAAAATAGCAACCAAGGTACGCTGCCGTTCCCTTGCCATATTTATTATAAGTAATAGCTGAGTATTTTCCCCAGTGAGGATGCTCATAGTATGCCAATGTTGAAGCTGTGGATGGTTTAAGCAGCTCCATCCAGTATTTAACGGTGTTTTCGGAGTTTTCAGTCAATTGGATGTCATTAAAATTAATTGACTGGGTCGATTGTAGGTGGTTTTCAAATTTTAGACCTACATTGACTGCGTCGGTAAATTGGTCGTATGTCATTCCAAACACGTCTGTCAGGTTGTATGGAAGGTCATCATGATAAATTTTTAACATAGTATCCGAAACTGCTGATTTAAAGGTAGAAATCAAATGTCCGCCTTGCTCAACATAGGTGCGAAGTGCATTGACAACTGTGTCGGAAACACTGTATAGGGCTGGAGTAATCAATACTTTGTACTGACTAAATAAGTCAGTATCAGCATCGCACAGGATATCGCACTCAATGTTTAATTTATAAAGTGCATCATAAATCCATCTGACGATATCGTTATAGTTAGTGTCATCATGAACCTGAAACCACTGCAAGCCTACAAGTGATTCATGGGAAAGAAGCATTGCAACGGAAGACTTCTTTTTAAGGTTTTTAAGGTGGCTACCGTACTTTTCAAAGTCGGCGCCTATAAGACAGGCTTCTTCGTAAGTGGCATTTTCCTTGAGGTTATGGCTGAGAATACCTTTCCAGTATGATTCAATAGCATTATGTATGGAATGCCAGTTCCAGTACATAACGGAGTTAGAGCCCGAAGCAAGGTGGCTGAAGGCCTGGAGGCGGAGCTGTCCGGGATAGGGAAGCCAGCCATGATTGCCCTGTGCTTCGGTTTCCAGTATCAGATAATTATCCTTTTTGATGGAGCGTGCTATAGCCCCTCCAAAAGAAATTTCAATACCGGTAAGAGCCTGTGCCGAAGGGTGATAAATGTCAAAACCAACTACACTAAGCGGCTTGGCAGCCTCCCATTGATTAACCTCCGGCTGGAGGCCATAAGAGATACCGCGCCATTCGTAATCAAAGTTATGCGTAATAAACTGATCTGAGCGGGCGTATTCCTTAACTATGGAGCATTGCCATGAGAAAAAATCAGTTACAAGTTTTCGCTGGAATTTCTGGTATTCGGCGCCGAAACTTCCGTTTATCGTACCGCGGATATCGGGAATATCTTCCCATGCATTGATGCGGTTGCTCCAGTAGTCTAAGCCGAACTCGTGATTCAGGGCATCAAGGTCATTGTTAAAAATTTCTTTTAAGTAATCTGCAAATTTTGCCTGAGCATATGTACTGCAGGTATCATAGGCTTTGGTTTCGTTATCCAACTGAAAGCCGATAACATGTTTATAAGGAACTACCTCTTCCATGAGCCTGCGGATTATGATTTCCACATGCTTTAAGTACATTGGATGTGTAATATCCATGTTCTGTCTGCGTCCGTAGCGTTCCTGTCCGGCATGGGTCTGGGTAAGTATATCAGGGTACTTAGCGGCAAGCCATGTGGGGACCGCATAGGACGGGGTTCCGACAATTACCTGAATACCGTATTTTTCAGAGGCCTTAAGCATACGGTGTAGATGTGTGAAATCAAATACACCCTCCTGAGGCTCCCATGTGCTCCATGTAGATTCTGCAATACGGATTACGTTTATTTTTGCCTTTTTCATCATTTCCATATCGGTTTCAATTCTGTCATAAGGCAGGTATTCATCATAATATGCTGCTCCAAATAATATTTTATCCGTTTTCATAGACATTCTCACTTTCATTTTTTTAATTTCATAACTGTGTTTGCGCAAATTCTATCATAAAACCCGATAAAGGTAAAGAAAGAGCATAGTTAAAAAAGTTAAATAAAGTTAAAAAGTCAAATACTTCCTATTTTAATTTGATATTATCTTCATAATATATTATGCTAGATGTGTACATGTGTTTTTTATATCATTTTATTTTAGAAAATTCCTTCACTGTACATTCTATATAAAATCCAGGAAAGGTTTAATACACTTATGGCTGACAACAGGAACCTGACAATCTCAGATATTGCCAATGAACTGGGAGTATCCAAAACTACCGTATCACGCGCAATATCGGGTAAGGGACGCATAGGCGATGAGACAAGAAATAAAGTCTTAGATTATATAAAAGAGCATGATTATCGTCCTAATGTTATTGCCAAGGGGTTGGCAAAATCCAAGACATATAATATCTGTCTTGTAATTCCGGGGGATTATAATATTGTAGAACTGCCATTTTTCCAGAATTGTATGCTTGGTATCAGTAAAATTGCTTCGTCAATGGATTATGATGTGCTCATTTCAATGGTGACGGAGAAAGATATTTCGCAGCTTAAGCGTATTGTAATTAATCATAAGGCGGACGGTATGATTTTAACCAGAACCCATGTGCATGATGAAACTGCGCAGTATCTTAAGGAAATGGGAGTTCCCTTTGTAACGATAGGAAGTATGGAAGATACTTCGGTAGTGCAGATTGATAATGACCACAAGGCTGCCTGCGCTGCTCTTACGAAGAAGCTGCTTGAGCAGGGCGCGGAAAGAATGGCGCTTATCGGGGGCAGCAGGGAGTATATGGTAACGGTAAACAGGCTGAATGGTTTTCTTGAGGCTTTTACCCGGATGGATAAAAAGCCGGAAGACGGTAATATATATCTGGATGTGGGAAATGAAAGAAAAGTGTCGCAAATTGTTGACGAGCTTTTGGAAAAGGACGTAGACTGTATTATCACGATGGATGATTACCTTTGTAACTGTGTATTGAATACATTGCGACAGAAAAAAGTCGCAGTCCCCGGGCGGATAAAAGTAGCATCTTTTTATGACAGTTCCATGTTAGAAAATTATATTCCTTCGGTAACTTCCATAGTATTTAATGTGGAGGAGCTTGGCGAAATGACCTGCCGCACGCTTCTCAGGATGATAAAAGGCGAGAAAGTACCCGCAAGAACTTTGCTTGGATATAAAATGGCGATGCGGGAGTCCACTTCTGATACTGCGCCTAATCCATAGCAAATAAAAGAGTTTTGTACAAAATATATAATTCGGATGTGTTTAAATAGTAAATAATATACATTGACAATAATTAAGCAATTTGCTATTCTTTTACAGTGAACAACCGATTGCGCACCAGTAAAATAAGAGAGATATAGTTGTTTATATAATGACGAAAGGTGAGGGTGACAGAATGGATAATAAGTTTATAGTAAACATCATCCATCGTCCGGAGATGGTTCCGGAATATGCGGAAAAGGTAACCGGACACGGAAAAGAGGAAGATATCGGCAGAAAAGCGCTGCTGACAGAATCCTTAGACATTTTTAAGACACAGCAGTCTATTGCGCACAAGAACGGACTGAAAACTACTATTCAGATGACATACGCTTCTTTGTTTAATGATGAAGCGGTAGAGCTTGCAAAGGCTGACCATGAGAAATACGGTGATGAGATAGCACTGTCTTTGCTTGGTCTGCCATGTAAAGAATTCCGTGAAAAGTATAAGACCAAGGATTTCTGCATCTGGATGTTTTCGATGGAAGATAAGAAATCCATCGTGGACGACGTATTTGGCAAATTCCATGACCGTTTTGGTTTTTATCCCGAATCTACAGGCTCCTATTACATGGATGCAGATTTGGTAAATTATATTAAAGAAAAATATCCTATGGTAAAATGTGCAGTTGCAACCTGCTGGGAAGAGGGACCTAAAGCATATCATACCTGCAATAATTCATGGTATACATTTATGGACGGCGGTCCGTGGGCACCGTGGATTCCAAGTAAGCAGAATGTCCATGCACCGGCAGCTAACGAAGAAGAAGACAGCGGTATTGTAGCAATTCCTCACTTATCCCGCGATTTGCTTGCATGCTATGACGGAAACGGCTCTAATTTCGGAACTCATCCGCAGAACGTGCTTCGCGGTATGATATATGACAGCAAGACATGGGATTTCCCTTATTTATATAATCTGATTGACCAGTACCGCGATCTTGCTAAATATAACAATGGTTATGCTTACAACATGATGTTTGTAGGACCCGGCTGGATGAACAAAATGGGCCGCTGGGAAGCGCCATATGAGCTTTTGCTTAAATCTTATGAAGACGGAATGGCTTATTACGGTCAGTTGAAAAAGGAAGGCAAGCTCGATGATATGACAATGGCGGAGTTTGCTGATTATTATCGTCAGAAAAAGACTTTTACCGAGCCTGAATGTGCTCTTTGGAGAGATATTTTATACGGATCTGACAAACAGTTGTTCTGGTATTGCGACCCATTCATGAGAGTCTGCGCAAATATGGACCAGGGCGGCGCGATTGTTGATTTAAGACCTTATGCAGCTAAGTTAGAGTGGCCCGTAGGAATAGGAACCAAGCATATAACCGATGCATCTTATCCTTTCTTAATTCAGGAAAAATACAGGGCAGGATACTTTACACACTATGCAGGTGAAGGTACGGTAAGAAGCGCAAAGCTTACTTATAACGGAGAAGAAGTGGATTTGTGCCTGTGCAGAACCAAGGCTCATTTTTCACAAGAAGGAAATACAAGAATCTTAACACTTGACCCTGTTGACATTGAGTTTTATAATTTAACTGTTAAGCTTCAGACCAAGATGTATTTCGAAGAGGGCAGTTCTGCCATCAAGATTGAAAGAAATATTCTTGAAATGAGCAATCCTGACGCAGAGGTTGAAATTAACGAATACATGGTAGCATGTTACGGAACAACCGAGTATACCGAGGATATGAGCAATATTACTCTGAGCTGCACCGACGGGGCCTCAAGCAAAGAGATTAAGTATGAATACAAATGCCGCGAGGAACAGATGCAGGGTGCAACGGAAGTTGTGGCAGTTGTTCCCGAAATCGAAACAAGAGTTTCATTAAGCTGTGAGAAAAAAGCTGCAGTCGGCTATATAAAAGAAGGCTACGCTTTCTCACCGATGTTTACACTGGGTTATACAACTAAGTTAAAAGATAAGGAGGTATTTGCAACATGGCTCAATCTGGCAAAGGCAAATTAAATTACAGATGTCCCTCCTGTTTTATGAGAGACTTAGATATTGATATGTTTTATGATAAAGATAAAAATGAATATCATTGTATCCGCTGCCAATATGTAGGCACCGAGGAGGATATTCTTGAGAAAAACGAGATGGTAAGATTCCGTTACAGAGATGCCATGAAGCGTTTTACAAAGTTTGATTTCGATTAATATTTCAGGTTGGAGATAAGTATGGATTTTTTAAAAGGTATGGACCTGTCCACCCTTAAAGAAGTGGAAGCCTTAGGCGGTAAGTTTTATGATAAGGGCGTAGAGAAGGATGTTGTGGATATCCTTAAAAGCTACGGCGTAAATGCGGTACGTCTGAGGATATGGAATGACCCGTATACCGAGGATGGCAAGCCTTATGGGGCGGGAACTAACGACCTTCCTACCACAATAGAACTTGCAAGGAGGATGCTGGGTAAAGGTATGGAGGTACTTCTGGACTTCCATTACAGTGATTTTTGGGCTGACCCCGGCAAACAGAGAGTGCCTAAAGCATGGCAGGGCATGAATCTTGAGCAATTAGAAAATGCGGTTTATGAATATACTAAGGAAACTTTGGAAAGTATGAAAAGAGAGGGCGCAATGCCTACCCTTGTTCAGGTTGGAAATGAAATAACCAACGGAATTCTCTGGCCATACGGACAGACGCCGGATTATGATTCTCTTATACGGCTTATAAATGCCGGTATAAAAGGAGTCCGGGCGGTAGACTTAGATATTCCTATTATGCTTCATCTTGATAACGGCGGAAATAATGCGCTCTATCGCGAGTGGTTTGACCATTATATGGAAAAAGGCGAAGATTTCCAGATTATAGGCTTATCGTACTATCCTTTCTGGCATGGCAGTATGGAAGGTTTGCGTAATAATATGAACGATATTGCGGTAAGATATGGTAAGGAACTTATGATTGCCGAAGTATCTATGGGCTTTACTATGGAAGATTATGCTTCCTATGAGAAACTTGAACCACATCAGAGAAAAGGGATGGCAACCAGACAGGAAGTTGTTGATAAAATAGATTATCCAATGACTAAAGATGGCCAGAAACAGTTTCTTACGGATATTTTTAATATAATTAAACAGGTTCCGGAGAATAAGGGCAGAGGATATTTCTATTGGGAAGCGGCGTGGATTCCGATAGCCGGTTCCGGTTGGGCGTCGGATGAGGCCATTGCCTATATGAAGGAAAAGGGCCCCGGCGGTAACGAATGGGCAAATCAGGCATTGTTTGATTATGACGGAAATGCGCTTCCGGCGTTAGAAGTAGTAAGAGATTTTGAATTTAATTAATAAAAATTAAATTTTGTTTTATTTTTTGGTATAAGATGTGCATGCACATTTTATATATAATAAAAAGCTATGGAACTGCATTATGCGGATTCCTAAGTAATTTTTAAGAAAGAGAGAGGAAGAAGTTATGAAGAAGAAAGTATTAGCAACATTACTTGCAACATCAATGGTTGCTGCTTGTCTTGCAGGCTGCGGAAACTCCGGAAACACAGGGGATACTTCAGCAAACAATTCTGCTACGACAGATAATGCAGCAAGCAACACTACAGCAGACAATGCGCCTGCTGACAATCAGGCAGCAGATAATACTGCAGCTCCGGATGCATCAGACCCGGTTGCAACATTGATTGCAAACACAGACGGTACGGTAGCTCTTAAGGTATGGGCATCTGAGGAAGATCAGACTCTTACAAGTAATCTTATTGAGGAGTTTAAGTCAGAGTATTCTGATGTAACATTTGATATCACACTTGGTTCAGAATCAGAGTCTACAGCAAAAGATACTATTTTGACTGACGTAGAAGCAGCAGCAGATGTATTTGCTTTTGCAGATGACCAGATTAATGAACTGGTACAGGCAGGAGCTCTTCAGCCTGTAGCAACTACTTATACTTATGATGTAGAATCAGAAAACGTAGCAGGCGCTGTAGAGGCTGCTACTGTAGACGGAACATTATATGCTTATCCTATGACTGCTGACAACGGATATTTCATGTTCTATGATGCATCCGTATTTACAGAGGATGATGTAAAGTCATTAGAAACCATGATTGAAGTAGCAGATGCAGCAGGTAAGAAAGTAGCTATGTGTGTATCTGATGGATGGTATATCTATTCATTCTTCCAGGGTGCAGGCTATGAGCTGACATTGAATGACGATATGTCTAACACATGTACATGGAATGCTGATGGTGCAACTGATGTAGCACAGGCAATTATCGATTTATGTGCATCCGATGCATTTGTTGATATGACTGACGAGCAGATGGCTACCGCAATTACCGAAGGTACTGTTGTAGCAGCAGTAAACGGTACATGGAGAGCTGAAACAGCATCAGATGCATGGGGTGAGAACTATGCGGCTACCAAACTGCCTACTTTCAAAGTAGCAGGCAAGGACTGCCAGATGTCTTCTTATTCAGGATACAAATTAATCGGCGTTAACCCTCATGCAGATAATTTAGGATGGGCTATGCTCCTTGCTGAATACCTCACAAATGAGCATTCACAGGCAGCAAGATTTGGAGAAAGAGGCCTTGGTCCTTCCAATCTTGCAGTTGGTGCTTCATCTGCAGTACAGGAAGATCCTGCTATTGCAGCATTAGCAGAGCAGGCAGCTTTTGCTACACCTCAGCGTGTTGGCGGAAACTACTGGGATCCTGCTAAGACATTAGGAAATATCTTAGCTCAGGGTAATCCTGACGGAACAGACCTTCAGACACTGCTTGATACCGCTGTAGAAGGTATCACAGCACCTGTTCAATAAGATGATGGGCTGACGGTTAATAACACTTGTTTTTTATACCCCGCAGTCCATTCGGAATGCGGGGTGCTATTTTAGTATGATACATAAAAATACTCTGAGAGGGGGTTTCTATGAAGAATTTTTTTAAATCAATTGGAAATTACTTTAAAGAATTTGCAACGGCATTGGCAAAAGGCGATATTGGGGTAAAGTTATCTCTGTTTGTCATGGGTGCAGGCTACTTTGCAAGAAAACAAATTATTAACGGATTGATAATGATTGCGCTTGAAGCAGTTTTTATCATAGCATGTGTTTTTTACGCAGCGCCTAACCTTGCTAAATTTGGAACGCTGGGAACTGTTCAGTTTGAACAGATATTTGATCCGCTTACTATGACAAAGACAGTAAACGATTATGATAACTCTTTCCTGATTCTGTTGAATTCTATTATTGCGTTATTCATAATTGTTGCATTTATTTTGGTATACATTGGAAATATCAAGGCAGTTTACCGCTTACAGCAGCGTAAGGAAGCCGGAAAGCATATTAACACTTTCGTTGAAGATATGAAAGCCATGCTGAATGAAAAATTCCATATTACATTGCTGACACTGCCATGTATCGGTATTATTCTTATGAATGTTATTCCGATTCTGGTATTGATTGCGGTAGCCTTTACTAATTATGACCAGCAGCACATGCCGCCGAATGCATTATTTACGTGGGTAGGATGGAGAAACTTCACACAGCTTTTCACTACTTCAACGACTGTAACCTTTGGTTATTCATTCGGAAAGATTCTCGTATGGACGTTGGAATGGGCGCTGCTTGCTACATTTACTACCTTTATCGGCGGTATTCTTATGGCACAGTTGATAAACAGTAAGAGAACGAAGCTGCCTAAGATGTGGAGAACATTGTTCATGGTTGCCATTGCAGTACCACAGTTCGTTACTTTGATGCTTGTAAGAAACTTCTTTGCAGATACAGGTATTGTAAATACAATTTGTTCAAATATCGGACTTACAAGTTTCTTAAAGAGCATTGGTCTGGTGGGTTCCCATCTGACATATATACCGTTTCTTACAAGTCCGGGATGGGCTAAGGTAATGATCGTCCTTATCAATATATGGGTAGGTATTCCTTACCAGATGTTGATTGCAACGGGCGTACTGATGAATATTCCGGTAGACCAGCTTGAGAGTGCAAGAATTGACGGAGCAAACAAATTCCAGATTTTCTGCAAGATTACAATGCCATATATACTCTTTATCACGGGTCCGAGCCTTATAACGGATTTTGTAAAGAATATTAATAACTTCAATGTTATTTATCTGCTTACCCAGGACGTCTATGTCACCACGGACCAGCTTTTGGCAAATTCCAATGCAAAAGAAGTGGATTTGCTTGTAACATGGCTGTTCAGGCTGACTAACGAATATTATAACTATAAGATGGCATCTGTAATCGGTATTATAGTATTTGTTATCTGTGCAGCATTCACATTGCTTACGTTTACACAGATGATCAAAGGTAATAGAGAGGAGGATTTCCAATAATGAAAAAGACGATAGATTTAGTTGTAAGACACTTATTTCTGACATTCCTAGTAGTTATTTGGTTAATACCGATTCTCTGGCTGTTAGTTACTTCATTCAGTGGGTATAAGGGAATCAATACGGCGCATTTCTTCCCGCAGACATGGTCGCTTGCAAATTATAAGGCCCTGTTCTTTGAGCCGGATTCGGTTGTACAGTATGTAGCATGGTTTAAAAATACACTTGTTATTGCAATTTTTACCTGTATCATTTCTACAGTATTTGTACTTATGGTAAGCTATGCAATGAGCTGCCTGCGTTTCAAGGGAAGAAAAGAGTTGATGAGCTTTGGTATCATCTTAAACATGTTCCCCGGCGTATTGTCCATGATTGCTGTATACTTCGTTATGAAATCATTAGGACTTACAAACAGCCATCTTGGAATGATTATTGTATATTCCGCGGCTTCAGGGCTTGGATACCTGATTACCAAGGGATTTATGGATACAATTTCCGTATCGCTTCGTGAGGCAGCATGGCTGGAGGGCGCATCGGAAGCAACGATTTTCCTGAAAATCATTATTCCTTTGTCAAAGCCGATGGTAGTATATACTGTAATCAATGCGTTTTTAGTGCCTTGGGGCGATTTCGTATTGGCAAAGCTGATGTTAAACTCCGGTATTTCAAACGACTGGACAATTGCAATCGGACTTTACAATATGCTTAATAAGTCGCTTATTAATAAATACTTCTCAATCTTCTGTGCGGGCGGAGTTATCGTATCCATACCGATTTCTATTCTGTTTGTACTGATGCAGAAATTCTATGTAGAAGGTGTTACGGGCGGTTCGGTTAAAGGCTAATTGCCGGATGATTAGAGAACGTGCGTTATTTAACAGCGCTTGATAAATGAAAATAATAGGTTAGAACGAAGTGCAGACGTTTTTAAAGCGTCTGCACTTTTACGTGTGTAGTAGGTTGAATTGAGGGGAAGGAAGTTGTAGGTTACTAAACAAAAAAACTGATTGAAATATCAACAACTTTAGTGTAAAGTATTATTAGTATATTTTGGCAGAATCTGCGTAATTTATGGGCAGAGTTATACTATTTCTGGCAAAGGTATACAAATATATTACATAAATTTGAAAAGGAAGATGAGGTATGGAAAAGAGTTCAAACAACACAGGGGGCTGGCGCACAAATAAATGGATTCGCGCGGCAATTCCCGCATTACTGCTTCACTGCAGTATAGGTACAGTGTACTGCTGGTCAATTTTCAGTCAGGAAATAGCTGATTATATCGGTTTTTCAAAAGGGGCAACGGAATGGGCATTCAGCTTTGCTATTTTCTTCCTCGGAATGTCAGCGGCATTTCTTGGAAACGTAGTTGAAAAGGATATTCATAAATCCTCTCTGATTGCGGCTATTTGTTTTGCTTCCGGAATGGCTGGTACAGGATTTTTCATCTATTATGGAGGACAGAATCCGGGAAGTGTACTTGCATTAGTAGGAATATACATTTGCTATGGATTTATCATGGGCGTAGGTCTTGGAACCGGATACTTATCACCTGTTAAGACACTTATGTTATGGTTTAAAGACAGAAAAGGTCTTGCAACCGGTCTTGCAGTAGCAGGTTTCGGTGCGGCTAAGGCTATAGCAAGCCCGATTATGCAGAGTATGTTGGATAACCTTGGCGAAGGCGGAATCTATAAGATGTTCTGGATTCTTGCAGTAGTATATTTTGTAATGATGTTTGTCGGACACCTTCTTTTGAAGAAACCCGACGATTGGCATGAGCCGCAGACTAAAGATGCAAGTCAGAGCATTATGTCAGTAATTAAGACCAAGCCGATTATGAACTATGTCGGAATCTGGCTTATGTTCTACATAAACATTACCTGTGGTCTTGCACTTATTTCTCAGGAAAAAATGATAGTAAAATGTATCGGTCTCGCAAGTTTTGCCGGAATTATCTCTACGGTATCCGCAGTCTTCAATGCAGGCGGGCGTCTTGGTTTCTCTGCATGGGCTGATACGATGAAAGACAGAAATACAATCTATAAATTAATATTTATACTTTCGATTATATTTACGGGAATAGTAATGGTTACAAGCGGAATTAAGAACGGAGAAGGAAATACTCTTTTAGTAATTCTTGTTCTGTGCCTGATTTTTGTAGTAAATGCCGGATACGGCGGAGGTTTCTCCAATGTACCTACTTTGTTATCCGACCACTACGGAATGGGTAATATCAGCGCAATACATGGTATAACCCTTTCAGCATGGGCTTTCGCAGGACTCACCGGAAACCAGATGGCAACATGGATTGTAAATCACTTCGGAGAAGCAACAGAGATTGCCCATGACCTTGCCGACGGAACAACGGAGTACATTACAGTAAATCCTACAGGTTATCAAACCGTACTCTACGCAACAATAGTACTCTATATAATAGCTCTGCTGATTTGCTTAATCTTCGTAAAACCTACAAATAAAGAAAATGCATAAATAAAATATAGAAAGGGATGGTGACCGCCATCCCTTTCTATATCCCGTTCTATCTATTTACATCTCCAAAAACGTCCTCTGTCTCTCAATCTCTTCCGGTATCTCAACCCCGCTATTCTTAAGCTTCAGACATATATTATCCAAATGATGCACCTTCTGCGAAAGTTTGATATCATACCTATCCATCATATCTTTATACAAAGGATTGATCTTAAGTTTGTTTCTGACCTCTTTTGCAAACGGACAGTGTGTAAACAGAATGGTACGCGCTACCTTATTCA
This sequence comes from uncultured Lachnospiraceae bacterium, assembly GCA_947174705.1. Classification (GTDB taxonomy): domain Bacteria; phylum Bacillota; class Clostridia; order Lachnospirales; family Lachnospiraceae; genus UBA3282. The sequence goes on from CAMWKB010000015.1 coordinate 20,422, forward strand.
AGCGCGGTGAGCCTGTGCCCTCGTAAAGTATCCATGCTTCGTAGTCACGTACAAACATTTCTTTGAAACTGTTCTTTGCTTTTTGCATACTGAGTTTAATTTTATCCTTGGCATCCGCAGACAAGTCTCGGTTCTTTTTATAGAACTGAATATAATCAAAGTATTCGCTTGTAAGAGAAGGTTCGGATACATCATTCCATCTTGCACCCTGAATACGTTTGCACATCTCCCAACGATATTCGCCTGTAAGACGGACAAGGATGTTGTTTAAGTCTTCCATTTCAAAGATTGACACCATCATACGCGCAGGTGAGGTACGCTTGCGGCCTTCGATTTCCTGCCACATAACGCCGCGGACACCAACGTTTGGCATCAGGATAACATCGGGAAGGATTTCAACGTCAATGGACTCTTTTCCTATATTGACACTGGGATTGGTATATAATGTTTCCCTGTAATATGCACCAAAGTCCATGGAACGGATATTTTTCAGTGATTTATTAACCATATCCGCCGATACGAGAGTATTTTCCAAATCCTTGAGTATATTGCCTTCCAGGAAGACCGGTGAAAAAATGCTTATACGTCCAAACGTCATTTTATTAACGCTGGTAACCATATTGTTCAGTTCAAAAAGAACCTGTTCTTTTTTATCGTTAAGAAGTTTGGTCTCATCTCCGGGAGCTATTTTTCCGCTTATTTTGAGCTCGCGTACATAGGCCGGATAGTCGTTGTCGAATTCATTACGGCTGGGGGCTTTGCGTCCTTCATAAACTGCCGTCAGCCATTCATAGACTGTATACACACCCTTGGATGGATCGCTTGGAAGGGAATCTACTATTGAATAGAGATAAGCGGCGTTTTCCATTCCGGCAAGTCTTTCATCCACATATCCGAAATTGAAGAACATTTTTACAATCTTAGGAACATTGGTATCGGACAAACTTTTTATAAAGGCGTTGGAATAAACCTTATAAAACAGTTTGGTAATCATCAAACGGAGTTTTCTGCAGCTATCGTCAGTTGCGTTTTTGTCAGGCAGCTTGTTAAACTTGTCAACGCATACTCTGAAGTCTGCAGATGTTTCTTTGTCGCATTCCGCGTAGGCAAGAATGACGCTTATGGAATCCTTAAGCTCCTGTTTTACGGACTCGGGAGATTCGTGTACTGTCGGAGCTTCCGTAGCGCTTTCCAGTACAAACAGTTTATCTTTATATTCATTAATACGTGCTTTGTACATAGCCTTGTCAATTGAATCCTGACTCTCTAACTGAATCATCATTGTGCCAAGCGCTGCGGTAATAGCAGTAGAATCTTCATCATGAGCGCCGATTTTATATAAAACGCTTGCATATAGGTCAAAAAAGTCAAGACGGTTTTCATTCATCAACAGATTTACAATGTCTGCTTTGTAATCATAGAGCTCACGACAAATGGATATTACATAATAGATATCGTGGCTGGCTTTTATTAACATTCCGTATATAAAGTCGGCAATCTGGGCCTTGGAGGAGATGCTTCTTGTAATGCGCTGCAGCTGGTCATAATACTTAGTAACCCAGTTTGGCACATCCTCTTCCAGCTCAAGTTCGGTTACCGTTTCAAGTTCGGGAAGAACTCTTGTGGTAAGCGAGTGTTTGGAAGTAAAACGACTATATTCCGAATAACTTTTCATTAAATATTGATAAAAATTGTCACAGTCAAATTTGGACATCTCGTATTGATCCACAATATCATGAAGCTGTTTGAATAAGGAGTTCACAATCAGATTGCAAAGATCCGGTTTGGAACGAAAAAGTTCAACTAAACGTTTTTCCGAGCATGGATAGACAGCCAGAGTGGTGTCTTCTACAGCCTGATAGGTTATAAAATGAGAGTCATAATTGAGCTCGCAAACGCCTATAACGCCTCCTTTGAGTAAGTATAGCTCGCCCCCCGGATATGAGGCGCGTACTGAGCCTTTAGCTATTACATACAAAGCGCTGAGCGGTTGTTCGCTTTGAATAATGGTTGTTCCTGCTGGAAATTCTTTTACTGACATACAAATCCTCCATTCTTACTCAACCTGCGAGTTTGGGCGTAAGCTCAAACTTGCGTGTGAAAAATTTATTTTTCACACTATGATAACTATTATAAGCTGTTTCCTTAATAAATACAATATTCTGAATATAAATTGAGGGCTTACACCGGAAAGAAAGAAAAAATAGGGAGAAAACAAAATATTTTATACTGTACTTTTGTCAGAAATATGATAAAATATTAATAATCGCATATTTTGAGCAAAGCATGGTGATTAGGGTGAAATTAGAAATTTCACCCGCGAGTTTGGTCTTGCGCCCAAACATCGCAGATTGTGAATAAGGCATGGTATTAAGTATGAAGATGGAATTGGAAGATATTGAATATAGAAAAATAGTTGTAGAAGAATACCGTCCGGATGTAGAGAGGCTGGTCCGCTATCTTCCCTGGCTTGAGCAGAAGGCAGGGGGAAGCGTTTCCGAAAACTATACGGGCTCAGGAATCGGGGAGAATTCCATTTCCTTTCCGGTATACGACAGCACATTGCTCAGTTTTATAAAAGAGGTACAAAGAACTACGCTTCTAGACCGTAATTATCAGTATATTTATTCCAGACACAGGATTAAGACATTAGAAGACGAGCTTAGGGCTATATCTCAGGCAGACATTACGCATATGGATATTCTTAAAGGAATTTTGTCTAAGTACGTAATGGGTGGTATGACTAAGGGAAGGCTCTGGTCTGATGCGGTCAAAAACCGCGTGTTCTTAAACTGCGTACAGAAGATGAAAGAGAATTTAGAGTTTTGGGATAAACCAATGGTATGATAAGGGGTATTATATGGGAGAGAAATCGTTACAGAAGAAACAGTATATCTTAGAGACAGCACGTAAGATTTTTTCGGAAAAAGGTTATAAAAATGTTACTATGAAGGATATTGTAGAGGCATGTGATATCAGCCGTGGAGGTCTTTATTTGTATTTTGGAAGCACGAAGGATCTGCTTTTGGAGTTATTACAGCAAGAGGCGGATGAAACCGATGATACGCTTACAAGAAGAATTACCGAAGAGGATTCGGCGGCGGATATTCTGACTCTTTTCCTTAAAGAGCAGAAGAAAGAGCTTTTGCAGAAAAAGAATAATCTTGCAATGGCTGTTTATGAATACTCTTTTGAGGAAAATGATAAGAAGAATTCCATACTGCGTAAGCAGTTTGAAGCAGGTACGAAGATAGTTGAGAAGCTGATAGAATCCGGTATTGCATCAGGAGAATTCTATTGTGAAAATCCAAGAGGGGCTGCTGAAAATATTATGTATGTGCTTGAGGGAATGAAAATAAATTCCCAGACAATAGGAATTACGGAGTCAATGGTAGATGAACAACTGCTTTATATAATGCAGGGGTTGATTATAGAGTAATTAAATATAAAGGATGCTTCCAGACTAAGGGGGCATCTTTTAATATATAATAATATGGAGGAAATTAATTCATCATGGAGAAAGTAAGACGTATTTATGTAGAAAAGAAAGCGCCTTTCGCAGTAAAAGCAAGGGAGCTCAAAGAAGAAATCGGAAGCTACTTAGGAATCCGTGGCGTAAAGGACGTCAGGGTATTTATCCGTTATGATGTTGAGAATATATCGGATGAAATTTTCAACAAGGCATGCAGAACAGTATTTTCAGAGCCGCCTGTTGATATTTTATATGAAGAAAAAATTGATATACCGGAGGGCGGAAGGGGTTTCAGCGTAGAATACTTACCCGGTCAATTTGATCAAAGGGCTGACTCTGCCGTTCAATGCGTACAGTTTTTGAAAGAGGATGAGGCACCGATTATTAAAACCGCCGTTACTTACATGTTAATCGGTGATATTTCCGATGATGAATTTGCAAAAATAAAGTCATACTGTATCAATCCCGTGGATTCAAGAGAGACCGACATGGTCAAGCCGGATACGCTGACAATGGTCTATGACGAGCCGGCGGATGTGGCAGTATTTGAGAATATACCGGATCGGGAAGATTTTATCGATATGCCCCAGGTGGAGTTAAAAGAGCTTTACGATTCTTTAGGGTTAGCCATGACCTTTAAGGATTTCCTGCATATACAGAATTATTTTGCGCATGAAGAGAAACGAAATCCAACTATGACGGAAATTCGTGTGCTTGATACTTATTGGTCGGACCACTGCCGCCACACCACTTTTTCTACGGAGTTAAAAGATGTGGAGTTTGCGGACGGATTCTATCAGAAACCGATTAAGGATACTTATGAAAATTACCTTTCTGCCAGGGAAGAAATCTTTGCGGGAAGAGAAGATAAATTTGTCTGTCTTATGGACCTCGCGCTTATGGGTATGCGTAAACTTAAAAAAGAAGGGAAACTGGACGATATGGAGCAGTCCGATGAAATCAACGCCTGCTCGGTAGTTGTTCCGGTGGAAATGGACTATGGGGACGGACCTGTTACTGAGGAGTGGCTTGTCTTTTTCAAGAATGAGACACATAATCATCCTACTGAGATAGAGCCTTTTGGCGGTGCGGCAACCTGCCTTGGAGGAGCAATCCGCGATCCGCTTTCCGGACGCGGCTATGTATATCAGGCAATGCGTGTTACCGGTGCGGCAGACCCGACGGTTCCGGTTGCAGACACATTAAAAGGTAAATTGTCACAGAAGAAACTGGTAAGAGGGGCAGCCAGCGGTTATTCCTCATACGGAAACCAGATTGGACTATCGACCGGATTAGTCAAAGAAATCTATCATCCTGATTATGTGGCAAAAAGAATGGAAATCGGTGCGGTTATGGGAGCTGCGCCCAGAAAGAATGTAATTCGTGAAACTTCAGACCCGGATGATATAATCATTCTCTTAGGCGGAAGAACTGGACGTGATGGCTGTGGAGGTGCGACGGGTTCATCAAAGGTGCATACCGAGAGTTCCATTGAGACCTGCGGAGCTGAAGTACAGAAAGGAAATGCGCCTACCGAGCGTAAGATTCAGAGGTTGTTCAGACGTGCCGAGGTAAGCCGTTTGATTAAGAAGTGTAATGATTTCGGCGCAGGCGGCGTATCGGTTGCAATCGGGGAGCTTGCGGACGGGCTGGTTGTGGATTTGGATAAGGTGCCCAAGAAATATGCAGGTTTGGACGGTACGGAGTTAGCTATTTCGGAATCACAGGAGAGGATGGCGGTAGTTGTTTCTCCTAAGGATGTGGAAGAGTTTCTGTCTTATGCTAACGAAGAAAATCTTGAAGCTGTAGCTGTTGCAGTGGTTACAAAGGAACCCAGACTGGTGCTTAAATGGCGGGGTAAGGAGATTGTTAATATTTCAAGAGCTTTCCTTGATACTAACGGAGCGCATCAGGAGACAGCGGTGCATGTGGACATGCCGGTAAAAGAAGATAATTATTTTAAGAAAGTATCAACTCCCGCGGTAGAATCCGCTCTTAAACAGGGTGATATTAAGAAAGCATGGCTTACGCTTTTGAATGATTTAAATGTATGTTCACAGAAGGGGCTTGTGGAAATGTTTGACGCCTCAATCGGCGCAGGCAGCGTGTATATGCCGTATGGCGGTAAGTACCAGCTTACGGAAACCCAGGCTATGGTTGCGAAGCTTCCGGTACTTAAAGGAAAGACGGATACGGTTACAATGATGAGCTATGGTTTCGACCCTTATCTGTCAAGCTGGAGTCCGTATCACGGAGCTATATATGCGGTAACCGAATCAATGGCTAAGATAGTTGCAAACGGAGGGGATTATAAGAAGATTCGATTTACATTCCAGGAATATTTCAGACGTATGACTGAAGATGCTGACCGGTGGAGTCAACCGTTTGCGGCACTGCTTGGAGCATATGATGCACAGATTGGTTACGGTCTTCCGTCTATTGGCGGTAAGGATTCCATGTCAGGAACCTTTAATGATATAGATGTACCACCGACGCTTGTGTCATTTGCAGTTGATATAAATAAGAAACAAAATATCATAACTCCGGAACTTAAGCATTCCGGCAATAAACTGGTTAAGTTCTGCATTAAGAAAGACGAATATGATTTGCCAATCTACAACAACGTTATGGAGGTTTACGACAAGGTATTGACGCTGATGTCAGAAAAGACAATAGTGTCAGCCTATGCTATTGACTCAAAGGGTCTATCAGCAGCGCTCAGTAAAATGGCGTTTGGTAATAAACTGGGTGTGACTATTGAGAAAGATTTGGCGGTTGAAGAGCTTTTTGCAAACGGACTGGGTGAAATAATTGCAGAAATGCCTGCAGGGGCAGCGCAGGAGCTTGTAAAGGCTGATGCGGGATGCATTATGGTAGGTAAGGTAACTGATGAAGCCGCTTTTGTATATGGAGACGTAAGGATTACAATGGATGAAGCGCTTAAATCGTGGACATCCAAACTTGATAAGGTGTTCCCGTATACTGCTGACGGGGAAAAATCGACTGAAACAGTCAATGCAAATGAAACAGAAGCTGCATATGAAGCGCCTCTGTATGATACAAAAGAAGTATACGTATGTAAGCATAAAATAGCACGTCCTACCGTATTTATTCCGGTATTCCCCGGAACCAACTGCGAGTATGACAGCGCGATGGCATTTGAGAGAGCGGGAGCGGACGTTATTACCAAGGTATTTAAGAACCTGACGCCGCAGGATATTATAGATAGTGTTGAAGTTTTTGAAAAATCAATAGCTCAGTCGCAGATTATTATGTTCCCCGGAGGTTTTTCGGCAGGTGACGAACCGGACGGTTCCGCTAAATTCTTTGCTACGGCTTTTCAGAATGAGAAGATGAAGGAAGCGGTAATGAAGCTTTTAAATGAAAGGGATGGTCTTGCACTTGGAATTTGTAACGGTTTTCAGGCACTTATTAAACTGGGACTGGTTCCCTATGGTGAAATTGTGGGACAGAAAGAAGATTCTCCTACATTAACTTTTAATACAGTTAACCGTCATATTTCCAAGATGGCATATATCAAGGTTGTATCCAATAAATCCCCGTGGCTTGCGGGAGCAGTGCTCGGGAATACTTATGTAAACCCTGCGTCACATGGTGAGGGTCGTTTTGTAGCGCCTAAGGAGTGGATAGAGAAACTTTTTGCAAACGGACAGGTGGCTACAAGATATGCAGATGCGGATGGAAATATAACCGCAGACGAAGAGTGGAACATCAACGGCTCATATGCCCAGATAGAAGGAATTACGTCTCCTGACGGACGCTGCCTTGGTAAGATGGCACATTCCGAAAGAAGAGGAGATGGCGTTGCTGTTAATATTTACGGCGAGCAGGATTTGAAAATATTTGAGTCAGGTGTTGCTTATTTTAAATAAAGGTTATCTTGAAGAACTTAGACTCTTGTGCTATAATGAAACGATTGCGCAAAGAGAATATACAGAGAGGAAACAGGTGGCGGAATGAAGGCATTTTTAATTTTGGAAGATGGAACCGTATTTGAAGGTATCCATATTGGCGCTGATAAAGAAATCATCAGTGAAGTTGTTTTTAATACCTCCATGGTGGGTTATCTGGAAGTTTTGACCGACCCTTCCTATGCGGGACAGGCTGTGTGCATGACTTATCCATTGATAGGAAACTATGGAGTATGCAGGGAAGATATGGAGTCGGAACGTGCTTGGCCCGATGGGTTTATTGTCAGGGAGCTTAGCAGAATGCCCAGTAATTTCAGATGCGATATGACTATTCAGGAGTTTCTTGAAGAGAATAACGTCGCAGGAATTGCTAAAATTGATACAAGGGCACTTACTAAAATCCTTCGTGAAAAGGGTACAATGAACGGAATGATCACCACTGATGAGAACTATAAGCTGGATGAGATTATTCCTAAATTGAAAGAGTATAAATCCGAAAAAACTGTAGAAACCGTAACCTGTAAAGATAAATATGAGTTAAAAGGAAGTAAAGACTTATCAGAGAACGGTCCTATTACAGGAACTGCCCGTTTTGTGGCTAAAGATTATGAAGCCGGCAAGCGTGAAATGCGGCCGAGCATGGTGCGTGAAATTACCGGACAGGGCCTCAAGGTAGCATTGCTTAATCTGGGTTCTAAGAATAATATAGCGAAATCCCTTGCTGCAAGAGGCTGTGATGTAACCGTATATCCGGCTTTTACCACGGCGCAGGAGATTATAGCGGATGCTCCCGATGGCATCATGATAAGTAACGGACCGGGAGACCCGAAAGATTGTGAAAGTATTATCAAAGAAATTAAGAAGTTGTATGATACCGATATACCTATTTTTGCAATCTGTTTAGGGCATCAGTTGATGGCGCTTGCAACAGGCGGGGACACTTTTAAGATGAAGTACGGACACAGGGGTGGAAATCATCCGGTAAAAGAATTGGAGACAGGAAGAGTTTATATTTCATCGCAGAATCATGGATATGTGGTAGATATGGATAAACTTGACCCTAAAGTGGCTACTCCGGCATATGTAAATGTAAATGACGGCACAAACGAGGGACTTAACTATACCGGCAAGAATATTTTTACCGTACAGTTCCATCCGGAAGCATGTCCGGGTCCTCAGGATTCGGTTGACTTGTTTGGTAAATTTATTGCGATGATGAGGAGGGTGTGAGATGCCAAAGAATCCAAATGTAAAAAGAGTATTGGTTATAGGTTCGGGACCGATTGTAATCGGGCAGGCAGCAGAGTTTGACTATGCGGGTACGCAGGCATGTCGATCCCTTAAAGAAGAAGGCATGGAAGTTATTCTTGTTAACTCCAATCCGGCAACAATTATGACGGATGGGGATATCGCGGATAAGGTTTATATTGAACCGTTGACTGCTAAGGTTTTAGAGCAGATCATTATTAAAGTAAAGCCGGACAGTCTTTTACCCAACATGGGCGGACAGGCCGGATTAAACCTCGGTATGGAATTGGATGAGACCGGTTTCTTAGCTGAGCACGGCGTAACGTTACTGGGTACGACTGCAAAAACGATTAAGAAGGCCGAAGACAGGCTTGAATTTAAGGAAACTATGGAAAAAATAGGGGAGCCATGTGCGCCATCCCTTGTTGTTGAAAATATACAGGACGGTATTGATTTTGCAAATGAAATCGGCTATCCGGTGGTGCTTCGTCCGGCATATACTCTGGGCGGTTCAGGCGGCGGTATTGCCAATGACCAGAAAGAATTAGAAGAAATTCTTGCCAACGGTCTTAGGCTTTCCCGCGTGGGACAGGTTCTGGTGGAGCGCTGTATTGCAGGCTGGAAAGAAATTGAGTATGAGGTTATACGTGACGGAGCCGGAAACTGTATTACCGTATGTAGTATGGAAAATGTTGATCCGGTGGGAGTTCATACAGGTGACAGTATTGTCGTAGCGCCTGCCCAGACTTTGGGAGACAAAGAGTATCATATGCTCAGGAGCGCGGCGCTCAATATTATTAATGAGCTGGAAATTACAGGCGGTTGTAACGTGCAGTTTGCCCTGCATCCCACCAGCTTTGAATATTGCGTAATTGAGGTTAATCCCCGTGTCAGCCGTTCATCGGCCCTGGCTTCTAAGGCGACAGGCTATCCTATTGCCAAGGTTGCTGCTAAAATTGCGCTTGGTTATAACCTTGACGAAATCAGAAACGCAATTACCGGTAAGACCTTTGCAAGTTTTGAGCCGACAATCGATTACTGCGTGTTAAAAATACCCAGACTGCCTTTTGATAAGTTTATTACGGCAAAACGTACATTGACAACACAGATGAAGGCGACCGGAGAGGTTATGAGTATATGTGATAACTTTGAAGGTGCGATGATGAAGGCGATCCGTTCATTAGAGCAGCATGTGGACTGCCTGCGCAGCTATGATTTTACAGACTTGTCCAAAGAAGAGCTTATTGAGCGTATGAAAACCGTGGACGATCAGAGAATATATATCATTGCCGAAGCGATAAGAAAAGGCGTGGATTATGATACTATATTCAATATTACGATGATTGATAAATGGTTTATAGATAAGATTGCGATTTTGACAGAGATGGAAGATGCGCTTGAAAAAGGCCCGCTTACCGTAGAATTGTTAAAAGAAGCTAAACGTATGGAGTTTCCGGATAATGTCATTGCAAGACTTACCGGCAAGCCCGAAGATGAAATCAAGAAAATGCGTTATGATAACGGCATTGTTGCAGCTTTTAAAATGGTTGATACCTGTGCTGCTGAATTTGAAGCAGCCACACCCTACTATTATTCAGTATTTGGCTCGGAAACAGAAGTTGCAGAGACCAATCCTAAGAAAAAAGTATTGGTGCTGGGTTCAGGTCCAATTCGTATAGGACAGGGTATAGAGTTCGATTATTGTTCGGTTCATGCCACATGGGCATTTTCCAAGGCCGGATATGAGACTATTATAATTAACAATAACCCTGAAACCGTAAGTACGGACTTCGATATTGCGGATAAGCTTTATTTTGAGCCGTTAACACCGGAAGATGTAGAGAATATCGTTAATATAGAAAAACCTGACGGTGCGGTAGTACAGTTTGGCGGTCAGACAGCAATTAAGCTGACGGAGAGCCTTATGAAGATGGGCGTGCCGATTCTCGGAACTCAGGCCGAAGACGTAGACGCCGCGGAGGACAGGGAATTATTTGATAAAATACTGGAAGAGACCGAAATCCCAAGGGCAGCAGGCGGAACCGTATATACGGCTGAAGAAGCCAAAGAGGTTGCTAACAGGCTTGGATATCCTGTTTTGGTAAGACCTTCTTATGTACTTGGCGGTCAGGGTATGCAAATTGCTATTTCGGATAAGGAAATTGAAGAGTTTATGGCGGTTATCAACCGTTATGAGCAGGACCATCCGATTCTGGTAGACAAATACCTTCAGGGAAAAGAATTGGAGGTAGACGCCGTATGCGACGGTACTGATATTCTTATTCCGGGAATTATGGAGCACATAGAGAGAACGGGAGTTCACTCGGGTGACAGTATCTCCGTATATCCAGCTCCGACCGTCAGTGAAAAGGTTAAGGAAACTATTGCGGAATACTCCAGAAGACTGGCTAAGGCACTACACGTAATAGGGTTAATTAATATACAGTTTATCGCAGTAAATGACGAGGTTTACGTAATCGAGGTTAATCCCCGTTCATCGCGTACCGTTCCTTATATAAGCAAGGTTACAGGAATACCGATAGTAGATTTGGCTACGGAGGTAATTATAGGTAAAAAGATTCGCGAGCTTGGATATGAACCCGGCTTACAGCCGCCGGCAGATTACTTTGCAATTAAGATGCCCGTATTCTCATTTGAAAAAATATACGGTGCTGAAATCAGCTTAGGACCCGAAATGAAATCCACAGGCGAATGTCTCGGTATATCCAAGACCTTTAACGAAGCTCTTTATAAGGCTTTCCTGGGCGCAGGAGTCAATCTGCCCAAGTATAAGCGTATGATCATTACCGTAAAAGACGCTGATAAGGGAGAAGCTATCGAGGTTGCAAGACGCTTTGAAAAGCTTGGCTATAAGATATACGCTACCAGAAGTACATCGGCAGCATTGAACGACGCCGGTGTGAAAGCCAGAAAAGTCAATAAAATTCAACAGGAATCACCTACGGTTATGGACCTTATCTTAGGTCATGAAATTGACCTTGTAATTGATACGCCGACACAGGGACGCGACAAGAGCAGGGACGGTTTCTTGATCAGAAGAACCGCGATTGAGACAGGAGTATACTGTATAACGGCAATGGATACGGCTACGGCGCTTGTTTCCAGTCTGGAGAATGAGGCGTCGCAAGGGGAACTTAATTTGGTGGATATTGCGACTATTGCGAAGAGATAGAGGGGGCAGATTGCACGATGGGATTGGCTGTGGGGCCGCCGCATCTATATATTAAGCTGTACCTATGACGTTGTTCGGAAAGTAAGAAATTCTAAACATTCCTACTTGGGTTGTGAAAAAAGGACGCAAGCGGGGCAAATTCGCCATCCATGGCTCAGTTGCCCCTTTTCGGAACATCGTGTTCCGAAATTGCTGAGTTCCTAAATAGGAATGTTAAGAATTTCTAATTTCCTTCCAAAGACATAGTTACAGATTAATATATAGATGCGGCGGCATCGGCAGACGATTCTACCCCCCAAAAAAATCTGCTACATCATTTTTTATATGCACCGTCTGGCATCTGAATGTTAAAAAGAAATGAATCGCAATAAAAGAAATAAATATAGCAAGAAATAAACGTAATTAGAAATGAATAGCATAAGAAATTATCAGAAAGAACTGGACAATATAATAGAAGAGATTACTGGTAGGATGTCCGATTTAGAGGCATATGAACCACCGAGGCTTTTGCTGCATAGTTGTTGTGCTCCTTGTAGTAGTTATGTTTTGGAATATTTGCGACGTTTTTTTAGAATTACGGTGTTCTATTATAATCCTGATATTTCTATGCAAGAGGCATATATGAAACGTGTAGCGGAGCAGAAGAGGCTGATTGCGGCGTATAATGAAAGTCTGAAGCAGGGACCGCATTCCCAG
>CAMWKB010000016.1 GCA_947174705.1 uncultured Lachnospiraceae bacterium
GTACAGGGAAAAGATGCTTATATTGAATACTGTTTTAATACTGATAGAAAAGCTAAGCCCACATTGAAGGAAGACGGCAGCGTGGACTTTTTCCAGTTAAATGTAGTACAGCATTGTAATAAGGGCGATGTTTTGGCCAAACTTATTCCGGCAGTTCCGGGTAAATATGGCATGAATATTATGGGAAGCCGTATTAAGCCGGCGGATGTAAAAAATGTAATATTACAATATGGCAACAATATAGAAATTTCAGAAGACAGGACAATATTGACTTCTATGGTCAATGGACATGTCGAATTAATAGAGGATAATGTTTTTGTTTCCGATGTGCTGATTGTTGAGAATGTTGATAACTCGACCGGAAACATAGACTATGAAGGCAGTGTGCAGATTAACGGAAACGTTTCTACCAATTTTCAGGTTAAGGCGAAGGGAAACATCGAGGTAAAGGGCGTTGTTGAAGGCGCTTTATTGGAAGCTGATGGTAATATTATTATCGCCCGGGGTATGAACGGAATGGGAAGGGGCACACTTAAAGCAGGAGGCAATATAATTTCTAAGTTTCTGGAAAATGTTCAGGTGCAGGCTCAGGGTTATGTGGCGTCTGATTCAATTTTGCACAGCCATGTAACGGCAGGAACGGAGATAAATGTTGACGGTAAAAGGGGCTTTATTATTGGCGGAAAGGCCAGTGCGGTAAATTCAATTAATGTAAAAACTTTAGGTTCCACAATGGGAGCGGATACCACGGTTGAGGTTGGTACGGACCCCAGTATTGCAGCGAAAGTTGAGGAACTACAGAAAAAAATAGATGCGGAGAATGCTTCATTACAGCAGATTAATCAGATTCTGACCGCTACTAAGCAGAAGATGGCTAAAGGAGTTAAACTTTCACCGGAACAGGTTCAATATGTACAGACACTTGTAGAAGGAAGCCGTGTAAAAGCGGAGCAGCTTAATAAATATACTGAGGAGCATGAGAAACTGCAAGGTCAGATGAAGTGCAGGGAAGGAGCTTCTATTGTAGTCAGAGGTTCGGCATATCCCGGCACGGTAATCTGTATAGGGGATTCTTCCATGACTATCCAGAAAGAGTCGCAGTATTGCAGGTTCATAAGATCGCGTGGCGACGTAAAGCTTACCGGTATTTAAGAAAGGCTGGTGCAGAGGTATGGCAATAGGACAGATTGAGTTACAGGGACAGATTACCAGAGCGCAGGATTTTACTAATATTAAGCATCATGAAGATACAAGAGGTACGGTAGAGCAGGCGGTTACGGTAGAGAAAGTTGCCAAACAGGCCGAAGAACAGGTTACAAAAGTAAATAAAAAACAACAGCCCGAAAATCATAATAAAAAGTATGATGCAAAAGAAAAGGGCAGTAATGAATATAGCGGAGACGGCGGTAAAAAAAGAGAAAAGAAGAAAAAAGAACCAATAGAGCCGGATGGGAAGGTACTCCTAAAGGGTGTCGGGAATTTTGATGCATCCTTTTAAGCGGAGTTCAGATATCGCGGGTTGTAGAAAGGCACGGGCATTAGAATGGGCGTTACTGAAATAATATTAATATTAGCAGGTGTTGTTGTTATGCTGCTTGGATATGCTTTACCTGCCAAAAAGAAGGATATGGATGACGATCTTCAATTGATCAGTGAAGATGAGGTCAGAAAGCTGATTGACAAAGAATTAGAGGATGTTAAGGAGCATATTTCAGATATTGTAGATGAAGCGATTACTTATGCTATAGAAAAGACAGAGCGCTCAATGGAGAGACTTGCCAATGAGAAAATAATGGCTATAAATGAATATTCAGATACCGTATTGGAAGAAATAAATAAGAATCATAAAGAGGTTCTTTTTTTATACGATATGCTGAATGATAAGCATGACAGCATAAAAGATATTGTTTCTGAAGCAAATAAGACTGTGGAAGAAGTGAAACAGACGCTTAAGGATGCAGAAATAACGGCAAAGGAAGCGGAAGAAACTGCAAAAGAAGTTGAAGAAACTGTAAAAAGCAGGGTAAATACGGTATTTGACGATGATTTTGTACCGATTATGCCGCCAAGGGTGGAAATAATTCACGACCCTGATGCCGAGTATGATTATGTTGCACAGGAAGAGCCAACCTTTGATATGGATGAATTAAGACAGTTTATTCCTGTAAAGGATGAAATTTTCGGAAACGGAATTTCGGGAGATGAGCCGGAATATATGTCTCAGGCAGAAGAAAATGAAAATACAAGAAACAGCAATGACAGAATACGAGAGCTTCATAAAGCCGGGAAATCCAATATGGCGATAGCTAAGGAACTTGGGCTTGGTATTGGAGAGGTTAAGTTAGTCATTGATTTGTTTGAAGGATTATAATAATGGGTGAATTATGGAGTTAAAATATTATTTACGCGGACTGGGGCTTGGAATTGCAATAACAGCAATTGTTATGGGCATTGTCTCGTCCAAGAATAAGACAATGACAAATGAGGAGATTATTGCAAGGGCTAAGCAGCTGGGGATGACGGAGAATACGGTGCTTACTGAAATCAATCATAAAGATGATGGGCAGGATGCTGATAAGACAGATGATTCAACGGATGCCAACAATGCAGATGATTCAGGAAAAGCTGATGCTGACAAGAAGGATGTTTCATCAAAAACAGATGTAGAGTCCGGACAGACTGATGCACCGGCGTCTGATTCTGCGGATTTACCGACGAATGCTGAAGACAGCAATACGTCGCAAAAATCTGGCAACACAGATAACGTCGCAAATGCATCTGCCTCAGGAGACAGTGAAGTTTCAGATGTTCTTGGCAGAAATTCTCAGGCAGGAGCCAGGAAGACTGACTCTGGCGTTGATGCAGAGGCAGGAGATGCCGAGCCTAAAACAGACGGCGTAGATACGAAGCCCAAAGCCGACACTACGGATACTAATACTAAAACCGACAAACCGGAGACGAAACCTTCAGGAACAGATACCGCAGCTTCGGATAAACCTATGGTAATTACAGTAGGAAACGGTGACGGCTCATATACTGTAAGTAAGAAACTTGCAGATGTAGGAGCTATAGTGTCAGCAGGCGATTTTGATACTTATTTATGTAATAACGGTTATGATAAAAAAATAAGAACTGGAACATACACGATACCGGCTAATGCCAGCGAAGAACAGATGGCCAGAATAATTACCGGTGCAGAATAAGTAAATATATTATAGAATTAGAAGATACAAAAGGTGGTATAGTTTCATGAATAAAAAGGGAACAACGCTGGTTTATATTCTCACGTTATTTTATATGATTCCCTTAAGCCTTATTTTTATTGTAAACGTGCTGACTTCCATGTTGCAGACCACATACATGGAATTATATATGGATATCGAAAAACCGTTTTATAAGTCAGATAATCCGGTTATTCTGCTTTTAGTGGTTATTATATTTATAGTTTTATATATTTTTTATTCTAAAAAGCATCCAATCACAAAAGAGACGGCTGTTGCTATTGAAAGAATATCACTTATTTTTTCAGTGGCGATAAGCCTCTTTATCATTTTTCTGTTCAGAGTGGGCGTTGCAAGCGACGGGGCAGCGGTAAGCATTGCAGCTTCTGAGTTTCTTAATGGGAAGTATTCATCCTTTTTCAATAACAATTATCTGTTTCGTTATTCCCATCAAAGTAGTCTTGTGGCGTTTTGGGAAATTATCTACTATTTGTTCGGAGTGGAAAATTTTATTGTCCTGCAGATTATAAATGTTATTGCAATTTTTTCCGTAGTTTATTTTTTTCACCGAATTACGTTTGAACTGTTTAAAAATTACGATATACAGGTGATTCTTTCATTTTTGTGTATGGGGATGCTGCCTTTATATCTGTATGCGACGTATATCTATGGGGATATTCCCGGAATGGGCTTTATTGTTCCGGCTGTTTATTTTGTGATAAAGTATTTAAATACCGGGAAAAAGCGTCTTGTATTGCCGGCGCTTGTATGCGTGACTTGTGCAATCCTGCTTAAATCCAATAATTTTGTGATACTTGCGGCAATTATTATTATATTGTTATTACATCTAATAAAGGAAAAGGACTGGTTTGCTATTGTGTTTGCAGCTGCGTTATTGATTGGACCGGTTATTTCTTCATCCTGTATCAATGCTTATTATGTAAAAGAAGCGGGTATGGACAAGTTTCCTGACGGCGCACCCAAGATTGCATGGGTAGCTATGGGATTACAGGAAAATGATTATATTGAGAACGGATGGTTCAACGGTTATAACTGCGCCGTTTATGAAGAGTGCGGTTTCGACACCGCAAGGACCAAAGAGGCCTGCATGGATTCTATAAAGGAATCTGTCAGCACCTTTGTTTCGCATCCTAAGTATGCGGTAAAATTCTTTTATAAAAAGTTTGTTTCCCAGTGGAATGATGCGGGATTTCAGGCACAGCTTAATATAGAATGGAACAGCCGCCACAGCGAAAATCAGTCACAGCCGGCACTCTATTTTATTTACGGTAACGGACGGTTTGTTTTGGAATGGCTTATGAATGTTTATCACTTTACGGTATTGCTTGGCGCACTTGTTTTTACCGTATGTAATGTTAGAAAAACGTCGCTATCTTCTGCACTTGTTGCCCTATGTGTGTTTGGGGGCTATTTTTTCCATATTTTCTGGGAAGCAAAGGGGCGGTACGGACTGGGATATTTTGTAATGTGTGTGCCTATGGCGGCTTATGGGTTCTGGAGGCTTTCGGCGGTGGTTAAAAGGCTGCCTGAAATTTTTCCGGGAACTTTTATAAAAACTTTTATGAAAAGCAGGTAAAACCACTTGCATAAGTTTTTTTTATATGTTATATTATTTAAGCGTGCGCGGCTAAACTGCGCAAAAAAACACATATGCTTATTATCTGCCGGTGCCTCATGACGCGGAGGTTAGCAGATGAGCAGGTTTTCTGCAAGGGCATGTGGAAGAAAACAACTAAACGGAGGTAGAAACATGAGCGTTATTTCAATGAAACAGTTATTAGAAGCAGGTGTTCATTTCGGACACCAGACAAGAAGATGGAATCCTAAGATGGCTCCTTACATCTTTACGGAGAGAAACGGAATTCATATTATTGATCTTCAGAAATCCGTAGGTAAGGTTGACGAAGCTTACAGAGCAGTATTTGAAGTAGCTTCACAGGGCGGAACAATTCTTTTTGTAGGAACCAAGAAACAGGCTCAGGATGCTGTTAAGACAGAAGCAGAGCGTTGTGGTATGTATTATGTAAACGAAAGATGGTTAGGCGGTATGCTTACCAACTTTAAAACAATCCGTTCCAGGATCGAAAGATTAAAAGCTATTGAAACAATGTCAGAGGACGGAACTTTTGAGGTACTTCCTAAGAAAGAAGTTATTAAGCTGAAAAAAGAATGGGATAAGTTAGAGAGAAACTTAGGCGGAATTAAGGAAATGACAAGAGTTCCCGATTGTATATTCGTTGTAGATCCCAAGAAGGAAAGAATCTGCGTACAGGAAGCACATACTCTTGGAATTACACTTATCGGTATCGGTGATACAAACTGCGATCCTGAAGAACTCGACTATATTATTCCCGGTAATGATGATGCTATCAGAGCCGTAAAACTGATCGTATCCAAGATGGCAGACGCTGTTATCGAAGCAAATCAGGGCGAGGAAGTATATGTAGAAGAAAATGTGCAGAATGCAGAAGCAGCAGAGGATATAGAAGAAATAGCAGCTGCTGAGGAGACTGTGGAAGAAACAGCAGAAGCAGCAGATGCAGAATAATTAAATTTAACCGTATAGGAGGAGATATAAATGGCTATCACAGCAGCAATGGTAAAAGAGTTAAGAGAAATGACCGGTGCAGGCATGATGGACTGCAAGAAGGCTCTTGGTGAGACCAATGGCGATATGGACGCAGCAGTTGAATATTTAAGAAAGAACGGACAGGCAAAAGCTGAGAAGAAAGCAGGAAGAATCGCGGCAGAAGGTCTTTGCCGTGTCGCTGTAAAAGACGATAAAACAGCAGCAGTTGTTGAAGTTAATTCAGAAACAGACTTTGTAGCTAAGAATGCAGAGTTTCAGGAATATGTTGAAGCTGTTGCAAAACAGGCTGTTAATTCAGATGCAGCAGACCTTGATGCTTTCCTTGCTGAAAACTGGACTTTGGATTCATCCAAGACAGTTAAGGATGCGTTGGTTGATAAAATTGCAGTAATCGGCGAGAATTTATCTATCAGAAGATTTAAGAAAATCGTCGCAAATGATGGCTGCGCAGTTACTTACGTACATGGCGGCGGAAGAATCGGCGTTATCGTTGAGGCTGCTACAGATGTAGTAAATGATGCAGTTAAGGAAGCGTTAACAAACATTGCAATGCAGGTTGCAGCGCTTGCTCCTAAGTATGTTTCCACAGATGATGTATCCGAGGAATATAAAGAGCATGAGAAAGGAATCATTGCAGAGCAGATTAAAAACGATCCAAAGATGGCAGGTAAGCCTGATAAGGTAATCGAGGGCGCAGTAAACGGTCGTCTTAATAAGGAATTAAAAGAAGTATGTCTCTTAGAGCAGGTATATGTAAAGGCAGAGGACGGAAAACAGTCTGTTGCTAAATACATTGAACAGGTTGCAAAAGATAACAGCGCTAATCTTTCAATTAAGTCATTTGTTCGTTTTGAGACAGGCGAGGGTATCGAGAAGAAAGAAGAGAACTTTGCCGAGGAAGTTGCAAAGCAGATGGGTATGTAAATATTGAACGAATTGCATTCTTTCAATGGAAAGTATGCATATGAAATAATGAAATTGAAGCAGAGATTCAAGCCGGGTCTCTGCTTTTTTCATAAAAATACTTTTGGAGGAAGTGTATGAAGAAACATAAATTATCTTTTTTGGCAACCAGTATTCTAATGGGATTGATTCCGCTGCTTGTGGCGTCAGTTACAATATCCAGCATGGCGATTTATAAAACAAAAAGCAATTTGGAAGAAAGAGTGTATTTACAACTACAGGCATGTGCCATGTCGGTAAGGGAATATTTTGAATGGGATATTAATGAAGATATTCTTGAAGTGGATGAGGTCAGTCTGGAATTTATTGACAGCCTTAAAGATCAGGATGTCGATCTTACGTTGTTTGTTGAAGATGTAAGGTTTATCACATCTATTTATAATGAGGATGGGGAACGTAATATAGGAACAAAATCATCAGAGGGAATTTGGGATTTAGTGAAACAGGGAAAGGATTACAGCGCTAAAGGAACTGTGATTGGGGGAAGAAAATACTATGTGTATTATACCCCTGTTTCTAATGAAAGTGGTGAGATTGTCGGGATGGCGTTTGCGGGAATGCCGGAATCCTTTGTAAACGAAAATATAGCATCAAATACAATGAGCATGGTGCTTGTTGCCGTATTTACTGCTGTTTTTTGTATTGTAATAATTGTACTTATAGGGCTGAACATAAGAAAGTCGATCATTGGGATAGTCGATTATATGCATGAACTGTCAGAAGGCAGTTTGGGCATCAATGCAAGCTGCACATCAAATATCAGGGAAATTGCAGACCTGATAGATTCTGCCGAAAGTCTTCAGGATAATTTGAAAAACATTATTTCCCAAGTGGATGATAAGACAGTGCGGCTGACTCAGAATGTAAAAACAATTCATGATGGCATTCAGATTTCCACTGATGCGACTGAAGGCATTGTGAAAGCTGCAAATGAATTGGCGGAAGGTTCCCTGCAGATAGCGGAATCGGTCCAGAATACGGCAGCTTCCATGCAGAATGTGGGAGAAAGCATTTCTTCCATTGCTGAAAGTGCAGCAGAGGCAGAGGCACAGGCACGGGAAATTGAAGTCATCAATAATGAGGCAAAGGATAATTTGTCCCATTTGATAGGAGCAAATAAAAACACGGTTACAATATCGGAAAATGTTGTGATGGGCATAAATGAAGCAAATTCTGCAATTGAAAACATAAGGAAGGCAGCAGATGCAATCACAAACATTGCAGGTCAGACGAGCATGCTGGCGTTGAATGCCTCCATTGAAGCCGCAAGGGCAGGGGAAGCAGGAAAAGGTTTTGCTGTTGTTGCATCCTCCATACAATCGTTGGCCGGGGAATCCGATAACTCGGCGAAGGAAATTCAAAATATTATTAACGAAATTATATTGAAATCACAAAATAATGTACAGCTTGCAAATAAGATTAAAGATGCTATTGATTCGGAAGGAGATGCACTGGTTTCGGTGAGCGAAAGCTTTGATAATGTCAGTGATAAGATTCAGATTACGGTTGATACGATTCTTAACATATCGTCTGAAAGCGATGTCCTGAATCAGGATAAGGGAAGGGTACTTGATGAAATAGACAGCCTGTCCTCAATATCAGAAGAAAATACTGCAAGCTGTCAGGAAACGACAGCATCTATAGAAGAACTTAGGAAAAATATTGAAATGATAAATGTTCAGGCAACAGACACAAACAGCATATCTGAAGAACTGAAAGAATCTGTTGCTTATTTTAAGTTATGATTTTAATAAAAATGTGACACAGAACTTGTACATGCTGTATTATGGAACAAAAATGAAAGTGAAACAGCAGGGAAATAATTGATTTTTTCAGATTGTTTCCCTGCTTTTATGTTGTGAAAAGTAGGGACTTTGTCATAAATAATATTGACCTATTTCCATATTATGTGTAATATATAAAATAGAATGATATTTGCATTTTAATGTAATTGTTATAAGCATAATATTTTACAGTTAGGAGATGTGGTTATGAGGAGAAAATGGAAGAGATTATCATCCATGTGTCTGGCGACGCTGCTGGTATTGATGATGCCGGTAAGTATTAATGCAACGGAAGAAGGCTGGGAGACCGGTACTTTTACGCAGGAAACAGATTCTGATTCCCCGCAGGATACGGCAGTTGTTGAAAATCAGGACACTCCGGAGGTCGTAGAACAAGATGATGTTCAGAACGATTCTGTTATGGAGGATTCAGAGCCTGTTTCGGAACAGCCTCTGGAGGAAATTTCATTGAACCCTGACGAAAATTCATTACCTTCTGACGAAAATCCGCTGTTGTCGGAACAGATTTCGTTAATTTATGAGGATAGCATTACCACCGAGCCTCAGACGGAACCGATTTTTACTACTTCCGATTTCGACAGTTTGCCGGTGGTTGAACTTAAATATCAAGATCGGAATTATACGCAATATTTGGGTGTTGAGTTAGAGTACAGCTTATTTATTAAAACCCTTGACCAAAGTGTAAGTATTTCTGTTAGTCAGGGCAGCCTTGCATCTCTTTCATATTATCTTGATAATAGTGGCTCTAATGAAAACAAGAGTGTGGAACAGCTTGATTCGCTTTGGCAGGACGCAGAAAATATATCCTATCAGGAAATTAAGTTGAATCAGGATGGAAAATATGTATTATATGTTAAGGCGGTAGCAAATAACGCTCAGACAGCGTATATCAGAACTGTCGGAATTGTGGTAGATTCAGTAGCGCCTGTTATTACAGGAATACAGAATGGCGGCACTTACCCACTTGGAACAAAGTTCGGAGTAGAGGATGCTAATTTAGCTGCCGTATATGTAAATGAACAGCAGGTATCACCGTCTGATGACGGGCAGTATCAGGTTGCGGCAAATGGCACATCCTGTGTAATCAGGGCAAAGGATTTGGCAGGTCGTGAAACAATCTACAGCATTACGATTGGCGGTGAAAATCCCGACAACCCGGACAATCCAGACAATCCGAATAATCCAGACAATCCGAATAATCCCGACAACCCGGATAATCCAGACAACCCAAATAACCCGGATAATCCCGATGATCCAAAACCTGGAGATGACATTACTGTCATAAATAGTGACGGAACATATTCTTTACATGCAGGAACTGCTTATCGTTTAGGCGGCGGAAGCTGGACGCTTCAGGGAGATAGTACGGTTTACAGCGGCGGCATTACATTTTATGTTAGTACAGACGGCGATTATATGTTTAAAAAGCGTTAAAGAATACGGGTAATATGGGAAAGGCGTGGTGATTTATATGCAGAAGCAGATGTCATCTAAGAAAATAATTATTATGATAGCCTCGGCAGTATTTGTAGTTGCAGCTGCGGCAGTGATTCTATTATCTGGAAAAGATGAGTTCTTCCGTTCTATACTTGTTTATGATCTGGAAGGAAATGCGGTAATCGAGCGTGCAGATATCGGAACAATTGATGCGGCGGAGAATTTATATCTGGAATCCGGCGACCGCGTGAGTGTCAAAGAAGAGAGCATGATGCGAATGAAGCTGGATGACGATAAATACATAACAGCGGAAGAAAATACGGTTTTTTCACTTGAAGCCAAAGGTGATGCAAAAGATTCTAAGACAAAAATAAATTTGGAGCAGGGTTCGATTACCAATGAGATTCAGAATCCTTTGAGCGGGGAATCGGTTTACGAAACAGCAACTCCGAACTCTGTCATGGCAGTAAGAGGTACGATATATCGTGCAGAACTTAGCGATGATGGAGAAGGCGGGCAGGATATGAAAATCTGCTGTTTTCAAGGTACGGTAGCAACAACACCGATTCGTCCTGATGGAACAATGGGAGAAGAGGTACTTGTACACGCAGGCAGTGAATTGACCGTAGACAGTGAAGGAAACACAGAAGGACCTCAGGATATAGATTTTAATACGCTTACTGAACAGGCTCTTTTGACGTTAAACGATATAGTAAGCAGCGGTACAGAGATTACGGGAATCAGCAAGGAAGAACTTAATAGTCTCCTTTCTTCTGACAATAATGACGTGAGTGCAGATACTCAGGAAAATGAAACGTCTGAGACTGAAATAGTGAAGAATACGACGGAAGTCTCTGATACGGCTCAGGTTGATACGGATGATAATAAACAAAGCGAAAATGATGCCCGGAGCGATAACAAAAAGAAGAATAATAGCAATAATGAGAGCGATTCAAAGAAGATTCCGGTGAACGATAAAGACAAAACAACTGATAAAGAAGGCGGCACGGTAGACAAGGAAGATAAGCAGCCACAGAATACCACGCCTTCATCAGGCGATACGACGGATAAATCAGGAAACACTGATTCGGATAACGGCTCACAGGATAGCAATTCCGATAACGGCTCCGACGATTCACAGGATAAGAAGCCTGACAAAGATTCCGGCAGCAAGCCTAAGAAGCCATCTAAAAAAGTAACTTATACGGTAACTTACAAGTATCAGGGTTCTGTATTTGCTACGCAGAGCGTTAAAAAGGGAGATAAAACTACGGCTCCGACTTTGGCACCGGCAGCAGAAGGGGCATGGGATTTTAACTTCGATACGAAGATTACGGCAGATACAACTATAGAATGGAAGTAAACATGAAAAAATCATTTAAGGCGGCGGCGATTACAGCCGCCGTTATTATGGCATCTTTTATATTTTTGTACTTTAGTACGGCAGGATATTCTTATATGGGAATATCCGACAGGCTGAATCAGAGAGAGTCTGTCACTAATAAGAAAATATATATCATAGGGATTGACGATAAGACATTAGAACAGTACGGTCCGGTCAACACATGGAGCAGGGATATTCCGGCAAAGCTGGTATCAATACTGAACAGCGATTCTGAAAAAAGACCGGCTGTAATCGGCTTCGATGTTATTTACAGTGAGAATGTTGATGAAACGGCGGATAATAATTTTGCCAGAGTCTGTGGAGAGGCTGGGAACGTTGTCTCGGCTATGAGCTTTTCTTTTAAGGAACAGCCGGAGAGGGATGAGAAGGGCAAAATTACGTATAATCCCTATCATGTGGATTATCTGATTGACCCTTACGATAGTTTAAAAGTCGAGGTTATGTGCGGATTTGCAAATACCTTTGTAGACACGGACGGATATGTGCGTCAGGCTATGGCGTATTTAGATTATGACGGCGAAAGAATGTACAGTCTTTCTTCCCGCGCATATATGGTTTATCAGGAGCACAGGGGAGAAGAAGCGGCATTACCGGAGACTTATGGACGGAATAATCGTTTCTATTTTAATTATTCCGGAAAAGCTGGCGGGTACAGCGTGGTTTCTATGGCGGATGTACTTGATAAAACAGTGGACGCCGCTATTTTTCAGGATGCAATCGTGCTTGTGGGCGCTTATGCCGTAGGTATGCAGGATTCCTATATGCCGGCTATTGACCATAACAGTCAAATGTATGGAGTTGAGATACATGCGAATATAATAGAAGCTTTGTTGGAAGGTCGGACACAGCTTCCTATATCCTCTATGCTCTATGCTGCCATGGCTGCGGTTTTATGCGGACTGTTTTATATATGCACCAGGAAGCTCAGGTTATTACATTCAACCATCCTGTTTGTGCTTCTCACAGTTCTTGACCTGATTTTTTCAAGAGTGATGTATTTGTGCGGATGGATTGTTCCGACGCTGCTCTGGCCTGTCTGTTTGTTTGTAATCTATCTTATACAGGTAGTTCAGGCATATTTGTCGGAGATTATGAGAAGGCGTCGTGTTATCAATGTATTTAAGCAGTATGTGGCGCCGCAGATTGTTGACAAAATAAGTAAGGACAAGGATTTTGAACTGGTAATCGGCGGTGAGAACCGTCATATTGCAGTATTGTTCGTGGATATCCGTGGGTTTACTACTATGTCGGAGAGTTTGAAACCGGAGGAAGTAGTGGAAATTCTCAATGAATATTTATCGCTTACCACACAGGCTATTTTTGATAACGGCGGAACACTGGACAAGTTTGTGGGAGACGCTACAATGGCAGTGTTTAACGCACCTTTTGATTTGGACGACTATATTTTCCGTGCGGTATGCACGGCATGGGATATGAAGGCTGGAGCCGATATTATTTCCAAGAAGTTCAGTGAGCGGTTTAACAAAAGTGTATCTTTCGGGATTGGAGTCAACTGCGGTAATGCCGTAGTAGGAAATATCGGTTGTGATTTCCGTATGGATTATACGGCAATCGG
This sequence comes from uncultured Lachnospiraceae bacterium, assembly GCA_947174705.1. Classification (GTDB taxonomy): domain Bacteria; phylum Bacillota; class Clostridia; order Lachnospirales; family Lachnospiraceae; genus UBA3282. The sequence continues at coordinate 13,019 of CAMWKB010000016.1, forward strand.
AGATACCGTTAATACGGCGGCGAGATTAGAGAGCAATGCAGGGCCGGGGCAGATTCTTATCAGTAAGGAAGTTTATGAGGCTGTGAAGGACCGGGTGGATGTAACGCCTATTGGTGAGATTCCACTTAAGGGAAAGACTAATGGAGTTTTTGTATATCAAGTAGACAGGGTGAAGAGAGGAGTATAGTTATAACAATGAGTAAGTTGTATCTGGTTCCGGCTAAGACGGATATGGAGCGGATGTGCAGGTTGGCGGATGAATATGACTGCGCTTTTGAATATAATGACTTTTTTATGCCGAATGTTTTGGATGATCCGGGAAGTCAGGCAGAGATAATTGAGTATTATAATAATTATAGAAAAACTTTTGTAAAAGACACGATGCACGGGGCATTTCTGGATGTGACTATTCACAGCAGCGACCCATTGATTCAGGAGGCTTCAATGCTTCGACTGAATCAGTCAATGGAGATTGCAAAGCGTATGGGTCTAAGGGGCGTTGTGTTCCATACAGGGCGGCTTGCCGGATTTCGTGAGCAGGTATATTTGTCGAATTGGGAAAAAATTAATGTGGATTTTTTTACCAAGTTGGCAGAAAGTTATCCGGAACAGCAGATTTTTATGGAAAATATGTTTGATGAAGCACCTGATATTCTGGCAAAGCTGGCGGAAAAGATGCGGGATATAGAGAATTTCGGAATCTGTCTGGACTATGCACATGCAATTATTTCCGGAACTTCCGGTAAAGAGTGGATTGATGCGCTTGCACCGTACATTAAGCATATGCATATCAACGATAATGACCTTAGAAACGACTTACACAGGCCGGTTGGCAGTGGCAGTATTGACTGGAAGGAATTTGACAGTCTGGTTAGGAAATACGGAATCAATGCACCAGTTTTAGTGGAGGTAAACGGCCACGAAGCTCAGAAGAAGTCATTGGAATATATGAAGCAATATGGGATATACCCTATGGACAAAAAGGAGATATAAAGTGGACTTACAATATAAGGATTTTGAAAAAATACTGAATATTGGAATTAGCCTTTCTAAGGAAAAAAACAGAAATCATATGCTTATAGCGATATTAGAGAAGGGGATGGAGGTTACAAACTGTGACGCCGGAACCTTATATCTGTATGAGAATAATGAGCTTAATTTTAAACTTATGAAAACGCTCTCAAAAGGAATAAACCGGGGGATGAATGAACCTATTGACGATATGCCGCCGGTTCCGATGGAGGAAAAAAACGTATGTTCCTATTCTGCGATACATAGGGAGGTTATAAATATTCCTGATGTCTATAACAGCAGCCGGTTTGATTTTTCCGGACCAAGGAAGTATGACAGTCTGACCGGATACCGCACTAAGTCGCAGCTTGTTGTGCCGCTTGAGAACAATGAGAATGAGCTTATCGGGGTGCTGCAGTTGATAAATGCTATGGATGAAGACGGCAATGTCATTGCTTTTGATCCTCAGTATGAGATTATTATCCGCTCGTTAGGCTCTATGGCGGCAATCGAGCTTACCAACCTCTCTTATGTAGAAGCGCTTAAAATGCAGATTTATTCTTTTGTGGAGGCGCTGACAACTGCGCTTGAGGAACGGACACCCTACAATGCCCTGCATACAAGAAATGTGGAAAAGTACGTTTGTATTCTTGCCGATTATATTACTAAGCTTAATAAGCAGGGTAAATGCAAAGAGAAATTTGAAGCAAGACAGATAGAACAGCTCAGGCTTGCGGCGCTGCTTCATGATATCGGGAAGATGGTAGTTCCTCTCAGCATTATGAATAAGGCTACCAGATTAGATAAAGAGATTGAGAACATTGATGAACGTTTTAAACTGCTGAAAGCACTGTATGAGATTGACATGCTTCGCGGAATCATTACATCAGAGGAATACGGGGAGATTGTGGCAGATTTAGACGAAGAACTTGAGTTTATCCATAAGATTGATGTTATAGACTATGTGGATGATGATACATATGAGCATATATGCAGGCTCGCTGTTAAGAAGCATGTTGATAAAGACGGAACCGTACTTCCTTATCTGACGGAGCGGGAAGTTTCCTGTTTAAGCATCCGCAGCGGTACACTGACGATGCAGGAGCGCAAGGAGATGGAGAACCACGTGGTCATGACATCCAAAATATTGGATAAGGTGCAGTTTTATAAAGGGTTTTCCATGGTGCCCAAATGGGTTGGCGCCCATCATGAGTATTTAGATGGCAGCGGATATCCGAAACATCTTAAAGGCGATGAGCTTGATTTGGAAACAAGGCTTTTGACAGTTGTGGATATATACGATGCGCTGACGGCGACAGACAGGCCGTATAAGGATCCGATAACTAAGGAAGGGGCAATTGACATACTTAAAAATATGGCTAATAGGGGTAAAGTAGATCTCAGACTGGTAGAATGGCTGAATGAAGCATTAGAGCAGCAAAAATAGAATATGTTTTAGATAAAATCAGCCTAAAGAAAACCTCATAATAATCCGATACATACAATAACAAATAGTATGTCTGTCATGTAAATTGTTATATAAAGATATACCGCATGCAGCATATGTAAAGAACTTAGAAACGGATTTCGCACAAAGTCAAAGGAGGACAAAGAAATGAGCAAAGTTGAAGGGTATGGCGTTTATCAGAACAATTATTACGGAGGTGCGGTAAAAGATTCTAATAAGACGCATAACTCCCACAAGACCGATAAGACAGACAAAACAAACAAAAATGATAACATACAGCTTAGCAGCAAGGCTAAGAAATTGTTAGAAGAGTTGAAGAAGACATACAGCAATATGGATTTCATTGTAGCAGACTATGAGACAGATGAAGAAGCATCTGCTTATCTTGCAAGAGGAAGTAAGGAATACAGCGTACTGTTCGATCCTGAAACCTTAGAGGAAATGGCTGCAGATGAAGAAACCAAGAATAAATATGTAGGTATTCTTGAGGATTCTGTCGGACAGCTCAAGGATATGAAAGAACAGCTTGGAGATAAGGCAGATGAAGTAACAAATATCGGAATCTCTATCGGAAAAGACGGTCAGGTTTCTTATTTCGCCGACTTAGAGAAGATGGGCGAAAAACAGAAAGAATTTATAGAGAGAACCAGAGAGAGCAAGAAAGAAGCAAAGACCGAGCAGGAGAAGAAAGCACATGAAGAGCTGGCTGCGAAGGAGAGGGTTAAGAAGACAACCGTACGTGCAAATTCCGTAGATGAACTTCTTGAGAAAATCAACGCAGTTGACTGGGATCAGATAAAGTCAGAAGAGAAACCTGAGGCAGGCAGCAGATTTGATTTCAGTATTTAAAGGAAAGTAAGTAAATGGAAAAACAGAAAACAGCGGCAGTTTCAACAGGAAATTCCATGAGAAAAGGTATTTTGAGAAATAAGTATTATCTTTACATTACGGAATTTTTTGCGGGAATGTCGGTTATGGCAGTGGAGCTGGGCGCAAGCCGGCTCCTTGCTCCGTATTTCAGCTCTTCTCAGATTGTATGGACCATCATCATAGGCACAATTATGATAGCTATGGCGCTGGGGAATATCTGGGGCGGAAGGAGCGCAGACAAAAATCCTGATCCGGACAGGCTGTATGTCCGTATTATAATTGCAGCAGTGTGGATTGCAGCGATTCCGGTACTTGGGAAATATATAATTATCGCAATTTCGGCGGCGCTGGTATTTACCATAAGTAATAATTTCCTGATATGCGCGGCTTTTTTGGCGTGTATGGTAGTTTTTGTGTTCCCGCTTTTTTTACTTGGAACGGTAACACCGTCATTGGTAAAGTATACGGTGGACAGCTTAGATGACAGCGGTAAGACTGTCGGCTCGCTTGGAGCCTTTAATACCATAGGCAGTATTATAGGTACTTTTATGCCGACGTTTGTGACCATTCCTTATGTGGGAACCTCGATTACGTTTTTAATCTTTGCGGGGATTTTATTAATTCTTGCTTTAATTTATTTTATCAGTACCGGTGTGGAAAAGAAAAAATGCATAACGGGAATTGTTTTATTTTTACTATGCTGCATATTAGGAAGCTCGAACAGCTTTGCTTTCTGGGAAAATGATTTATTATATGAGGGAGAATCAATTTATAATTATTTACAGGTAAAGGATACGAATGACAGCGTTATCTTGTCCACCAATGTATTATTCGGAGTGCAGTCCATTATGAAAAAGGACGGCGGGGCCACAGGAATGTATTATGATTATGCTATGGCAGCCCCGGTTATGTCGGGCAGGATGGACGGAGATATTCTTATTCTTGGTATGGGAACCGGCACTTATGCAAAACAGTGCCGGCATTATTATGGAAACACTTCCATAGAGGGGGTGGAAATCGATAAAAAGATAACTGCTCTGGCAGGTAAATATTTTGAGCTTCCGGAATCGGTTCCGGTAACGACCTATGATGGACGCGCTTATCTGGAAGCTGTTTCAGATTCGTATGATGTAATTATGGTGGATGCTTATCAGGATATTACCATACCGTTCCAGATGTCTTCGGTGGAATTCTTTACACTGGTAAAAGAGCATCTTAATGAAAACGGCGTTATGGTAGTCAATATGAATATGCATTCCGACGCCGAAGGGAATATAAATGAATATCTGGCGGATACGATATCCACAGTCTTTGATTATGTTTATACCGTGGATGTACCCGGTACAACCAACAGGGAATTGTTCGCAGCACAAAACCCTGACATAATGACAGAGTTCGAGAAGGGCAGGGCTGTAATAGAAGACCCTGAACTTCAGATTATGCTTGCTAATGTATCAAACGGCATAACCGCCTATGAAAAAGGAAATTACATTCTGACGGACGATAAGGCGCCTGTAGAACTTCTGGGTATGCGGGTGATTGATGATTTGATTAAAAATGAGCTTGTATATTATAAAGAATTTTTCCGTAGGGAGGGAATCAAAGGGCTGTTGGAATAATTTAGGAATAAAAGCTTCTTTTAAGGAAATGATAATAGATGAGTAAAGAATATCATATCCGGAAAGGAGCTATTATATGGATTTTAAAAACAGTGAAACCAAGGATAATCTTATGAGGGCTTTTGCAGGAGAAAGTCAGGCAAGGAACCGCTATACGATTGCGGCAAGTCAGGCTCATAGGGAAAAGTTGTATGTAATAGAAGCGGTTTTTCGTTTTACAGCGGAGCAGGAAAGAGAACATGCGGAAGTTTTTTATAAGCATTTAAGCGAGATGGCGGGACAAAACATTGAAATTTCAGGCGCATATCCTGTGGATATTGCCAATGATGTCGTATCCCTGCTTCGTATGGCACAGCACAACGAGTATGAGGAACATGATGACGTGTATATGAACTTTGCTAATAAAGCGGCAGAGGAGGGATACAGCGCCATCGCGGATTCTTTTAATAAAATTGCAGAAATTGAAAAAGTGCATGGTAATCGTTTCGGACAGTTTGCGCAGTGGCTTGAACAGGGGAAACTTTTTGTGTCGGATGTTGAGACTGCATGGATGTGTATGGAATGCGGACATATTTACCGCGGAACCGAGGTGCCGCCTGTATGTCCGGTATGCCACAGCGACAGGGGCTATTTTGTGCGTTTAGAGCTTGCGCCTTATACGGGGGCCTGCTGTTTATAAAGGTTTTTTAATTAAGATATTTTGAAATAGTTTATGTCAGAATGGAGAATAATATATTATTCTCCGTTTTTTTTAATAAAATTCCTTTTCGTATCTCATAATATGTGTTATTATATATAAGAATATTGAAAAAATGAGGTGCCAATGGAGATGCATACCGGCTTTTTAAGGAAATTAAGCGTCTTTATCATTGTTATGGCTATACTTATTCCTACGGCATTATGCATTTTTTTGGGTATAAGGCTCCATATTGTGCAAAATGAATTGACGAGTCTGCGCTCGCAGGCCAAAGAAGCTATGGCATATTATGATATGTATGCCGATGGAGATATGAGCAGCGATACGGAGGAGTATACGGATATGTATACAGCGGACAGCGTTACCGTATCTAAACGCGATAAATCTGCCGGATATGGAGAAGGCCAGACAGACGGAAAATTACCGGAAGATGGCGTACGGAAAGTATATTTGACTTTTGACGATGGACCAAGCAGTAATACCGGAAGGATATTGGACATCCTTGCGGAGTATAATGTTAAGGCAACGTTCTTCGTATTAGGCAGCGAAGAGGAAGAATACCAGTCTTTGTATAAAAGGATAGTTGACGAGGGGCATACTCTGGGGATGCATTCATACAGCCACAAATATAATGAGATTTATCAGTCTGTAGATAGTTATGCCCAGGATATGAGTAAACTGCAGGAATTTTTATATGATACTACGGGCGTGTGGTGCCGGGTATGCAGATTTCCGGGCGGCAGCAGTAATACAACCGGAAAGGTAGACATGCATGAGCTGATTAATTATTTGGACGAGCAGGATATTACCTACTACGACTGGAATATATCCTCCGGAGATGCATCAGGCGGATATATAAGTACTGATGCGATACTGCATAACTGTCTGACTAATCTTTCGAAATACAAGGAAGCTATTATTCTGATGCATGATGCGTCGAATAAGAATACTACGGTAGAAGCACTACCGACCCTGATTGAAAGAATTCAGGCAATGGATGAGACAATTATCGTTCCAATCACAGAAGATACGGAACCGATACAACATATAAGTAATGAATAAAGAATGGAGGACTATGGAATGGGTTTTTTCTCGGATTTGAAAGATGACCTGTCTCAGGCTGTAAATGAGTTGATGCCGGAAGAGGAACTTAAAGAGAATCCTGCCGATGAAAAGATATCAGGAGGCGAGACCGCCCAGGAGTCGCCAAGTGATATAATCACTTCGGAAGAATTAAGTGATATGCTCGATTTAGTAGAAGCAATGAGCGTTGATAACGAAGCATCGGCCTCAGAAACAAAAGCAACAGCTGATGAATTACCTATGCAGGAAGAGATTCCGGTGGAGATTAAGGAAGAATCAGCAGATGCACCGTTACTTGGAGACATAATGGCGGATTTAGGGCTTATGGAAGAAAGTACACCGGATGCAGCAGATGAGCTGTTAACTTCTGATATGGTGGCAGCGATGCTTGAAGAGCCGATACCGGAGATATCTCCGGAGGTGATTGACGAAATACCGTTAATGAACGATATACCGTCAACAGAAGAAGTTCCGGCAGAGATATCTGAAGATTTACAAATAACAGAGGAGATACAGGTGGAGATACCTGAAGCTGCGGCAGCTATTGAAGAAGTAGAGGCCGCTGTGCCCGAAGGGGTAATAAATGAAATTAGAGAGGATGTGCAGGAAGGCATGAGTGAAGAAGTAAAAGAAGAATCTATGGTAGTAAATGAAGTAGAACAAGAGGATAAAGGAGAAGATATGGCGATGGATAATCAACCAATGGTAGCAACAGATGAAACAGCAGTGATAACAGAAGGAATGACTATTGTCGGAGATATTACTTCAGGCGGCTCTTTGGAACTGCTCGGCGCTGTTACGGGTAATATTGATATACTTGGCAAATTGAATGTTACAGGAGCTATCCAGGGAAATTCCAAGGCTGCTGAAATTTTTGCAGAGGGCGCAAGAATCAATGGCGAGATTAACAGTCAGGGCAGTGTTAAGATTGGACAAAGCTCAGTAATTATCGGCAATATTTATGCAAACAGTGCAGTTATTGCAGGAGCTGTAAAGGGTGATATTGATATACACGGACCGGTAGTGCTTGATACGTCTGCTATTGTTATGGGTAACATTAAGTCTAAGTCAGTACAGATTAACAACGGCGCTGTAATCGAAGGTATGTGTTCACAGTGCTATGCGGAAGTAAATCCTACATCTTTCTTTGAAGAGATAAAGAAGAAAAAAGATAATAAGTCTAAATAAGCAATGTAACTATTGAAAATATCATATTGACGGGAGAATAAGTGATGCAGCGAGTTCTATTGAAATTGAGCGGAGAAGCCTTAGCCGGAGATAAAAAGACCGGTTTTGATGAAGATACTGTACGTGGAGTTGCCTTACAGGTAAAACAGCTTGTGGATGACGGAATTCAGATAGGTATTGTAATAGGGGGCGGGAATTTCTGGCGCGGACGCTCTAGTGAAAATATTGACAGGACCAAGGCAGACCAGATTGGTATGCTTGCTACAATAATGAATTGTATTTATGTATCAGAAATTTTTCGTTCCGTCGGTATGATGACTTCAATTTTGACTCCTTTTGAGTGTGGTTCTTTTACCAAGCTGTTTTCTAAGGATCGTGCCAATAAATATTTTGACAAAAATATGGTGGTGTTTTTTGCAGGGGGGACGGGACATCCGTACTTTTCAACGGATACGGGAGTTGTTCTTCGTGCCGTTGAGGTGGATGCAGACGTAATACTGTTAGCCAAGTCGGTAGACGGAGTTTATAATGCAGACCCCAAGACTCATGCGGACGCCGTAAAATATGATGAAATATCCATAGAAGAAGTAATCGAAAAAAATCTTCAGGTGGTGGATATGACAGCATCTATTTTGGCAAGGGATAACAAGATGCCCATGTGGGTATTTGGACTTAATGAGAAAAACAGCATTGTGAATACTTTAAAGGGAGATTTTAAGGGGACTAAGGTTACAGTATGATTAAGGGAGAGGAAGGTATTTAATTAGGTATGGATGATAGAATTAAACCATATGATGAGAAGATGAAAAAAGCATATGATTTTTTAGTGACTGATCTTGGCGCGATTCGTGCAGGAAGAGCTAATCCTCATGTGCTTGACAGAATTAAAGTAGATTACTACGGAACGCCTACCCCGATTCAGCAGGTCGGAAATATTACCGTTCCGGACCCAAGGATGATTCAGATAGCGCCTTGGGAGAAGAACCTTATAAAAGAAATTGAAAAGGCAATCATGATGTCCGACGTTGGAATTACACCAAGTAATGATGGTGCGGTTATTCGTCTGGTATTCCCGGAACTGACTGAGGAACGCAGAAAGGAATTAGTCAAGGATATCAAGAAAAAGGGCGAAGAGAATAAGGTCGCAATAAGAAATGCAAGGCGCGACGGAATGGATGCTTTTAAGAAGCTTGCTAAAACAGAGGTTTCAGAAGATGAAATTAAGGAGCTGGAAGACCAGCTGCAGAAACTGACGGATAAATACACCAAGGATGTAGATAAACTGGTGGAAGAGAAGTCTAAGGAAATTATGACGGTATAATAGTTACCTAGAGGGGAATTGCAGATTTGAATTAGTCTGCGTTCCCTTTTAATAGGTTATGGGGATATGGAGGATATGTAATGGAAGCAGGTATGAAAATACCGGAGCATGTTGCTATTATTCTGGATGGGAACGGAAGATGGGCGAAGCGTCGCGGGATGCCGAGAAATTATGGGCATGTACAGGGCGCTAAGACCGTTGAAATAATTTGCGAAGAGGCATATAAGATGGGAATACAATACCTGACGGTCTATGCTTTTTCCACAGAGAACTGGAACAGACCGCATGATGAAGTGGACGCGCTTATGAAACTTCTTAGAAATTATATGAAAACCTGCCTTAAAACGGCGGAGAAGAACAATATGTGCGTTCGGGTAATCGGAGATAAAACCGGCTTGGATGAGGATATCAGACAGCGAATCGGAGAGTTAGAGGAAGCAACGAAAAATAATACAGGTCTGCATTTTCAGATTGCCTTAAACTACGGGGGAAGGGATGAAATTGTCAGAGCTGCAAAGAAGCTGGCGGCAAGGGTAGAAGAGGGCACACTTAAAAAAGAAGATATTACGGAGCAGTTGTTTTCCGATACATTGGATACCGGAGGTTTACCTGAACCCGATTTACTTATACGCACCTGTAATGAGATGCGTCTGTCTAACTTTTTATTATGGCAGCTTGCCTATACGGAAATTTATATTACGGATACGGCATGGCCTGATTTTTCCAAAGAAGAATTGGAAAAGGCTATAGAGGCATATAATAAAAGAGAAAGAAGATACGGCGCAGTATAGATGGAAGAGAAAGGCGAGGTTTTTATATGTTTCGCACGAGATTGTTAAGTGGTATTATTTTAGTCATTCTTGCACTTGCGCTTATTTTTACGGGCGGTTCGGTTCTGGCAGGAACACTGTTTTTGATATCTGTTATTGCCTTCCTTGAACTGACCAAGGCTACGGGTGTGGGAATACATGAAAAAAAGTTAAATGGTCTTGAAATAACCGGAGTTGTACTTACACTTCTTTATTATATAGGATTATATATAGCTGTGCTTGGAGTGGAAGAATATGACACAAGTGTCATATATTACGCATTAGGAGCAGGGATAATAGTGTCACTGCTTGTATACATGTTTGTCTATGTATTTGCTTTTCCCAAATTCAAGGCAGTAAATGTAATGAAGGCATTTTTTGAAATGGTTTATGCGCCTGTGCTTTTATCCTTCATTTATATGATACGTGAAGGATTTGGCGATGGCATATACTTAATATGGCTGGTATTTTTGTGCTCATGGGGCAGTGATACCTGTGCTTACTGTGTAGGCGTTTTAATAGGAAAACATAAGATGGCGCCCAAGCTTAGTCCTAAGAAGTCCATAGAAGGGGCCGTTGGAGGAGTTGCGGGTGCGGCGGTTTTGTTCGGACTTTACACAAATTATGTTATCAATCCTTATTCGACAGGTGCGTTGCAGTTAAACTGGGTCAGTGCAATGTGTCTTGGAGCAGTAGGGGCGCTTCTTTCAATGGTGGGTGATTTGGCGGCATCTGCGATAAAAAGGGACCATGATATCAAGGATTATGGGAAATTGATACCGGGACATGGCGGGATTATGGACCGTTTTGACAGTGTGATTGTGGCGGCACCGTTGATATTTATTGGATTGACGGTAATTGGGGCGTTGTGATGGCACCAAACGAAAGGATAGATTGTACGATGAAGAAAATTTCAATACTGGGTTCAACCGGTTCTATAGGGACACAGACACTGGAAATTGTCAGGAACAACCCGGATTTAGAAGTAGTGGCAGTGGCGGCCGGGACTAATGTGGATTTGATGGAGAAGCAGATAAGGGAGTTTCGTCCGTTGAAGGCTGCTATGTGGAGTGAGGAAGCGGCGGCGGAGCTTGCGATAAGGGTTGCAGATACAGGCATAAAAGTAGTAAGCGGAATGGATGGGTTAATCGAAATTTCTACTATGGAAGAGGCAGAGGTTTTGGTGACTGCCATAGTAGGAATGATAGGGATAAGGCCTACAATCGCGGCAATCGAATGTGGTAAAACTATTGCGCTTGCTAATAAAGAGACGCTTGTAACGGCAGGGCATATTATTATGCCGCTTGCGGCAAAGTATGGAGTAGATATCCTGCCTGTGGACAGCGAGCATAGCGCGATTTTCCAGTCTATGAACGGTGAAAACAAGACGCGGGTAAGTAAGATTATACTAACTGCTTCCGGCGGTCCTTTCCGCGGCAAAAAGCGTGATGAATTGTCAAAGATGTCTATGGAGGATGCCCTGAAGCATCCCAACTGGTCTATGGGCAGGAAGGTGACTATAGATTCGGCTACGCTTGTTAATAAGGGCCTGGAGGTCATGGAAGCAAAGTGGCTTTTTGATGTAAGTTTAGAGCAGATTCAGGTTGTTGTACATCCGCAGAGTATTATTCATTCTGCAGTAGAGTATGTGGACGGAGGAATCATGGCGCAGCTTGGAGCGCCGGATATGAAGCTTCCGATTCAGTATGCTTTGTTTTATCCGGACAGAAGACCGATGAATGGAAAAAGGGTAGACTTTTTTGAGCTTGGGCAGCTTACCTTTGAGGAGCCGGATATTGAAACCTTCAGCGGACTGCGCTTAGCTTATGATGCGGCAAGGCGGGGCGGAAGTATGCCGACTGTGTTTAATGCGGCTAACGAGATGGCTGTAGCACTTTTTGTAGAGAAAAAAATCGGCTTTTTGCAGATTCCTGAGTTAATAGAGAAGTCTATGGGGCATCATAGGGTAATAGAGAATCCGTCAGTGGATGAGATTTTACAGACAGAAACAGAAACTTATGAATATATAAAGCAGGTGATGAATTGATAGTTACGATTATTTTGTTTTTAATTATTTTTGGGCTGGTAGTAATATCGCATGAATTCGGGCATTTCCTGATAGGAAAAAAGAACGGAATACGGGTTGTGGAATTTGCGGTAGGCATGGGTCCGACACTTTTTTTCTTTACAAAGGGTGAAACCAAGTATTCCCTTAAACTTTTTCCTATAGGCGGAGCCTGTATGTTCGATGGGGAAGACGGTGTAACGTCTAATGATGAAGGAATTGACGAACATAGTTTCCTGGCGGCAAATGTCTGGTCGAGGATTGCTACCGTATTTGCAGGTCCTTTATTTAATTTCCTGCTTGCCTTTGTTTTTTCACTTATTTTAGTGGGATTTAACGGCTCTGACAGACCTGTGGTTCAGCAGATTATGGAAAATTCTGCGGCTGAGGAAGCCGGAATCATGGCGGGGGATGAAATTGTTAAAATAAACGGAGAAAGAATCCGTATTTATCGTGAAATAACTTTAATTTCCGCATTGAATAAAGGCGGTGATATGGATATTCAGATAAAAAGAAACGGCGAAATACAAAATGTAACACTGACGCCGCGCTACAGTAGTGAAGACGGCAGATACTATATAGGACTAAGAGGAGCCGGAGAGTTTATAAAGTGCGGTCCTGCGCAGGTGTTCCAGTACAGTTTCTATGAGGTACGTTATTGGGTAAAAGCAACATATAAGAGTCTTCTTATACTGCTGCAGGGACAGGCGAAGAAAGAGGATGTTTCCGGACCGATCGGAATTGCCCAGTTTGTCGGTCAAACGTATGAAGAGGTAAAACCCTACGGTATTTCGTCAATAATATTTACAATGATGAATATAGTTATTCTGCTATCTGTCAACCTCGGTATATTCAATCTGCTTCCGCTTCCGGCGCTGGATGGCGGCAGGCTGGTATTTATGTTTCTGGAGGTGCTTCGCGGTAAGCCGATTTCACCGGAAAAAGAAGGAATGGTGCATTTCGCGGGATTAGTGGTATTTATGATACTTATGGTGTTTGTGATGTATAATGATATTATGAAGATTTTTCATTAAAAAGTTATTGGAAAAGGCTATGACAAATCATTTATGGTGATGGGATGTCGTAGCTTTTTTTATATTAAGGAAGAAAGAAAAGATTATTTGAGAAATTTTTAATTAGAAAGTAAATGATAAAAATTTTGCAAGAACCCATAAAAAATTTATTCTAAATCGTATCTATTATATGAGGGCAGATATTTATACGATATGGGAGGAAATTAAAATGAAAAAACTTGTATTGGTATTAGTTGTTATAATAGTGGTTACAGTGTGTGGGTGCGGCAAAGAGGCTGGTTCGGAAGTTACGGATGAGAGTGTTTCTGAAATTGGAAGCGATGAGCTTAAAAGCCAGAATGCATCCGATGGCTATGTATCCGGGATTCAAGACCAAAATCCATCTGAAACAATAATCTTTACAGACATAGAACAAGGCGGTCCCTATGGTAAGATTTCAATATCATTACCAGATGGCTGGGATTATGAACTCTGTCCGATTGACAGCGATAATATGATTAATGGTATGTATGGAATACATTTTTATCCGGAGGATGCGGCTGATGGTTATGTTGAGCTGGCTTATGTGGATAACTTTGGTGTCTGCGGAACGGGACTTGAAGAAGAAGCGGCAACGATTGCAGGAAATCAGGCCAATATCGGTACTTATGATAACCATTCATATTGGGATTTTATTGCATTTGGAGAGGAGTATGAGGGTATTGTTGCCCTGACATATTCTGTAGACGATTGGTGGAGTGAGTATGGTAGTCCGGTTTTGGATATTTTAGAGACTTTATCTTTTGATAAGGATGATAAAGAGGGCGGTGCATATGTATACAGTAAAGAATCTGAGGCAGACAAGATTGGCCTGCATTTTTCTTTGAAAAATATTTCCCAGTCGGGTGCAACCCTTGTATTTGACCAATATGACGCTGAGGCTCCGACAGGAGAACTGGATCATGGCCAGGAGTTTGTGCTTGAGCTACTTAACGATGGCAAGTGGGAGGAGGCGCCGATTACCATAGACGGAGAGTATGGATTTAATGCGCTTGCCTATATGATACCGGCTGGGGAGCGCACCGAAGTAGAGCTGCGTTGGGAGTGGCTGTATGGAGAACTGGCAGCAGGTGAATACAGGATAAAAAAGAGCGTTATGGACTTTAGGGGGAGCGGTGACTTTGATGAGTATACGCTATATGCACAGTTCATATTGAATTAATTTATTGTATGTATTAGCCAAATGCACCTATCAAATTTTGGAAGACATGTCGTATTGAAAGTTATTAAAATATAGTATATAATTCAACTATTCTACGAAGAAAGTTTAATAAAAGGTCACAATAATATATATTGCGACCTTTTTCTAAAGGTTCCGGCGGGTTCCGCCACTTATATCAAACCTGGTAATTATAAAGCTTATTTTATTTGGAGATTAATATGAATTTTGAAGCAGATGTATATTGGAACAAAGGCGTTTTGCATGACGTCAATCAGGATTCTCTTGTCCTGATACAGGCGCTTACATCGCAGGGCAGGGTGTTAATGGCTGCAATTTGCGACGGAATGGGAGGTATGGATATGGGAGAAGTTGCGAGCGGATATCTTACGGAGGAGCTTGTAACGTGGTTTTATGACGGACTCTTAGACGCAATAGGCAAGAAAAAGGCATTATGGATAATAGGCAGATGCGCCAAACGAAAGCTCTATCAAATACAAAGAAGACTTGAATGTTATGCAAATAAACGCTCACTTGAGATTGGTACAACTATGTCTATGCTTATTTTGTGGGAAAAAAGATACCTCATATGGCATTTGGGCGACAGCAGAATATATCGTTTGAAAAGAGGCCGGGAGGCAAAGGTGCAGCTTTTGACGAAGGATCATGCGGACAATGAGGGGAGATTGTTTAAGTGTATAGGAAATTTTGGATATTTTGTACCCGATTTTATAATGGGAAGTGTTAAAAAAGATGAGGCGTTTCTGATTTGCAGCGACGGATTCAGAAAAAGAATAGATATGGATGAAATGGGCGAAGCGCTTTCGCCTTCGCGGATTAGGGAAAACAGAATCAGAAAGCATCTGCGCGAAATTGGGGATGCCGCAATGCGAAGAGGGGAGCGGGATGATATTTCGGCAGTTTATATTAAGGTGTGTTAAGGAGGATGAATATGACAGAAACAGTAAAATGCAATAACATTGTGCTCGGAAACAAGTATGAATTGATAAAGTCCATAGGCGAGGGAGGAAACGGTATAGTTTATCTGGCTTGGGACAGGCATTTGGCTTGCAGGGTGGCTGTTAAGGAAAATAAGCTACTGGAAGACAACAGTAGTATGAATGCATTGAGGAATGAAATGGAGTTTCTAAAGAGTTTAAATCATCCAATGCTTCCGGCAGTAATTGATTACTTTGATACGGATAAGCGATATCTGGTAATGGAGTATATAGAGGGGGAAAATCTGTGTGATTATATTGAAAAAGAAGGAAAAGTAGCGGAAGATACTGCGTGTGAGTGGGCCATGCAGTTACTTGATCTGTTATTGTATCTTCATGGTCAGAAACCGGCAATAATCTATAGGGATTTAAAACCTGATAATATCATACTCTGTAAGGATTCTAAGGTAAGAGTAGTGGATTTTGGCTCGGCTTGCCGTATGAATTATAACGGAAGTTTAGAGGAAAATATGGCGGGAACTATAGGCTATGCCGCACCGGAACAGCTTGACGGTCTGGGGAAGTACAGCGATATGGCTGATGAGAGAAGCGATATTTATAATTTTGGTGCGACGTTATACCATATGTTGACAGGTTTCAATCCGTCGCTTCCACCATGTGGAATAAGACCGCCCAGATTCATTAATCCTCAGCTTACAGCCGGAATTGAGAAGATTGTACTGAAATGCACTCAGGCGGAGCCCTCAAAACGGTATCAGAGTGTTGAGGAAATAAAAAAGGATATGATGCGTAGAAAATATATAGGTAGAAGGGGGATTTTTGCAGGTATTGGCAGAAGGCACAGCTATGTAATAAAAAGACTGGAAAAAAGTATCTGCCTGACGGATAAAAAGACGGTAGGTCTGGTTTAAAAATGAATTTTTCACAGACAAATAAACATGAGGACGAAAAGTAATTGACGAAAAAGAAAAAAGATGCCTATAATATCCTTAAAAGATAAGGAGGGCAGAAAATGGGAGAAATGGAAAATATGGGAATGACAGACAATCAATACAAAGACTTTGTTGAGAATTTTAAAGAAGATCTGGAAGAGCTGAATGAATATAAGGAAGCAAATGACGATGAAAGATATGAGAAAAAGTATAAAAGAGTCATGGAACGGCTTGAAAAATCATTAAAAAGATAATCGGAATGAGAGCACAGGCACGGATCTGCTCTTTTTCAATGGGAAATGAAAGGGCATAAATGCAGTCATGAACATTAAACAGGCAAAAGAATACATTAAAGATTCAGTTAAATTATATTTAAAAAAAGACGAAGAGGGCGAATATAGGATTCCGTTAGTAAGGCAGCGTCCGATTTTTTTACTGGGGGCGCCCGGAATAGGAAAGACGGCGGTTATGGAGCAGATTGCACAGGAGCTTGGCATTGCCATAGTTTCATATTCCATGACGCATCACACCAGACAGTCCGCGCTGGGACTGCCTTTTATTGCGCATAAAGAGTTTGAAGGGCTTTCGTATGACGTGTCCGAATATACAATGAGTGAAATTATTGCCTCAATTTATGATGTGATGAGTGAGAGCGGCATAAAAGAAGGTATTCTTTTTCTGGATGAGATTAACTGTGTGTCGGAGACTTTGGCGCCGTCAATGCTTCAGTTTCTTCAATATAAGGTGTTTGGCAGGCATAGAGTGCCCGATGGCTGGGTGATCGTTACAGCCGGAAACCCGCCGGAATATAACAAGTCAGTACGCGAATTTGATATTGTAACTTTGGACAGAATGAAGATTCTGGAGGTTGAAGCGGATTATTCTGTCTGGAAAGAATATGCAAAGGACAGGAGTATTCATACCGCAATTATAAATTATCTGGATTTGAAAAAGGAAGATTTTTATCAGGTGGAGACCACTGTGCGCGGTAAAAATTATATTACCGCAAGAGGATGGGAAGACTTGTCTGCAATGATGTTCCTCTACGAAGAAGAGGGAATGAAAGTGGAGGAAACCCTGATTGAGCAGTATATCAGAAATCCGCGTGTAGTTAAGGAGTTTGGCGCTTATTACGAACTTTATATGAAATATAAAAAGGATTATCAGGTAGAAGCAATCCTTGCCGGAAATGCGCCTGCCAAGGCGGGAGAAAGGGCAAGAAAGGCTAATTTTGATGAGCGTCTCTCCCTAATGGGAATGTTGATTGATTATATTCAGCATGATATACGTGAAAATATGGAGCGGTTTGATTATGTAAACAACATATTAATCTGTATGAAAGCGCTTAAAAAGAGCTTAGAGACCGGAAGCATGTCAAAGAGTGAAATTACAAATATGTTGGAAAATCAGATAGAGGGAAGGCGTAAAGGAATGGAAGCCTTGCAGAAAGCCGGTTCATTATCTGACAGGGAAAAGAGAAAGCATAAGAATGTAATTCGATTTTTAAACGATTGTAAAAAGATGATGCAGCTTGAGGATATAGAAGATAACGGTATAGCGCTTAGTTTTTTAAAGAGGCGGTATGACGAAGAGGTGGCCGGCTATAAGAACGAAACGCAGGATATTAAAATGAAGCTGCATTATTTATTCAGCTTTGTGGAAGATACTTTCGGAACAGGTAATGAAATGCTTGTTCTGCTTACGGAATGTACCGTTAATAAGGATAGTGCGAAGTTTATCAGTATGTATGGCTGCGATGAGTATAAACGTCACAATGAGGAAATGATGGTTTCAGAGCGGGCGGATTCAATTATGGAGCAGATTGTGGAATTGGAATTGTGATTGTGCTAAAGTGCTTTCAGCGCTGCCAAAACATCGCAGTTTTTGGGTAAAGAATGAAGTTTATAGAAAGTAAAAATAGGAAAAAAGTCGCAAAATTATGAAAATACAAGAAATAGATACTGAATACGGTGCTTTAAAGTATAGTGTTGTGGATGATTGTATTATGATAGTTGAATATCGTGGCAGGGATATTTCGTTGACTGTACCGGTCAGTATAGAAGAAAAACCTGTTACCATCATTGGAAAAAAGGCCTTTTTGGCGGCTAAGGAGCTTAAAGAAGTGATTCTGCCGGAACATATTACCGTAATACAGGACTGGGCTTTTGCATCTTGTCGCAATCTGGAGGTAATTACGCTGCCAAAGCGAAAGATTGAGATAGGACAGGGGATTTTAAAGGATTGTGATAAACTTACCCGGATTGAGCCTATAGGAGAAAATGCGACGTTTTCTTATCTCTTGGCAGCAGCTATGAATAAGCTGGATGCCTTTTATCTGTTTAATCCTCAGGATGCAGGGAGTGAGAGCTGGTTAGAACAGTGGGATGCTAAGATGTGCTCGCTTATGTATATGGATGATACGGAAGGGTTTTCTAAGATGCTTCTGTGCGGCGAAGAGGATTATGGCAGCAGGGAGAATAATCTTGATTATTATGTGGAACATCGCAGACGTTTTAAGGTCAGGCTTGCAATGCTCAGATTGATGCACGATACAGGACTTAAAGATTCGGTTAAAGATATGCTGCTTACCTATCTTAAATCCCATAAAAAAGGGGAAGAATCGGAAGAAACGTGGAGAGTGGTGCTTGAAGAGCATGGCGATGAGAGGGAGTATTATCAGTTTCTCTTAGATAATGGATGTATTACTAAGGAGAATATCGACGCTGTTTTGGATGATATGGGAGAGAATCATGCAGAGATGAAGGCTTTTTTGATTAACTATAGGAGTACTAATTTTCAGAACGAAGATGCTTTTTCGGCTCTGGAGTTTGAAATATAATATTTAGAAAGTCCCGGGACAGTATATCAAATACATATAGAAATAACAATAAGCTTGTGATACAATAAAATTATAGTAGCAAACACTTTTCTTTTTTATATAGGAGGTGAAAACGATATGCCGACAAACGAAAAAGAGATTAATAATTATCTGTTTGATCAGTTGTCAATATTAGAGCGGATTGAGGCTGTAACAAAAGATGAGGCAGTATTAAAACAGATTGAAATTGAGAGGCGGCAAATTGAAAGAAAGTTATATCAAAAACCGCCACTTATAAGCCAATAAGCAATATTTTTAGAGAGTGCCAAGCATTTTGGCACTTTCTTCTAAAATTATAAAGTGATTATATTTAGAAAATATGGTAAATTATGTAAAAATATTAATAAACTTCAAAAATCATCTTGCGTTTAAAGTATTTATGTGTTATACTGAACTCCGCGTGATATCGAGAAAGGAGTATATTTTTAAATGGGAGCGTTAAGAATTGTATTAACTATTATATAT
>CAMWKB010000017.1 GCA_947174705.1 uncultured Lachnospiraceae bacterium
GAAAGAAAACGTCAGTTCAGACAGTTGTGGATTGCACGTATTAATGCTGCTGCAAGAATGAACGGTTTATCATACAGCAAATTTATGTATGGTCTTAAGAAAGCAAATGTTGACATGAATAGAAAGATGTTAGCTGAAATGGCAGTTAATGATGCAGAAGGTTTTAAGACTTTAACAGAGCTTGCAAAAGCAAATCTGGATTAATATTTAATTCTTAATACAAATGGAGAATGGCGTATTGCTGTTCTCCTTTTATGTTTAAATGGCCGTATTTAAGGAGGGAAATATATGGGAGTATTAGCAGGACTGGAACCGACACCGGTGTTTCATTATTTTGAGGAAATCTGTAATATACCGCATGGTTCGGGAAATGAAGAGCAGATAAGTAATTATATAAAGGAATTTGCCGATAAAAGAGGTCTTAGTTGTATACAGGACGAATGGAATAATATAATTATAGTAAAAGAAGCCACGAAAGGGTATGAAGACCAGGAAACCATGATTCTGCAAGGGCATATGGACATGGTGGCAGTTAAGGAAGCTGATAGCTGCCTTGATATGGCAAAAGATGCGCTGCGTCTTGAGGTAAACGGAGATTATATAAGCGCAAAGGAAACCAGTCTTGGGGGAGATGACGGAATTGCCGTAGCTTATGCCTTGGCGTTGTTAGATGCTGACGACATTGCTCATCCGCGCCTGGAAATAGTTCTTACCGTAGGAGAAGAGGTCGGAATGGATGGAGCAAGGGTAATGGACCTCTCCATGCTAAAGGGCAGAAGGATGTTAAATCTGGATAACGAAGAGGAAGGCGTACTGTTAACAAGCTGCGCCGGAGGAGCTGGAGCTGATTGCAGGCTCTCTGTTGGCTTAGAAAAACGTCGCGGAACATTATTCGATATACAGGTCAAAGGTCTGCAGGGCGGACATTCGGGCGCAGAGATTCACAAAGAGGGCGGTAATGCCAACTGCCTTATGGGACGGGTGTTAGATGCTTTAGTTCAGGAAACATCGGCCTCGCTGGTAAGTCTAGAAGGCGGTCTTGCGGATAATGCTATACCAATACTGAGCAGAGCCACAATTGTTGCGGCTGAAGGCGAGGAGGATACCTGCCTTAGCATAGTAAGTAAAATAGAGAAAGCTGTACAAAGCGAACTTGCAATAAAAGATAAAAACGTCGCAATTTCTGTAAACAAGCAGGAAAGTGCCGAAGTAGAGTGCTTAAAGTCTGAGAGTATGAAAAAAGCGGTGGAGTATATTTTGGCTATGCCAAACGGAATACAGGCAATGAGCGCAGATGTAAAGGGCTTGGTAGAAACCTCGCTCAATCTGGGAATCATGAAACTTGATAAGGACACACTTACTTTGCAATTTGCCATAAGAAGTTCAATAGACAGTGCGAAGGAAGCTCTTATAAGGAAAATTAAATGCATATCAGCGCTTGCCGGTGCAGATGTGGAAATCAAGGGGGATTATCCGGGCTGGGCATATAGAAAGGATTCGCCGCTTCGGGATAAGATGATCAGGATTTATGAAGAAATGTATGGTAAAAAGCCAGAGGGCCA
This sequence comes from uncultured Lachnospiraceae bacterium, assembly GCA_947174705.1. Lineage (GTDB taxonomy): Bacteria > Bacillota > Clostridia > Lachnospirales > Lachnospiraceae > UBA3282. Next base: position 1,563 of record CAMWKB010000017.1, read on the forward strand.
AGCTATTCATGCAGGACTTGAGTGTGGTTTGTTTTCAGGGAAAATCCCGGGACTGGACTGCATTTCATACGGACCGGATATGAAAAACATCCATACAACAGAGGAAGTCTTAAGCATTTCATCCGTCAAAAGGGTATGGGAGTATGTTTTGGAAATTCTTAAACAAAAATAAGCAGCATCGGACGATATTTTTAAGCAATTTTCCAAATGATACGCGGACGTGGAAGTAAAAAATAAAAAATGTATATAAATTGTAGTAAATATTGACACTTTTTCCATAAAAATGTAGACTATAGATATGTATGGGAATAGGGTGAAAATTGTAAGAACAGGGGATTATTATAATGAATTCCTACGAACATCAGGCACAATATTATGAAACCGACCAAATGGGAATCATCCATCATTCAAACTATATCAGATGGATGGAATCAGCCAGAATATGGTATATGAGCCAGCTGGGCGTTGATTATAGGACAATGGAAGAGAGTGGCATAATCAGCCCGGTACTTGAGGTTTCAAGTCAGTACAAATCTATGGTACGTTTTGGGGATACGGTACTTATAGAGCCTGAAATCACAAAATATAACGGAGTTACATTGGAATTGTCTTATCGGATTACGGATAAAGAAAGCGGGGAACTCAAGATGTTGGGGAAAAGTAAGCACTGCTTTTTGGACAGCAGTGGGAAAATAGTTTCCTTAAAAAAATCTTATCCGGAATATGATAGGGCATTTATGGCAAAGCTAAAAAGGGTATAGTTGTTGCCAAGGGGGTATAGCAGTATGGCAGAAGTAAAAGACATTTTAACCGGATTGGACAGATACGAAACCTTTATTGAGAAGCTTGATAAAGAAATTGAGAAAATGGATGATTATCGGATTGCGATAGTCTATACGGATATTAAGCATTTTAAGTACATTAATGATACTTACGGATACCAGCGGGGAGATATGCTGCTTAGGGAATTTGTTAATCAGGTGCTTAGGATTGATGATAAACTTCTATGCGCAGCAAGAGTGTATTCCGATAACATTGTAGTAGCCACACGTCTTGATAATGAACATTCAAACAGTGAGTTTCGTGACATTATATATGGCCGTAATATGGAATTGGAAAGAATGCTCAGAGATAATTATCTGGATGAGGGGTTAAAGCTCAGTACAGGTATAAGCGTTATATCTAAGGATGACAGAAGACTGGACGCTGCAACGGCCGTTTCCAATGCTAATCTGGCAAGAAAACTGGCAAAAGAGATGAAGGATGATTGTTGCGTACTGTTTGATAATAAGATGATAGAAGGAATCAAGAAAGAAGTTGAGATTACCTCTTCACTTTCGTCGGCAATTAATAATGGTGAGTTCAAGGTTTATTATCAGCCCAAAATGGATACCGGGAGTTTAAGGCTTATAGGTGCTGAAGCTCTGATACGCTGGCAGAAACCTAATGGGACATTCGTTTTTCCGGATGAATTTATACCTTTTATCGAACAGAGCGGACAGATTGTTGATTTGGATTATTTTGTGTACCGTGAAGTTTTTAAATTCATTGCGGATCGTATAAGCAATGACGAACCTGTAGTGCCTATTTCAGTTAATGTGTCCCGGGTACATTTAAGCCGGATGGGAATTTTAGAATATGTCGCAGATCTTTTTGACGAATACCAGATTCCGCCCCAGTATGTAGAGTTTGAGCTGACAGAGAGCATTTATATTGATAACACCGAGAAAGCGCTGCAGCTGGTAGAAGGCCTGCATAATATGGGAGTTAAGGTATCAATGGATGATTTTGGCTCCGGTTATTCTTCGTTGAATCTGCTCAGCGGACTGCCGATTGATATTATTAAGCTGGATAAGGTCTTTTTGAAAAAGGCAAACGCTAATGAGGGCAGACTTAAAGAAAATGATAAGATTATCATTTCCTGTGTTGTCGATATGGCAAGGAGGCTTAAAATAACTTCTTTGTGTGAAGGAGTGGAGACGCCGGAACAGAGTGATTATCTTGCAGAGATAGGCTGCGAGATACAGCAGGGCTATTATTTTTCAAAACCGATTCCGCAGGAGGATTTTGAAGAGTTTATAGATGCACATTTCAATCCGTGCAGTGCGGTGGTATAGGAGCGGGTTGATATTAGAATATAGATATAATAAAGGAAGGACATGAACCAATGCCCTTCCTTTTGTTAACATAAGGATGACATGCACAGCGTGGCATCCGTTATTTCTTATTATTAAGCTCCTATTTCTTTTAGGGCTTTCAATGTTCCTTTTAAGTTATTCTTATGCCAGCTATTAACGAAAGTCCAATCTTCCAAACTGTACATCCCTGACATTCTCAGGAGGCTTAATTCAGCCTGCTGCACTGACAGTGAGATTACCTCGTCTTCAAGCTGTATATCTATGCGGTAGTTAAGTCCCATCTCGGACACTTCCACGCCGCGGATAGAGGAATATGGTAATTCCAGAATTCCTTCCTTCTTGAGAATCGCGTCCTTCTTCACATCCGCACAGTAAGTTGAAAACGGAAGCAGTACAATATAGTCTTTGCAGAAAGAAAGTGCATAGAAGTTATAATACTGGAAAATGGAGGCGAGAAGCTTTGCTATCATGTCACTTAAATTCTCCGGTGCATAGGAGACGACTATCATCTTACCTTCCTCCGGCTCAAATCCCATTTTTTCTAATATCTGGTTCATTCTTTTTGTGTTTGCCATAATGGTCACGCTCCTTTGTTTTGTGTTGAACTCATTATAGCAACGCTTATATCCGGTAACACATTTCTTTCGTAAACTGTTCATTTGGCTTCGCGAACTGCATTGTATTTTGATTTTGCCTTGCGGGACAAGGGACATTTATCCCCTGTATCCAGTTCCACAAGCTGTTCTTTCAGATGTACTGTCCTGATATGTTCCCGATTTACCAGAAATCCCCTGTGACACCGCCAGAATCCTTCTCCAAGCTGCTCACCGAAGTGGTCGAGGCTGTTGTTAAACTCCAACAACTCATTCACCAGATGCAGGCGCAGTGTATGTTTGTATCCTAACGCCTCCAAATATAAAATATCCTTAAGCGGAATATGCCGTACCGTATCAAATAACTTCAGCGTACAATATTTTCCCTGTCCGGAGGGCTCGTCACGCAGACGCTCCTGAATACTGACAAGACAATCCCGCACACGCACGGACATTGTGCTGTAATCGCCTTTTACAATATAATCCAGGGCCTCCAGCCGCAGACGGAATGTCTCAAATGCCAAATCGCCATGCGCCGTAATGAAAACGATAAATCCTCTGGGGTCATAGTGTCTCAGTTCCTGTGCCAACGCAAGGCCGCTAATCTGCCCCGGGAAATCAATATCCAGAAAATAGATTGCCGGTACCGCATCCTGTTTCTGTAATTCTAACAACTTAGCAGGAGCATCCACAACCCTTACCGGACCCATATCGCCATCCAGAATCATAATCTGGTCTGAAATGATTTTCTTAAGGCGCTCACTGATTGCCTGCTCATCGTCACAAATATATACTGGAATCATAGCCATTACTCCTTTTTACGCTGCCGGTACACGCAGTTCCTGTATGAAAAATCCGTCTTTCAGGTAAGTCCTCGTAACACAGCCGGGATAACGGGATATAATCTTGCGATAACTGGAAAGACCGGTACCGTGGCCACTTCCCTTAGTAGTATAACCTTTCTCAGATAATGCGTTTAAATTCGGCTCCGTCTCATAATTATTGACAACCGCTATGTAAAGTTCTCTCTCTTCCTGCAGCATGACAAGCCTGATTTGTCCGTCCTTGTCAGGAACGGCTTCCATGGCATTATCAATGAGAATACCCAGACCCCGCAGAATATCCGCTGTCTCCATAATTTGTTTCTCCTGAACCGGATAGAGCACCTCCAGCGCGCTCTGAATATGTTTCTGACGCATCGCCGCCAGCTTCGTGGTAAGCAGGCTCCGAACGGGATAGAGGCGTATATTGCTTAGACAATCCATCTGCTTAATCTCATTACCCAGCTTTTCATCGAAGTAACTGCTCGTCTTTCTCATGAATTCCTGTATACCGTCCAAATCACCTTCCTGCGCCTGCAAGGTCAGCCCTGAGAAAAGATTTGTTACATCGTGTCTGAACGCACGGATTTCCTGTTGAAGTTCCTCAAGCAATTCCATATGCGCCTGCTGCTGCGATATAGTCTCTTCCTGCATATGTATCTTTTCCTGTCCGGAGGCGTACATCGCCATAAACTGCACCCACAATAAGACCACCGTTATCAGTGAGAAAAAGAAAACAGCATAAAGTGCGTTTGGCTCGGCATTAGGATAAAAGTAGTCAATTATCTCCCAGACAAACATCAGCAAGAAGCTTACAGCCATAAACAGTACGGTTCTGGATTTGCTTAAGAAAAGGGTCGCAAAATAGCGGTAAAAACCACTTCTATGCAAAACATATGCTACTACAAATGCAAGGAAAAACGCCCACAATTTGGGTAGGATGATAGTAATAAATGTATAGAAATGCCTTCTGTCAAATAAGGGGCTGTAAGTCGATGCCGCCTGCCCCACCACATTATCTGCTGTATAAATAATAAAATGGCTTAGCATTGACGCCGTTATTCCCTGCACAAAAGGAATATCATAACATTTCCAGATCACTATTCCCAGAGCAGTCGCTTCCAGTGTATAACATACGATATAATGCAGCAATTGATATAAATCAGTGAAAATCGTTTCATCACCAAACAGCCAGTATGATATATAAAAACTTAACAGATACGACACGCCGGAACAGAGCGCATAAATCAGAAAAGGACGAACTCTCACCTTTTTTCCGACAATTCCGACACTTAACCAGAACATGGCAAGACCCATCAGAATATAAACAAAAACAACGACAGACAACCGAAATGCAAGCGACATAGTTATAGCTCCTTTTGCAATGTTTTCTTAATTAATCTTACTATTTACGCTATCGTTTTTCAAGAGACTGCCATGTAAAGTTATTTCGTGGAAAAATTCGTAAGTTCTTGATATAATATTATTGGCTATTTATATACAAAAGGGGTGAGAATAATCAAAGTACTATTTTGGAATTTATATAATAAAAATTTTATGAGCATGAAAAACGTTATGCCAGATAGGAGGTGTGCCAAGGATTAACATGGACGAAATTGTTCAGGAGTTTGGTGATTGGAAAAATCAGAGTGATGTAGCGAAAGCAGGAAGGATTGCAGTTGAACTAATTAAGGACTAGTAAGATGAATTAGAGAAGGAAGCGTTTATATGAAGAAATATGTCATTGTTTATTTAATTTTGTTTTTGATTCTTTTGGGACTGGGGTTGACGCATGGAATACCGTTTGGTATTACCGTTATTGAGCATGATTGGAGCATGGCATTTTATCCTGAAATAACTCGGGAAATTTTGCTGATTTACAATCTCATCATTATGTGGGTGTGTTTCGCGATTGCAGTTATTCTGACGAAGCAGAAACAAAATGTTTTAAAATATAAGTGGCTGATCCCGGTTATCATGTTCATATGTCTTGCATTCCTGCCGATAGGTATGTATGAGCGTGTTCGATATGTTCCCCGGGAATATGAGAAGGAATTTTGGTCTTTCTTTTCATTAATTATGGGTAAACATTTTATAGTTCTGAACTAAGCATAAACTAAAAGGATGGTAATTCCGTGTAGGAATTGCCATCCTTTTTTATCGGAATGACAAGACTTGAACTTGCGACCTCTACTTCCCTAAAGTAGCGCTCTACCACCTGAGCCACATCCCGAAAGCATTTACAATTATAACTAATTTCCGGATAAAAAGCAAGCACTTCTTTATAAAAATAATAATCTTTAAATAAAACCTATTTTCCCCATATTTTATCCAGCTTACGTCTCACAATCACAAAACATATCACATGCGTCATAAATGTTATAAACCAGCTTACCGGATAAGTCATATAGAGAGAGGTTACATTGTGGAAGGGCTCCATGCGGAAAAAGGTAAAAATCCAAATCAGCCTAAGCCCGCAAGCACCTATTAAGGACACGATCATAGGCATTACCGAGTAGCCAAGGCCACGTAAAGCGCCTACCATAACATCCATCATACCGCAAAACGCATATGTCCTGCATATTACACGTATTCTTCTCATTCCTGCATCCATTACCTCAGCGCTTGAGGTATACATACTAAGCAGCGGACGGCCGAAGAGTACTGCTAAGTTTCCAAGAATTACGCCCACTGTCAAAACGCATAACTCAGATGTGTATACAATCTTGTTAACCCGCTCATATTTGGCAGCGCCTACGTTCTGGCTGACAAAAGAAATCGTCGCCTGATGGAAAGCATTCATTGACACGTAGACAAAGCCCTCTATATTCGAAGCTGCAGAGTTTCCGGCAACAGTTATCGCACCGAACGAATTAACCGAAGATTGGATTATTACATTGGAAAAAGAAAAAAGAATTCCCTGTACGCTTGCCGGCAGTCCAATCTGCAATATCCTCTTAAATTTATCGGGATTAATACGAAGAGCGGACAACTCCAAATTAATACTGTCTTTCATATTTATCATGCACCTTACGATCAAAAAAGCGGAGATGCACTGTGAAATTACGGTTGCCGTAGCAACGCCGGCAACATCCATGCGAAGTACAATAACAAAAAATAAATTCAAAATTACATTAATAACTCCCGCAGCAGCCAAATAATACAGCGGTCGTCTGGTATCTCCGACAGCCCTCATGATTGCGCTTCCGAAATTATACAGCATCATTGCCGTCATTCCGATAAAATATATACGCAGATACAATACAGATAGTGAAAGAACCTCTTCCGGCGTCTGCATCCAGACTAAAATCTGCGGTGCTCCTATAAAGCCGATTACCGTTAACGCAAGTCCGCTGTAGATACTTAACATCATCGCGGTATGTACCGTTTCTTTCAAATCCTTATTCTGCTTAGCTCCAAAATAACGGGCAACCAGCACATTCGCCCCAACTGACAGCCCCATAAAAAAGTTAGTCAGAAGATTAATAAGAGGTGAATTGGAACCGACGGCGGCCAGAGAGTTATCTCCGGCAAATCTTCCCACCACAATAATATCCGCAGCATTGAAAAGAAGCTGCAAAATGCTTGAACACATGAGCGGCAGCGTGAATAGCAGAATTTTTCCAAGTATTGAACCGCTGCACATATCCATTTCATATTTTTTCTTTTTATTTTCCGTCTCCATATTAAGTCATTAAACCAGCGGCGTGCGCAGGCTCTCCTTCCATTTATCTTCTTGCTTTATATATTGCTCGTTCAGCCAGTCCGCGGCCATTTCCACACCTTCTTCGGTAAGCGGCACATCTACCGACTGCTTCTTATCATCAGGCGTCTTACTTATTCCAAAAGGCTCAGGCCAGATAGTAACCCTGATTACGTCACCATCTTCCGCTTTGGCTTTTTTTAACATATAGCGCATACCATCCATACTTCCGGAATACTCTTCCTTCTTAATATAATTCAGCGGATGGAAATTTTCTTTATCTATCATAAATACAACCCTCTAAAAATAGTACTATATACCATTGTTATTATCATATTTTGCAATAAAAATATTGTCAACGTCTATTTTAAACTGTTTTCTTTTTTATTGCCATTTCTTTATTTTTCTACAAGGATAAGCTTATTATATACTGTGCGAACAACAAGTTAAAAATGAAAACTAAGCTGAGAAGTTATGTTAACCCTGCTTAGTTTTTGTAATTATTGCCTCACAGCAGAAAATATACGTAGAAACCGTTACAAAGTTGTGTTATTATTTTACCATAAGCGAAAAGTTAACAGAAAAAGTTGAATTTAGGAAGTAACAGAACATGATATTTGAAGAAGAAATGCATATGTTAGACGGAAAAAAGATCATACTGCGTAGTGCAAGATTAGATGAGGCAGAAATGCTGATTGATTATTTGAAAAATGTTGCAGGAGAAACAAGGTTTTTAATGTCTGAACCTGACGAGATAAATTATACAAAAAAAGATGAAGAACAGTTTATTGATGAACATAACCAGTCAAAAGATGCACTTTTGATGTTAGCGTTTGTTGACGGAGAATATGCAGGAACTTGTTCATTTGAAAGCAAGTCGGGAAGCCGGCGGAAAAAACATCGTGCAGGAATAGGCATTGCTTTATTTCAGAAGTATACAGGTTTTGGATTGGGAAAACTTATGTTAAAAAGGTTATTGACAGAATTAAAGAATCTTGGTTTTGAACAGGCTGAATTAACGGTAGTAAGCAATAATGAGAAAGCATACCACTTGTATAAAAGCTTAGGATTTAAAGAGTGTGGTATAATTTCAAATGCAAATAAATATGATGATGGAACATATGCCGATGATATTTTTATGGTGTTGAAGTTTTAACCACGTTATAAGGAGGAGGGTTTATATGAAACGTAAATGGAAACAGATGAGCAGGATTATATCAGTGCTTCTTGCGGCAACAATGATCGTGACATCGATGCCACAGTCAATGTTGACTGTGAATGCGGCTGATATGACTGGTTCTGCAGTATCGAATGAAACAATTTCTGAGAATGAAACACCGGAGAGCGGAGATTCAAATGAAAGCAAAGCAGAATATGAAGCTTCGGGAGATGATTCGCCGGAAGATCTGATTTCAGATGAAGGAAAAACGGATAATGGAACTTCGGATGAAGGAAATCTAGATAACGAGACTCCGGATAACAATAAACCCGACGGCGATATATCAAGTGAAGATGATGGGCAAGAAGACACCGAGCAGGTAGACGCGGAGCAGGGAGATAATGAAGAATCACAGGATAGCGAGGAAGATGATTCCGTAGATTTTGACAATGGAGAGAAACTGGATTCGGAAGAGGCTCCGCTTGATGATGAAAATGAGCAGAAGCAGATGGAAATCCGTTTATGGATAGATCCTAATTATATTACTGTATATGATGAAAATGGCGAAGAGATTACGCAGGATGAATTTACCGGATTTACTGTATTTACCGTGCCATATGGAAGCAGTGACATAATAAAATTTAGTATTGTGACTAAAACCGGTTATACCCTGAAAATAGATGACGGCAAACTCAGATGGGAAGGTATTGAGTTTTCAAAAACTGAGATTAAGGAAGGATATGAATGTACAATAAGCCCTATAGATGAAAACACCGGATATACCCAAAGTGTGGATATTTATATAAACGCAGAAAAAAATCAAAGATATAAACTGACGTTTGTATATTCAAGTGAGGATGTTGATGAGTTAGTATTGACTAACAGTTTGGAAGGCCCCGCGCAGAATGTGGATGCCAATGTTCCTGTATGGGTAACAAATGAGTATGGTACATCATTTAAGCTGAAAGCAAAGAATGGGAAATCACTGGCGGTATCATATAAATCGGACGATGGTGAGTATAATGATGTTTTTGACAGTTATTATGTAGAGGAAAACGGTTACTATAACTTCGACTTAGGAAAAGTATCTGAAAATGCAACAATAACCATACAAGAGGGATGGAGAATCAATTTTAATTATGAAAATAATAAAGTTGGGGAATTGCATAGAGAAACATTAGTAGGTGATGAAGCTGATTTAACCATGGGTGACGCTTGGTTTGCTTTATGCAATATGATAAACCATACGGAAGTTGTAGCTAAGGGAGAAGTACTCTATTTTTCTGTTTATGGTAATAATAAGTTTGATTTATGTGACCCAGTCGTAACTGATGCTTCAGGAAACAGTATTGAAACTGTCAGGGATGGCAATGGAGAAGACTCTGAGAAAAACTTTGTATACAAGGTTATTCCGACATCTGATATGACGATCAATATAGATTTTTCACCCATAACGCTGCCGGTGGCATATGTGGACGGCGTCGTTAAGAATATTAGTATAACCGCTGAAGGTGATGCCGGAAAAAGCTATGATGATGGTAAGAAAGAAATAACCAATATTTATAGCAGCATGACGCCATATAATATCAGTTTTAAAATTGAAGCCGATAAGCATTTTGAACGTGCCGAGATTGCCTGTTGCAGTAAATGGTATGATTTTGAAACCGGTGAAATGCAATATGATTACTGGTACAATGAAATAAATGTAGAGCCAAGCGGGAATGGCGCTTATTCTTCTGTAGATCCGTTTTTTATAGAGTCAGCTGCTTATGAGCTGAGAATTATAGCAGGTGATGTGTGTACGTTAACATTTGAACCGTCGGATGAAGTTATGCTATGCAATGTTGATATGTGGGGTAATGTGGAAATCGGAGACGAAATATATCCAGATACCCCATATACAGTAGTAAAGGGCGATGAATATAGATTTGGAATATTATATGATGTGAAAGACGAGTTGGCTGCGCCTTATGTTATTGCCAAGGCCGGTGGAGAGATGCAAGAGCTTAAAACCAAAGAAATAGAGCGTCGTGATATAGGCGGAGGAATAGAGCTTTATATTTACAAATGCAGCGTTATTCCAACAGCCGGTACAACAGTTTCGGTTTCTCTCAAACCGAAATCCATACCGCTTAAATACGACAAGAGCGCATTAAAGAGCATTGGAATAAGTGGTCAAAGCGGCGCAAAGCTTTCTGAGGATGGGGATTTTCTTTATATTAATAAATATGAAGAATTCGATCAATGTGAAATTACGTTTGAACTTGAGGAAGGTAAGACTATTACCGGCGCATATTATACTTATACCGTATGCTTATCTAATGAAGACAACGGAGGGACGAATAAGACAAGTACATATACTGAATTTATTCCGGTAGGATGCGATGATGAAGCTGCACAGCTTTATAGACTCCATTTGTTTTTGCCAGAAATCAATAATGAAGGAGTTGTGAGTGTAGACATTGATTATATACAAATAGTTGCCGGTGATAAATGTAAGATATCTTTTGAAGGATATGAAGGCAAGGCATCAGTATATGATTTATATAGCTATGATTCCAATTTGGATGGACAGTATGCGGAAGCTGTAATAAACGGCGAATTTATTTTCTTTGTGGATTTATATAAAGAATATAATGCAGCATCATGTCATGTTAAGGTGGGAGAAGAGGAGCTTCCCGTAAAATACTATACCATAAAAGTGTGGGATGACTCCTTGGGCGGAATGAGGGATGAAACTATCCCATATTACAGTTTTATCCCAACAGAAGATACAAAAGTTAATATTGAGATAAGTCCGTTGACCGTACCAATCAAATATACAGAGGACGCTGTTAAAAGCCTTACGCTTGTACAGAAGCCAGGTGAAGAGACAGCGGCATATGCACCCCAGCTTTCTGCAGATGGGAAAGCCGTTATTATTTGGCGTTATGACGATGAAGAGCCGTTTGATCTGCAGTTTGATTTAGAGCTTAACAGCGGCAGCACTCTCAGCAGAATATTCTGCCGCCGTTCTCTATTTCACGATGATGGGGATGCAATAGACGATTATATTGAGGATGACATTATGGATGATAACATTGAAATGGTAGGCAATAAGTATCGTTTTAATGTTGATTCATATGAGTTACAGGAAATAGAAATCGTTACTGATAAAATAAACTTGAAAAAATGTACGATAGAACTCGATTTGGATAAGAATGATAATGAAAATTATTATGCCGTTTATAAAACGGAAGAAATTGAGCCTGATGTAACTGTTAAATATGAGGCAAACGGTAAGACAGAGACCTTAGACCCGAATGGATACACCGTAACCTATTGGGGTAACAGGAATGTAGGATGGGGCGTTGTGACTGTTACGGCTAAGAAGGATTCGGGTTATACCGGAGAAAACTATGCAGATTTTGAAATTGTAAGGGCAGCTGCGACTACAGTTGAGCCACGTAACATTAGCATTTCTTTGGATATTAATGATATAAACGAAAACCCATACAGGGAGTTAAATCTTTCCAATAGTGTTTTATTTAATACATATTTAGGAGAGCAAGGAGTTAAACCTACAAATTTCTATATTGAAGATACGTCTAGCTGTATAAAGTGTGGTGGCGTGCTTGTAGATGACCCGCTTCCCAGAGTAGACGAACAAGATGGGGGGTATAATGACCAATATATTCCGACTTACATATTGAGATATACCGTAAATAGTGAGGCTGATAAGACTTCTGAGAAAGCGGAGATTGTTCTGACGGCATCTTTTGAAAATTACGAAGATGCAAAAGTTGTCATAGAAATATCTGTGGCAGAGAAAGAGCCAGTTATACTTGACGGATATGCGTTGAAACAATATAAAAAATATGATTCTATGCCTTATACCTATGATTATGATAACTTATATGTGGTGAATAAGGATGGTTTAAAGCATGAAGAATCAGACCGCATTATGGAGGAATTGAGGGCTTATATTAAATTCCATTATACAGGTTCTGAAGATACAAAATACGGAAGCGTACCTTATGATTCATATACAGCGCCTGTAAATCCAGGTAATTATATTCTGATGGTGGAGCTTTCGGAAGAAAATAATCAGTACACTGCAACGCCTTTTTATGTCGGAAGTTTTGAGATTAGGCGTAGGGAGATATATATCAGGGCAGAGTCGGTGAATATTAATGTGGGAGATCCGCTGCCTAAGAAGTATACTTACAGGCTTACAGGTGACGGACTGTTAGATGGCGATGAGATAAGTACTGAGCCGACGCTTAGCTGTGATGCGGATAATACTGATACGGCAAAGCAATATAGAATTACCGCTGATGCTGCTGGTATGGATATCTGCGATAGTAATGGTGAAAGTGTCAGATATTATTACAATATTAATTGCTATGTCGGTTGGCTGACTATATCCGAAGTAGATAAAACAAAAATAACATTAAGCCAAAAAGACGGTACGCAGCTTACAAAGATATATGACGGTAAAGCTTTTGACGGTATTTCGTTAATAGAGGCGAAGAACGGAGAAACTGTTATAGAGGACGCCCAAATCACTGTTAAATATGCCGGACGCGAAGATACAGATTATGCAGAGTCAGAAGAAGCGCCTGTTAATGTTGGAACATATGTCATGACTGCGAAGGTTGATCGCAGTGATGAGCAGTATAAATCTGACGAATATACGTTTAAAATAGATATTACCAGGGCGGCGTCGCCGAAATTGAAGGATATAGAAATCTATGTTAAGTCTGTTACGGAAGATACGCCGTATACACTGAATCTTGCTCAATATTTCAGCGGTGGATATGAGGCGCTGTCTTACGGTGACGTTACAATGTCGGAAGGGGCGGATATACTTACGGATATTCCGACAATAAACGCTCAGGGTGAATTAGCATATACGCTTAAGGCAGACAGGAGTGACGGTACGGCAGAGCTTACATTACCGATTGAGTTTAGGAATTATTATAGTGCAGATCAAAAAGTGAAGATTGCATTGACGTCCAAAACTATTTTAACACTGTCTTTGAACAGCGAAGCAGAGATAGACAGGGAATATAACGGGAGTACATATGTTCTGCCTGAAAATGCAGTAAATATTGAAGGTATGCCGCAGGACGCAGTAGATAAGCCTGAGCTTATATATACTTATACTGCAGGCGGAAGTTCTGAGTCCATTATACCTCTTAATGCCGGTAACTATGCGGTAACAGTAAGAGTCTCGGACAGTGATGATAAGTATACGGCAGCCGCTCCGCTATTAATTAATTTTGAAATATTACAGAAGGTGGTTATGGTTACTGCCAAAAGCGGTAACTGGAATAAGACCTTGGATTCGCGTCCTACCTTGAATACATATCTGCCCGGATATGAACTGGATGGTCTGGCAGGAAACGATGAGTGGATCAGCGGACCGACGAGTTATACTTATAAATATATTTCTAATAATTCAGAGGTGAAAGTAGAGGATACGGATGCTGCATGGAAAACGCTTGCAGAGGGAACGGTTATTACGGTTACTCCTGACGGTGCAGAGGTCTCTGATAATTACGATATTGAATATGTAGACGGAACTCTTACCGTAACCGATATATCGGCTGACAAACAAATCTTTGTTAAGGATATACAGCCTATGACATATACAGGCAGCCCATTGAAACCCAAGGTTCATGTATATACCATAAGCAACGGTGAATTAACGGAGCTGACATCTAAGGATTACAAAGTACAATACAGTAATAATAAGGATGCCGGTACAGGAACCGTAACAATTACGGGTAAAGGAAACTACGATAAGACAATCACAAAAACATTTACGATTGAAAAGGCATCGATTGGTAAAGGAAGTGAGAATAAGGCGCTGGGAATTGCTTTGAAGTATACGGATCAGTCTCTGAAGACTAAGGAAACTAAACTTGTAACTTCACTGAAGTATAAGAAGGCGTTGAAAGAGGGAACTGATTTTACTGTTACGCTTACCAAACAGGATGCGGGCGGTAATGAAACAGTCGTAAGTAATACTAATGGAAAGACGCCAGCGAAGACTCCGAAAGGGGAAGATAAGGCAGGTGTTTATAAACTTCGCATTGAAGCAATGGATGACAGCAACTATAGCGGTTATATTGAAAAAACTGTTTACGTTGCCGGCAAGGAAAACTTGATTAAGAATGCCAAAATAACTATTAAGACAAAGACGCTTAAGTGGGATGATAAGGAGAATCCAAGCTATGGCAATTACGATGAAACAAATTGGAAAGGCTTTTATCTGAATGCCGGCTCGTCAAATACCGAGCCTAAGGACTTTACCGTAAGCATTGGAAAGAAATATCTTAAAAACAGCCAGACCAGCGTAACTCCTGACAGTAATAGTGAATATTTTATATCTTATTCCAATAATGATCAGGCTGGAACCGCGACCATAACGATTACCGGTGACGGAAAAACTTATTTTGGTACTAAGAGCGCTACATTTAAGATTCAGGGTAATGCATTCAAAGCGGGCAATAAAACCGGCAATATTGAGCTGCCGGATACGGTAACTGCTCCGGAGGCCTATACCGGAAATGAGATTATAAAGGAAGTTGGAAGTCTGAACATTGTAGGTAAGACCAGCGGCTCAGAAAGTGGTGCTAAGCAGGCGGCTCTAACTGAAAACGCGGATTATACTGTTAATTACAAGAATAATGTAAAGAAAGGCAATGCCACGATAATCATTACTGCAAATCCTAAATCAGGCTATGTGGGAAGCATTAAGAAGACCTTTAAGGTTCAGGCGGCTGATTTGAAAATGGCAATAAATAACGGTCGTGATGGAATTGGCAGCAAGAATGTGGAGATTAGTTTCGGAAGCGGTGAAGGTGCAAACAAGATAACCGGAGTAGTGTATAAGGGGGCGGTACCTTATTCCAAATCAGGAGCAACAATATCCGGTCTGGTATTTACAAACAGAGATGGTAAGGATTTGAAAGCAGGAACTGATTATACGGTCAAATATAGCTATACGGCTAAAAACGCAGGTTCAGGCGCTGTTATGACCCTCAAGGGAAAAGGAAATTATTCAGGTACACTTAATGTAAACTTTACAATCACTAAGGCAGATTATGAGAATCTGGCTGTGTCTGTAGCATCGGCTAAACTTGGAACTAAGGCTGTTAAACCTAAAGTTACCGTTAAAGACGGAAAGAAGGCGCTTACTGTTTCCGAAGACGGTAATAAGGAAGTCAAGGTCAAGTATGAGAATAATGAGCCGACTAAGGTGGAGGCATGGCTTAACGCCGGAGCACCGGAGAATAATGCTGGTATACCTGCGCCTACCGTAACAGTAACAATAGAAGATACTGAGAATTATAAACAAACACAGTCCGAAGTTATTACGCTGAATATCTATAAAGAGAAGATGAATAAAGCAAAACTTAAAATCAAATGGGACGGAGGCTATGATTCGCCTGATGCTGTTTATATGGATGGATTACAGGTTAGGCCGATAATAGAAAGTATCAAGTATGACAATACTGTCTATAATGTAGAAGAAATTAACGGGGAGTATTTTGCCTGTGACAGTAGCGAGGAAAAAGCCAAAGTATTCAAGATTACCTACGGTGCAAACAACAAGTCAGGTAAGAAGGCAGGAAGTGTGACGATAGAAGGCTTGAGGCTCTATGGTGGAAAGTATACAGAGAAGTTTGAGATTAGCCGTAAGGATATTAGTAAGAATTAATTAGCATTAATGGAGCGACAAAAGTAATACGGGAAATTTCTAAATAAGACGAAAGAATAGTAAGTTTTTAAAAAAGAAAACTAAGTGGGAAGCTCCCGCTTAGTTTTCTCTTTTATCCCCCCAGAAAAACAACGCAACGGTTCCGGGACCCGTATGACTGCCTATGGTCGCGCCAATCGAAAATATTTCCACCTTTCCGTTAAGTTTGGGGAAACGTTCTTCTATAAGCGCGGCAACGGCCTTAGCATCCTCGATACATGCCGATTGGCTGATAAAGCACTTGCCTGAATAGTTAAGACCATCCTTAGCATGGGCTTCCATTTGTTCCACTATACGGTTGATAACCTTTTTCTTGGTTCTTATTTTTTCTCTTGGTATAAGTTTTCCTTCGTAATTTACATTTAATAAGGGACAGATATTTAAGACGGTGCCGATAAATCCGCTGGCTTTGGAAATGCGGCCGCCCCGTATATAGAACGTGAGGTCGGTCGAGAAGAACCAATGCTGTAAGTTAAGTTTATTATTCTCGACCCAGTCATGGAGTTCATCAATTCCCATACCGGAATCACGCATATCGGCAAGGGTGTCCATGAGAAGGCCAAATCCGCTTGAAGCTGCAAGGGAGTCCACTATATATAACTTCCTGTCGGGATATTTTTCCAATAGTTCATCCCGAGCGATGCAGGCGGAATTGTATGTGCCTGAAATACCGCTTGACAGAGTCAGGTGCAGAACATCTTTACCGTCTTTTAACATTTCTTCAAAATATTCTTCATATTCGCCGAGTGAAATCTGTGACGTTTTGGTAGATGCACCTTCCGTCATTTTGCGATACATTGTATCAAGAGGGAGCGACTGCCCAAGGTCGTCCAGATAGTCTTCTCCATCCAGCTCAAAATGAAAACAGGCATAACGGATGTTATTTTGTTCAAAATGTTCTTTGGTTAAATCTGCTGTGGAACAGCAGCTGAGTATATATTCTGACATTGCCCTGAACCTCCTGTTAAGTTTATATTTTTAATTTTAGCACATATTGCCGGCATTATCTATTAATTTATAGACGTTTTTAATATAATATAGTATAATTATATTCATTAAGGGGTTAAAACTGAAAGGTATACGGGGGGAACAAATGAGGACAATTAAAGGAAGGCTGATTGCGGCTATATCGCTGTCAGTAGTTGTAGTTTTGGCAATAGTGGCGCTGTCGGGATATTTGACTGCTGACAGGGTCGTGGAGAAAGATATTAAGGAGCTGCAGTATGTTAAAGCTCAGAAATCGGCGGAAGAAATTGATGGCTGGCTCGCGGTACAGAGGGCATGGGTTGAGGAAAATGTCAATACATACGAGCTTAAAATGAGACAGGAATCCTATGATGAGATAAAAGCTTATCTGGCGGCGCATCTTGCCGAGGATGACGGAACAATTCTGGATGCTTATTATGGTTTTGAAGATCATACGATGCTGCTGATTAATTCCGAGCTGCCGGAGAATTATGACTGCTGTGAGCGCGACTGGTATAAAATGGCTAAGGAAGCCGATGCGCTTGTTTTAACGGATCCTTATGTGGATGCATTTACGAATAGAATGGTTGTGACAATTGCAGCGCCTGTTCATGATGCGGATGGTAAAATAGCAGGCGTGTGCGGTGCCGACATTACGACGGACGAGCTTATACATGTGGTAGATAAGCTTAAATCGGATGATGCATATGGTTTTCTTGTGGATAGTACGGGGCACTTTATTACGCATCAGAATGAAGCTTTTCTTCCTATGAATGATGGTTTAACCTCAGTTTCCGATGTGGAATATGGCGGATATGGGGAAATCGGATCAGACGGGTCTGCAGAAGGCATAAAGATTGCAACGGATTACGACGGAGTAAGGAAATACTTTGCTATCGTGGAATTAAATAACAGCGACTGGACAATAGGGGTCGTAATTCCGGAGAGCGTTGTGTCAGATGAATTGACTACACTAGTCATTAGTTCGTTGGCGAGCAGTATTATAGGAATAGTGTTGATCATAGTCTGTGTTGTGGTTGCGGCCAATAAGCTTATGGCTCCTATAGCCACCTTAAAGCAGTTTGCAATAGGTGATTTCAGGGAAGATACCGAGATAAAAGGCAAGGTTAAGCATACTGTTGCCGAAGGATTTAAGAACGAGGTAGAAGAAATTAACTATGCGGTTGGTTCGGTGCGTAAGCAGATTCGTGAGACTATCACAGGAACCAAGCAGGAGGCGGCGGGAATTTCCGAAAGCGCATCTGAAACCTATGTTAATATGGCGGAAGTAAATAATGGTCTGGACCAGATGGATCAGATGATAGAAGAGGTAATGAAAAGAGCCAATAAGGCCGAAGAACTTACCCAGATGATAAAAATGACAAGCTCTGAAATAGGTACGGTTGTAGATATTGTATCTGCTAAGGCATCGGAGTCGGCGAATATATCGAGTGAAACAAATGCCCGTGCTGATAAGATGCTTGAAAGTACTGTAGAGGCAAGGAAGCAGGCAAGCGCGATTTATCGTGACGTGGAGAAAAAACTTGAAGCAGCATTGCAGGAAGTAACGGGAATTGAAACGATAAAGTCATTTTCACAGGAGATTTTGGGGATTGCCGGCAAAACCAATCTGATTGCTTTAAATGCGTCTATAGAGGCGGCGAGGGCAGGAGCAGCCGGAAAGGGATTTGCGGTAGTAGCCGAAGAAATCAGGGAGCTTGCAGATAATTCCACGCAAGTTGTAGATAGTATGCAGTCGGCCATTGACGAGGTTTATGATTCGGTAACGCTGCTTAGGGATAATGCCTCAACTTTACTTGATTTTATGAAAAATCAGGTAGTGGGAGATTATCATAATATGGTGGATACTGCAAAGCAGTATAAGGAAGACGCCTCTTTTTATGACGATATTGCCACTGACCTTGGAGCCTCGGCACAGGAAATGGGGGCGTCCATAGAGGAAATTCTGGAAACGCTGAATACTGCTACGGAGGTCATTGAAGAAATGTTAGAGTCTATTGACCAATTAGCGATGGTGAACCAGAATACGAACATAAGCTCGGAAGAAATTTTAAGACAGATGGCGATTCTTGAACGGAGCAGCCGTAAGCTTGAAGAAATTGTGGGCAATTTCCAGATATAGAATGACGGTCTGTGATATAAATAACACACGGTATTTAATGCGGTGCGATATATAATACAATATTTACGTCTTTATATGGCGGCGTAGAAAATAAAGCGCAATAATATTGGGAACTACCATAAGTCCGTTGATTAAATCGCTGCATTCCCATACAAGGTTTAGGGGAATGACTGCTCCGATATAAATCATCAGGATATAAAGAAGTTTATAGTACGGAATACCTTTTTTGCCAAGAAGGTATTCCGTTGCCTTTTCACCAAAATAGGACCAGCCGATTAAGGTCGTGACGGCGAAGGCGGCCAGCGATATGGTTAAAAAAGCATCCCCGATATAGGGAAGATGCGCAAAAGCCGCAGAGGTTAAGCCGGTGGAGGGCACATTTAGGATGGAAGCAGGGTCGTAGAGCATGTTTGATACAATAACTAAGCCCGTAACCAGACACATTACAATGGTATCCCAGAAAACGGCCGTCATGGATACATAGGCTTGAATCCGCGGATCGTTGGTACCGGAGGCAGCAGCGGCGATTGCCGAAGTACCGATACCGGCTTCATTGGTAAAAAGGCCTCTGGCAATACCATAGCGCAGTGATAACTGCAAGGTAGAGCCAACGAAGCCGCCTGCTATTGAAGAGATGCTGAAAGCATCTTTTAAAATCCAGATACAGGCCGTCGGAAGCTGTCTGCGGTATAGGATAAGCAGCAGAAAGCAGCCGAAGAGGTAGAAAAAGCTTATTGCCGGAACAACTCTTTCACATAAATTTCCGATTGCTTTTATACCGCCAAGGATCACACTGCCTGTCAGAACGGCAAGTATAACGCCGCTTATACGCGGGGATATTTTAAAGGATGCGTAAGCCGCCTGCGTTACCGAATTGGATTGTGTGGTAGAGCCTACGCCGAAAGCCGCAGCAAGGGTGCAGATTGCATAGAAAGTGCCGAGTGTTTTGTTATGTAAACCATTGTGCAGCACATACATAGGGCCTCCTATAAAGGTGCCGTCCGCTTGTCTGCTGCGAAACAGGACGCTTAGATAACATTCGCTGTATGCAGTCGCCATACCCAATATTCCGGTAATCCAGCACCAGAATATGGCGCCCGGTCCGCCAAGAGCTACCGCAGTAGAGACACCTATAATGTTACCGGTGCCAAGCGTGGCCGCAAGGGTAGTGGCAAGCGCGGAAAATGGAGATAAATTCGTATCTTCATTATCTGCAAGTCCAAGGGAAAGTTTGATTGCATAGAAGATTTTGCGCTGCGGAGCGCGCAGCTTTAAGGTAAAATATATATGGGTGCCCATTAGCACGAAAAGAAGGGGGAGACCCCAGATAAAATTATTTGCGTTTTGGATAATTTGAAGCATAGTACACCGGATTGTTTCAGTTACTTTATTTATATGGGTAGAGAAGGAGAAAAAGAACAGGGGGTAAGCGATTGCGAAATTTTGTTTTCAAGGCGGCCGTTGTGCAATAGCTTATGGATGTAGATTGGTAAAGGAGGATTTTTATGGAGGAAACTAGGGATAGAGAAGCTGCGTGGCAGTGGTCTAAGGCGTTATGTTATTATGCGGGAGAGAATGAGGAATTTTTGAAGAAGTTTTGGGATAGGTTAACAGCTTCGGAGGGCGTCTATAAAGAGTTTGTTTATTATTTAACAAATCAGAATTTTTTATGTCAATATAAGGTGGAAGGATATAGTGTGGTTGACATAATGGTTTGGCAGATGGACCATTTTAAGGCGCAGATGGACAGAGGGCATGATGATATGAAGCAGAATGGGGATAAAATGCTGCTTATGGCGTTTGATACAATGCTTAAGATGGAGAAACAGCCGGAGAAGTATGTATTGTTAATGCAGTCGGAGACCGGTACGGATTATCCGGAGAAATACTGAGTTGATAATTGTCGAAGTAAAGAATATAATATAGTATGTAATTGTGGAAAATGTTTGATAATCAGAATTTGAACAGTTATTCGGATATTTATATGAAGAAAGGTACACTAATCAGATGCAGATCATAGTAGTAGGATGCGGAAACGTAGGTTCGACGCTGACCGAACAGCTTAGTTCGGAAGGGCATAATATAACGGTTATAGATGTAGACAATCGGAAATTGCAGAATCTGGTCAACAGTAATGATGTAATGGGCGTAATAGGAAACGGCGTGAGTTTTGCCGTGCAAAAAGAGGCGGGAGTGGAACATGCGCACCTTCTCATTGCGGTTACAGGTTCAGATGAAGTCAATCTTTTATGCTGTCTGATAGCCAGAAAGACAGGCGGCTGTCATACAATTGCCAGAGTAAGGAATCCTATATATAGTATGGAAATAGGTTATATCAAAGAGGAACTTGGCTTGTCCATGATAGTTAATCCGGAATTTACTGCGGCTCAGGAGATGGCCAGACTATTAAAATTTCCGTCAGCTATTACGATAGATACCTTTACCAAGGGTCGCGTAGAGGTTGTTAAATATCGAGTAGGGGCGGATTCTGTACTTTGCGACCAGTCTTTGCAGCAGATTAATTCCAGATTAAAAGCGGATGTCCTTATATGTACGGTAGAACGTGACGAAAATGTCTATATTCCGGGTGGTAATTTCATTATTCGTGAGCGTGACGAAATATCAATCGTTGGAACAACCCAGAAAACGCTTGCTTTTTTTAAAAAGCTCGGCGCTGCGGTTACAAGGGCAAGAAATGCTATGATCATAGGCGGTGGCGAGACTTCCTATTATCTTGCAAGGCAGCTTCTTGCAATGGGGCTTCAGATTAAGATCATAGAAATAGATAAAGAGCGGTGCGAGGAGCTTAGCGAACTGCTTCCCGACGCAATTATTATACATGGAGACGGCACTGACAGGAATCTTCTTATGCAGGAGGGACTTATGCAGACAGAGGCGTTTGTTTCCCTGACAAATGTGGATGAAGAGAACATTATGCTTTCGCTTTTTGCCAAAAGTCTGACTAAGGCGAAGCTTATTACCAATGTGCATAGGATTTCTTATGATGAGATAATAGACAGCCTTGATATAGGAAGCATTATTTATCCTAAGTATCTGACTGCTGAGAATATTATAAAATACGTCCGTGCAATGGACAATTCGCTGGGCAGCAATATAGAAACGCTGTACCGTTTAAATGATAACAGGGCAGAAGCACTTGAATTTTATATAAAAGAGGGCTCTCCGGTGGTTGGAATACCACTGCAGGATCTGCCGATTAAACCGAATATTCTGATCTGTGCGATAAACCATAGAGGAACAATCACTATTCCGGGAGGTCAGAGTATTATACAGGTAGGAGATACGGTTATTGTTGTGACAACTAATACGGGCTTAAATGCCATAGGGGATATATTGAAATAGAAACAGAGGTACTTCAAATGAATTATTCCATTATAAGATATATATTGTTTCGTGTATTGGAATTTGCGGCTATTTTTCTTATACTGCCATGTCTGGTGGCGATTATTTATCATGAAAAGGCAGGTTTTGCCTTTGCTGCAGTAATGGTGCTTTGCATCGTTATTGCAGAAATCGGAAAACAGTGGAAACCAAAGAGCAATGTTTTTTATGCGAGGGAAGGCTTCGTTACGGTCTCGCTTACATGGATACTCCTTAGTATCGTGGGCGCTCTGCCTTTTTATATAAGCAGGGAAATCCCTAACTTCGTGGATGCGCTTTTTGAGACGGTATCGGGTTTTACGACTACAGGAGGAAGCATTTTGTCCGATGTGGAGAGCCTTTCAAGGAGCGTTCAGTTCTGGCGGCTTTTTACACACTGGATTGGCGGAATGGGAGTGCTTGTGTTAATTATTGCGGTTCTTCCACTCTCCGGAGGCTACAATATGCACCTTATGCGGGCGGAAAGCCCCGGTCCGTCAGTGGGTAAGCTGGTGCCAAGGGTGCAGTCTACGGCGAAAATCCTATATGGTATCTATATTGCAATCACGCTTTTGCAGATGCTTTTATTAATAATATCAGGGCTTAGTGTTTATGATTCCATTTTACTGTCTTTTTCCACTATGGGAACGGGCGGTTTCGGTATTTTAAACAGCAGCGCGGGAAGTTATTCTATCCCGTCGCAGGTTATTATAACTGTTTTTATGATACTTGGGGGTCTTAATTTCAATGTCTATTATCTGCTCGTAGTTGCAAGAAAGCCTAAGGAGGCTGTAAAGCACGAGGAAGCAAGGGTGTTTATATTGATCACATTGATTGCGTCGGTGCTTATAACACTGGATATCAGGGGATATTACAGCAGTACTGCTCTTGCGTTTAAAGACGCGGTCTTTCAAGTGGCTTCAATGGGAAGCAGTACCGGTTTTTCAACCACTAACTTTGACCTGTGGCCTTCGTTTTCAAAGGCGGTACTTTTTGTCGTTATGGCTATCGGAGCCTGTGCGGGCAGTACGGGAGGCGGTCTTAAGGTGTCGCGTCTTATGATTTTAGTGCAGGATGCAAAACATGAGCTGCTCAGGGTTGTTCATCCGCAGATACTTAAGAAACCGCATATTGAGGGAAGGGCGGTAGAAGAGGAGACGCTGCGTTCAATCCAGTCATACCTCATGATGTATATACTGATTTATATAGCCTCATTCTTAATTTTGTCGCTTGATAAATATGATTTTACTACCAATTTTACTGCAGTTATGGCAAATATAAATAATACGGGACCGGGATTTAACGCAGTTGGTCCGACCTGCAATTACGGCGGATATTCGGTATTGTCCAAACTCGTACTGATGTTCGATATGGTTACGGGGCGTTTGGAACTTTTACCGATGCTGATTTTATTTTCACCTAGTACATGGAAGAAATATTAAGGAATGGACATAGATGAGGAAGGCTGGTGCAGGTGAGGCTTGATACGGTAGTAACGTTTTATATTATGGGTCATAAGATAATAATATAACCATAATTAGAGGTTTTGTTATGTATCCCTCTGCTTCTATTGCAATAATCGGACGTGCGCCGGATACCGTTAACTATGAAAATGCCCTTAGGCTTCTTGGCGCTGATGTAACCACGTCTTTAGACCCTGAACAGTGTGAAAAGTGTGACGGACTTCTTTTACCGGGCGGCGGCGATATTACGCCGGCATTTTTCGGACAGCTAAATCATGGCTCAAGAAATATTGATACGGAGCTTGATATCATACAGCTGAAAGCATTGGATTTTTTTGTTAAATGGAAAAAGCCCGTGCTTGGAATTTGCAAGGGGCTTCAGATAATTAACGTGCATTTTGGCGGAACTATCTGCCAGCATATTGAAAATGCCGGAAAGCATGAGTGGAAGGGAAAAGACCAGTTCCACTATGTATACCATATCGGATGCAGCCGCAGGGATTTCTTCTATCAGCTGTATGGAAACAGTTCATTTGTCAATTCCGCGCATCATCAGGCTGTCAGCAGACTTGGTAAGGGACTGACCCCTGTTTGTCAGTCATATGACGGCATAATAGAGGCAGTTTCGCACGATACGCTCCCTATTATGGCGGTGCAGTGGCATCCGGAAAGGATTATGGATAAGGGTGGGGAGGAGATTCTTACATATTTCTTGAATCGTCGCTTTTGAGCGACGATTTCTTATAGTCGGGCCTCCAGATGTTCAATATTTTTAATCAGCACAGAAACAGTTCCGTTGGGATTGGTAATAAACTCTACACTTCTTGGGTTTTTATACTGTTCCATCGGAATTTTTATTTCGATTCCTGTATCGGTATACAAGTGCTGGCTTTGGTATTTACGTATGGTATTTTCGCTCTGCGGCTGTATTTCTTCTTTTACCATATCATATTTTTCCATCTTATCCTGAAAAGCTATTTTTAACTCCGGTTTCTCTTCAAAAATCTTTTCAGCAATTTCTTCTACCGTAAATCCGCCGTTTTCATTGATTTCTTCCTGAATTATGCTCTTAGCTTCCATTTGCTTTGCAAAGCGCTCGCTTTCATCATACCCTTCTTTTTGTACGCTCTCAACCGCCTTGCTTACGATGGAGAGTTTGGATTTGTGGGAAAGGTGGCTGCTGCATTTTAAGAAAAGGAAAGAGAAGTAGTTGGTTTTTTCACCATTGACCTCATATTTTTTCTCAATTACATGCAGCGCAAGGTCATCCAGCCTGATGATTGCCGCTTCCGTAAGCCGCTGTCCCTCTGATGGCAGGATGGATTTATGACGTATTATTTCATTGCTGTTGCCCTCTTCAAGCGTCATAGTCCTATGAGTATAGAGAGATTTGTAATTCATTTTAAGGAGAGCAAGATACTCTTCATCATCATACTGGAAACGTGTAATTATTAGGTCTGCCGGCGGTATGTCTATATTGCTTTTCATAATTTCATATAAAAGACAGGCAATGTCCTTGGTTATATCAATGAAAGAATCGTCAGAATACTGCTCTAAAATGTGGTATACTTCGGATTCTTCTTTGTAAAAGCGACATTCCTTGGCATCGTCGCCGGAACTTATTTTGGCAATGTGCTCCTTAATGAAATCGGCAAATTCTGAGCCGTATTCAAGTTCCGTATCTGATAATACGGGCATCCCGATAGTGGAATCCATTATATGTACGATGGCTTTTCTGATTCTTATGTTTTCTTTCAGCATGATTACTCCTCTTATGAATAGCGTATGTTATTTATTGCATTGCATATATTTCTTATCTTATTTGTCATGTTTTGTATGTTTAGGTAAAGTTATAGAGAGTGTCTGTTTCAGCATTCCGGTACTCGTGCTTTTCATAATAGCCGATAAGCGCGCCATTTTCATCGCGAAGGGCAACCATGTATACGTCTTTGTTTTCCTTGGGATTACGGAAGGTGTAAATGATATTGTTTTCGGTATTTTCTTCAAACCATGCGATTACCTTCTTAATGAGTTCACATGATTTATCATTATGGCAGTTTAGAAGACTTGTTCCTATTAGTTTGTCGCCGCCGCTTTTGTGATATCTTGCTATGGCAGCAGGATTCATGTAGATGATTTCATGTTCAAGATTGCAGATAACTACCGGACATTTGTCCTGTTCTATGATGCTGCGAAAATATGTTGATAATTCCATTTTGATGTCCTTGCCTTTCTTTTGAAATTAAATATCAATAGTTATTTATTGTAAAGGTATGCTTTAAATATAAATGTAGTTAACAATGTTTCTACAAATTATTTTCCTGATATAGCTGTTCACGATAAGTTTTGTCACTTAAAATTCGGTTTAAGTCTTTGGTCCTTCCTGATTCTAATAGAAGCTGATATAACTTAAGAAGACGCTGTTCGCCCAATTGCTTGCCTTCTGTCAGACCCAACTTCCTGCCTTCAGCCAGTCCATCCTCATGTCCGTTATTATATGCCCATTCACGCTCGCTTTTCATGTGCTTTTCTTCATCATACTCAAAAATGCTCACTTCTATCGCCTCCGCTCGGTTCTTGGATAAAAAGTCTGATAATATCCCATTCTTTATACAATAATCTACCGCTTTTTCTACAGCCTCAGGAAAAGACATTTCTTTAGCATACGTTCTGACTTGTGCCACATACTGTGCATATTCCTTCAAAGTATGGCACGCATCCATAAGATTCTGATTATTTCCCCAGTTTATATTATATACCGTAACACTAAGTTCAAGTTCCGGATATGCTTGTTTTTTCTCATACGCATCTGAAAGTCTCAGTGTCTGCACCTTAGGCTGTTCGTCAGTTCCGTTATAAAAAACAACAAACCTTGGTGTAGGCAGCTTAATCAACGTCTGTCCGTACAGATTCTCATCTTTTACTATTGTCTGCAGCACTTTCGTTACATAAATCAAATCCCTGAACGGCATATTCGGATTTACGCTGGACTGATGCTCATACAGCATTAACTCATAGTCAAATACAAAGGAAATGTCATTTTTGTAGTTCATATAAACTGCATTTTCCAGTGTTGTGATATCCAGCTTGTCTACATCTGTATACGTTGTACGGTTAAGCGCATTGTACAGGCTTAACAGGTTTTCTTTTTCCATAAACAGCATACGGAACAATGTGTCTTTGTAATTACGTTTTACATAATTTTCTTTCATAGATAAACCCCTCCTGATTGATAAACCGATTTTGAATAAACGGTTTTTAGATACAGAAGAGCCGTTTCAGACCCTCCTGCTTGTTTAGAATTGATAGGAATAAAAGCATGGATTTTCTGAAACTTAAAATATAGATTGCATCTGGAATAATAGACTTGTCTTAAAGAAAATTATGCTTTTCATTATCATAGCACATTAATAAAGATATTGTAAATATACATTTAGCTTGAATTTTTTCATTTAAATAATAGTTCTCCTACATCCGCTATTCAAAATAGTGACACTAGAAAATCACTCAGTTAAATTTAATTTGTTGACATTAGTCCGAAATCGTACTATATTTAGTATGATTTCGGACATAATGGCAAGTACCTAAGGCTTAGAGAAAGGAATAGTTATTTATATGGAAAACAGAGTAGGGGAGGTAATGAAAAGATTCAATTACCTGTCAAATGAAATTGAAAATGCCTATCATGAGGCTGCATTAAAATGCGGGTTGTCTGACAGTGCAATGATTATTTTATATACTATCTGTAACAACGGAGAAGAATGTCTCCTAAGTGATGTTACACAGTTGTCGGGTATCAGTAAGCAGACCATAAATTCCTCGATTCGCAGGTTGGAAGAGGATGATGTGGTGTATTTGGAAACATTAGGAAGGCGAAAGAAAAAAATATGCCTAACGGATAAAGGAAAACTTTTGGTTAAGGATACCGTATTTAAGATAATAAGAATAGAAAATGAGATTTTCGATTCGTGGACTGCGGAAGAACAAAAGCTATATATTGAGCTTACACAGAGATATCTTTCCGACTTTAAAGAAAGGATAAAAAACTTGGTATGAAAATTCAATTATCAGATCATTTCACATATAAAAGACTGCTGCGTTTTACTCTGCCTTCCATAGTAATGATGATTTTTACGTCTATTTACGGCGTGGTGGACGGCTTTTTCGTGTCAAATTATGTGGGTAAACGCCGTTTGCGGCAGTCAACTTTATTATACCGTTTTTGATGATTCTCGGCGCTATAGGATTTATGTTCGGAACCGGCGGAAGCGCTTTGATTGCCATAAAAATGGGAGAAGGGGATAAAGATAAGGCAAGAAGCCTGTTTTCTTTGTTCATCTATGTATCTGTAATCTGCGGTATTGTTATCACTGTTCTTGGAATGGTATTTATTCGCCAGGTGGCGGAGTTTCTGGGTGCAGAGGGAGAGATGCTGGAAAACTGTGTTTCATATGGAAGGCTGGTTCTTATCGCGACTCCGGCGTATATACTTCAATACGAATTCCAAAGCTTCTTCGTAACGGCTGAGAAGCCGCAATTAGGGCTTATAGTTACGCTTGCTGCCGGAGTTACCAATATGGTACTGGACGCTCTTTTGGTAGCCGTATTTCCGTTCGGCCTTAACGGCGCGGCTATGGCAACCGCTATCAGTCAGTGTGTGGGCGGAATTGTCCCGCTTATCTATTTCGGACGTCCTAATTCCAGTCTTTTACGACTGACAAAAACGAAATATGACGGCGGTTCATTGCTTAAAGCCTGCATAAACGGCTCATCTGAGCTTATGACCAATATTTCCATGTCTGTTGTCAGTATGCTTTATAATGCACAACTGATTAAATATGCCGGAGAAGACGGCGTCGCAGCGTATGGCGTGCTTATGTACGTCAATATGATATTCCTTGCCGCATTTATCGGATATTCGATTGGAACGGCCCCTGTTATCGGTTATCATTACGGTGCAGGCAACAATGATGAGTTAAAAGGTTTATTAAAACAAAGTTTAATTATTATCGGTGTGTTTTCAATAGCGATGTTAATTTCCGGAGAACTCTTGGCAAAGCCGCTTGCAGTCATGTTTGTAGGATATGATGAAGGGCTTCTGGATATGACCCTGCATGCCTTTTTCATCTTTTCATGCTCCTTCCTATTTGCAGGGCTTGCCATATATGGTTCATCATTCTTTACCGCACTTGGCAACGGATTGGTATCTGCATTAATATCATTCTTAAGAACACTGGTGTTTCAGGTTGCAGCAGTGCTGATTTTCCCATTGATTTGGGGGATTGACGGAATCTGGATTTCCATTGTGGCGGCGGAGCTTATGGCGGCAGTGGTGACAGGGATGTTTATTGTGGGGATGCGGAATCGGTATCACTATTAACGTAACACTTGTTA
>CAMWKB010000018.1 GCA_947174705.1 uncultured Lachnospiraceae bacterium
GTGTGTAAAAGCGCATGAACTTTTAGCAGAAAAGACACACTATCCTTTGCATGTCGGAATTACCGAGTCGGGCACACTTAGGAGCGGAAATATAAAGTCAGCGGCAGGGCTTGGAATTATATTGTATCAGGGAATCGGAGATACGATCCGGGTTTCGCTGACAGGAGACCCTGTAGAGGAAATCAAATCAGCTAAGCTGCTTCTTAGAACGCTTGGTCTTAGAAAAGGCGGAATTGAGGTGGTTTCATGCCCGACCTGCGGAAGAACAAAGATCGATCTGATAGGGCTTGCAAATCAGGTAGAAAAGATGGTGGAAGAATTTGATTTAGATATCAAGGTGGCTGTAATGGGTTGTGCGGTAAACGGTCCGGGAGAAGCCAGGGAGGCTGACCTCGGAGTTGCGGGCGGCGATGGTGAAGGACTGCTTTTCAGGCATGGGGAAATTATTAAGAAAGTGCCGGAAGATAAGCTGCTTGAGGCATTGAGGGAAGAATTGCAAAGAGAAGAGGCAATTAGGAATACAAAATAGATTGATTGTATATCGCAGATTATCGGCGCATGGAGGCTTAGTTCATAGTGAAAAAATTTTTTGATGTTTTTCCAACATTAAAACTGGATAGCGGTATGGCGGATCTGTTCGGGCAGACTGTGGTTGAAAGGGTTTCTGCAACTAAGCGCAAGGACTTTTTACGAATATACATATCTTCCGACATCCTGATTCTTAAAGAGGATGTGTACAAGGTAGAGCGCGAGATGAAGAAGCAGTTTTTCCCGAATGCGAATATGACGATACGGATTTATGAAAGATATCATTTGTCTGCACAGTATAATCCGGAGAAGCTGATGGATGTGTATCGTGACAGCATCCTGCTTGAGCTGCATGAGTATTCGCCGATAGAATATAATATTTTTAAAAATGCGGATATTACTTATCCTACGGAAAACCAAGTTATGTTAACCATAGAAGATACCGTAATGGGCAAGGAAAAAGTAGGAGAACTGATTCGGATTCTTGAGAAAATATATAACGAGAGATGCGGTTTCAGCGTAGAGATTCTTATAGATTATAAGGAGAGCAAGACAGGTAAATATAAGGAAGAGGACGAGAAACGGATAAATATGCAGATCGCTGAGATTGCTAGACGGGCCGGAATAGGAGCGGGGAGCGAAGCTTACGACGGCGATCTGGATGATGCAAGCGCGGCAGACGGTGTAGTGACGGGAGCGGATACGTTAGCAAGCGGTGCGGAAGCGGCAGAAGCAGGCGATGTGGCTTCATCAGGAACTGGAATGACAACAGGAGCGAGCGTATCCAAATCGTCCCCTGTCAAAGACCGTCCTCTCAAACATTCCGACAATCCTGACGTTATATATGGGCGTGACTTCGAGGATGAAGCAATGCGCATGGACGAGATTATAGGAGAGATAGGCGAAGTAGCAGTGCGCGGCAAGGTAATAAACATGGATAAGCGCGAGCTTAAAAATGAGCGTACGCTTTTGATATATGATGTTACGGATTATACCGATACGATGACGATCAAGCTCTTTGTTAAAACAGAACAGACTGCGGAGTTTACCGCGGAAATGAAACCGGGGGCGTTTGTCAAGATTAAGGGAATTACCATGATAGATAAGTTTGACCATGAATTGACCATCGGTTCCATACATGGCGTTAAGAAGATTCCCGACTTTACCACAACGCGCTCGGATAACAGCGTACGCAAAAGAGTAGAGCTGCACTGCCATACCAAAATGAGCGACATGGACGGCGTATCGGAAGTTAAAGATATAGTAAAAAGAGCCTATAAATGGGGCCATCCTGCGATTGCCATTACGGACCACGGCGTACTGCAGGCTTTTCCGGATGCCAACCATGTATGGGAGGACTTGTGGCGCGCAGAAAAAAAGAAGCGTGAAGATGCAGGGGAAAGTATTGACAAACAGGACTTTTTTAAGTGCATCTACGGAGTAGAGGCCTATCTTGTAGATGATTTAAAAGAGATAGTAACTAATGACAACGGACAGGATTTAAAGGGAACCTTCGTAGTTTTTGACATAGAGACTACTGGCTTTTCACCCATTACTGACAGAATTATAGAAATCGGGGCAGTCAAGGTGGTGGACGGAGAAATTGCAGATAAATTTTCGGCGTTTGTCAATCCCGACGTTCCGATTCCGTTTAAAATAGAAAATTTAACAGGTATAAATGACAGCATGGTTATAAACGAGCCGAAGATTGATGTAATTCTTCCGCAGTTTCTTAAGTTTGTCGGGGACGCGGTGCTTGTTGCGCACAATGCCTCTTTTGACATGAGCTTCATAATGGAAAACTGTGACAGGCAGGGGATTGCTCATGACTTTACCTATGCTGATACGCTTGGAATGGCAAGAATCCTGCTTCCCGAGCAGTCAAAACATACGTTAGACGCCGTATCTAAGACACTTGGAATATCTCTTGAGAACCATCATAGGGCGGTGGATGACGCCCAGGCTACTGCAGAGATTTTTGTTAAATTTATAACAATGTTTGAAAAGGAGGATGCGCATACACTTAAGGAAATCAATCTGATGGGCAAGTCCAGTCCTGATATTGTAAAAAAACTGCGCACCTATCATGCAATAATACTTGCCAAAAATAATGTGGGGCGCATGAACCTTTACCGTCTGGTGTCAGAGTCGCACCTTAACTATTTTGCAAGGAGACCAAGGATTCCAAAGAGTCTTTTTATGAAGTACAGGGAAGGGCTTTTGATCGGAAGCGCATGCGAGGCAGGAGAGCTTTACAGGGCGTTGCTTGAAAACAGGTCCGATGTGGAGATTGCAAATCTGGTGCGCTTTTACGATTATCTGGAAATCCAGCCCCTTGGTAATAATAAGTTTATGATAGCTTCTGAAAAACTTCCTAATATTAACTCGGTGGAGGATATCATGGAGTTAAACCGCAGGATAGTAAAGCTTGGGGAAGAGTTCCGTAAGCCTGTTGTGGCAACCTGTGACGTACATTTTCTCGACCCTGAGGATGAAATATACCGCCGTATAATTATGGCGGGACAGCACTTTGCGGATGCGGATGAGCAGGCGCCGCTTTATTTTAGAACCACTGAAGAAATGTTAGAGGAATTTGCATATCTTGGCAGTGATAAGGCACAGGAAATAGTGATAACAAACACAAACATGATTGCGGATATGATAGAGTCAATGTCTCCGGTACGTCCGGACAAGTGTCCGCCGGTCATAGCCGACAGTGACAAACAGCTTACCGATATCTGCTATAAAAAGGCACATGAGATATATGGGGAGACTCTGCCCCAGATAGTGGAGGAGCGCTTGGAAAGAGAGTTAAATTCCATTATATCCAATGGCTTTGCAGTTATGTACATAATTGCGCAGAAACTTGTTTGGAAATCCGTAGAGGACGGATATCTGGTAGGTTCAAGAGGTTCCGTAGGTTCTTCTTTTGTGGCAAATATGGCGGGAATTACCGAGGTTAATTCACTAAGCCCGCATTATCTTTGCCCGAAATGCCATTATTACGACTTTGACTCGGACGAGGTCAGGGCATTCAGCGGAGGCGCTGGCTGCGATATGCCCGATAAGCTCTGTCCCGTATGCTCTACGCCGCTTAGTAAAGAGGGCTTTGACATTCCTTTTGAAACCTTCCTTGGTTTTAAGGGGGATAAGGAACCTGATATTGACCTTAATTTTTCAGGGGAATACCAGAGTAAGGCACATAAATACACGGAAGTAATTTTCGGTTACGGACAGACTTACAGAGCCGGAACAATAGGCACACTTGCCGATAAAACCGCGTTTGGCTATGTTAAAAATTACTATGAGGAACGCGGTCAGAGAAAAAGAATGTGCGAGATAAACCGCATCGTTACAGGCTGCACCGGCGTAAGAAGAAGCACAGGCCAGCATCCGGGCGGTATTGTCGTACTGCCGGTGGGAGAGGACATTAACTCTTTTACCCCTGTACAGCATCCTGCCAATGATATGAAAACCGATATAATAACGACGCATTTTGATTACCATTCAATAGACCACAACCTTTTGAAGCTGGATATACTCGGTCATGATGATCCTACCATGATTCGTATGCTTCAGGACCTGACCGGCATAGACCCTGTTAAGATACCGCTTGACGATAAAGGCGTTATGTCGCTTTTTGCTTCGACTGAGGCGCTTGGAATTACACCGGAACAGATAGGCGGCTGCAAATTGGGCTGTCTTGGCATACCCGAATTCGGTACGGAATTTGCCATGCAGAT
The DNA here is from genome assembly GCA_947174705.1 of uncultured Lachnospiraceae bacterium. Lineage (GTDB taxonomy): Bacteria > Bacillota > Clostridia > Lachnospirales > Lachnospiraceae > UBA3282. The sequence continues at coordinate 4,272 of CAMWKB010000018.1, forward strand.
GGTAATAGACGCTAAGCCTAAGTGTTTTACTGACCTTGTGCGTATCGCTGGACTTGCGCATGGAACCGACGTGTGGCTTGGCAATGCGCAGACCTTAATTGAAGAAGGTAAGGCGACGATTTCTACTGCAATCTGTTGTAGGGATGATATCATGATTTACTTAATACACATGGGAGTCGATCCTGCGCTTTCTTTTACCATAATGGAGAGCGTGCGTAAGGGAAAAGGACTTAAACCCGAATGGGAAGAGGCCATGGTTGCCGCCGATGTGCCGGACTGGTATATCTGGTCCTGTAAAAAAATTAAGTACATGTTCCCAAAGGCCCATGCCGCCGCATACGTCATGATGGCGTGGCGCATTGCGTATTGCAAAATTAATTATCCTTTGGCTTTTTATGCGGCATTTTTCAGTATCAGGGCCTCAGGCTTCTCATACGAACTGATGTGCCAGGGGAAGGAACATCTTGATAATGTTATGGCAGATTATAAGAGAAGGAGCGATACGCTTTCTAAAAAGGAACAGGACTCCTACCGTGATATGAAAATCGTAAGAGAAATGTATGCGAGAGGCTATGAATTTGTTCCAATCGATATTTTTTCGGCGAAGTCCAGACTTTTTACAATAACGGATGATAATAAGATTATGCCGGCGTTAAGCAGTATCGATGGTCTTGGTGAAAAAGCCGCGGACGGTATTGTAGAAGCAGCTAAGGACGGACCTTTCCTTTCTAAAGAAGATTTCCGCCAGCGCGCGAAAGTATCGCTTACTATTATCGAGCAGATGGATAGTATGGGGATTCTTGGTGAGCTGCCAGAGACGAACCAGATTAGCTTATTTGACTTCGTGTCATAATGGAAGAATGGAGGTGTATTATGCCAAAGTGGTTAAGAGATGCAGTGTTTTATGAAATATATCCGCAGTCCTTTATGGATTCAAACGGGGATGGAATAGGGGATTTTGACGGAATTATAGAAAAGCTTGATTATATTAAGGAACTTGGCTGTAATGCGATATGGATGAATCCGTGTTATGATTCTCCTTTTCAGGATGCGGGCTATGATGTGAGGGATTATAAAAAGACGGCCGCGCGGTACGGAAGTAATGAAGATTTAATCCGGTTATTTGGCGAGGTGCATAAAAGAGGAATGCATATTTTGTTAGATTTGGTTCCGGGCCATACCTCAGAGGAACATGAATGGTTTAAAGAAAGCTCTAAGACAGAAAGTAATGAATATTCAGAACGCTATATCTGGACCGATGGCTGGCTTAGTGCACCTTCGGGACTGAATTATGTTGCAGGGGAGACTCCGAGAAACGGAGTTTATGTCCTGAATTTCTTTAAATGTCAGCCGGCCCTCAATTACGGATTTTTAAATCCCACAGAAAGCTGGCAGAAAGGCATTGACGATCCGGCATGTATTGCAACTAGGGAAGCGATTAAAGACATCATACGTTTCTGGCTTGACGCCGGCTGTGACGGTTTCCGTGTAGATATGGCGGATTCTCTTGTGAAAAAAGATGATGAGAAAAAGAGCGGAACGAGCATGGTTTGGAAGGATATAAGAAAAATGCTGGATGAGTCCTATCCTGAGGCTGCGCTTGTGTCCGAGTGGAATATGCCCCATTTTGCGATTCCGGCAGGTTTTCACATGGATTTCTTCTTAGACTGGACCGGCAACGGCTATAATTTACTGTTGCGCAATATGGAAAATGGCAGGAATAACAGCTTTTTTAAAAAAGACAGCGACAGAAGCATACTGGATTTCTTTGATGAATATCTTGAAAAATATGAGAAAATCAAAACACAGGGAAGTTACAGCCTGATTACAGGGAATCATGATACGACACGCGTGTCACATTTCTTGGATGAGAGGGAACTCAAACTTGCGTATGCATTTTTATTTACGATGCCGGGTAATCCATTCATATATTACGGAGATGAAATCGGCATGCGTTATCTTGAACTGCCATCGAAGGAAGGCGGATACACCAGAACCGGTTCCCGCACGCCGATGCAGTGGGATAATACTGTAAATCACGGCTTTTCAAAAGCGGATGCAAAAGATTTATATCTTCCCGTAGACACCGCAGAGGATGCTCCAACCGTAGCCGGACAGCAGAAAGAGTCTGACTCCATACTTAATACGGTAAAAGCTGTACTCGCAATCCGAAACAGCCATGATGAATTTAAGGATAATGCTAATCTTGAGCTTGTATATGCCAAGAATGATGAAAGGGCATTTGCCTATAGGCGCGGCAGTCTGCTTATGTTGTGTAATCCGTCGGATGATGAAGCCGTTATCAGCAGCGGTGCGATTAACACAAATGGAGAGAAGGTATATGAAATAGGGAATACCGCCTGCCATGAGAATGGATATACGTTGGGAGCGCAGTCGTTTGGTATATATAAATTGTAAAAATGTCCGGCGGCACTTCATATGCTGACCATAGGAAAGTGTACATCATATTATGTAAATAGACTATAAAAGTCAATGACAGTGATGTCGCATATCATGTGCAAATCTCACAAAAACCAATATGGAAAATTGTTACATTTTAATCGAGTTGCATAAAAAAACTAATGTTATTTTGGTGCTAAGTAGTTGAAATGATTAGATGAATCTGCTATCATTACATTACTAGTATTTTTTATGGAAGACGGTATCACTATGCCTTTTTTCAACAAGGTCATAATGAACGAAGAATTGCTATTATTAATGTTTTTCCATTAAAAACATACAAAAATTGCTAAAATATGTTGTAAAGGAGGATACACATGAGCAAATTAGCAAGCAAGTTAAACAAGCGTATCATGGCGACTGTCCTGTCAGTTGCTATGGTCATGTCTAACATGACGGTCTATGCATCTGAGCTGACTGGTCCGAAGGTAGAGAATACTACGGATGAAACAGCGGTTGATACAGAAGATTCGTCTGTTACACCTGACGACGCAGCAACGTCTGGCGATGAAACTCCAGCTGGCGAAACAGTGGATGATACAACCGGAACTACGGTTGAAGATCCCGCTGGTGAAGTTACAGATGGTGATGAACAGACACCCGTAACAGGCGGGGATGAAGTTACAGATCCCGATGATAAAGAGGGAAATGAAGACGCATCCTTAGAAGATAACGAGGAGGTGAAAGAAGAGGAAGAAATAGAAGATGCCGAGCCTGACAAGGCAATAGAGGCAGATGAGCAGAATGTTGACTATGATGTTAACTATAGTGCAAATAACAAGGTTGATGTATGGGATTTCGGCGGAGCTGCTCTTAAAGATAAAGACGGTAATGACAGAACAGACGTTAACAACATGTTAACCACGGAAATTATCGCGACACTTAAAGCCGACCTTGCTGATAGCGGAAAAACTGAAGCTAAAATAGAAGTGGTAACGGATGATACTCCTGGTTCTGAAACTAAGGATACTTTCACAATCGTTAAAGCAGAGACTACAACAGTTATCGATATAGCAGGTTCAAAGGAAATACCTGCCAGCGAGAATGATCCTTATGCTGTTGCTTCAAGCAAATATACAGGAACTCTTGACATTCCTGCAGGAGACAGCTATATTACATTATCTGCTAAAGAAGGCGATATCTTCACAATAGTTGCATATTCTGAAACAGCGCCTGAGGTCATATTGACTAAAGTAACTGATAGTAATGAGCCGGAGCAACCGGAGGAACCTGCTCCTTCAGAAAATATCACTACATTGGCGGGTGAGACTACCCACATTATCAGACTGTCTGCATCAGATGCTGATGGTACAGATAGCGTAACATATAAAATTTCATCAGATAGTGCATTAAACATTGCACGTATCTACAGAAGTAAAGATGTAGTGGTTGGCGGAACTATTAGTTTTGAAGATAGTGAAGGCACTCCTCTTACAGGTGCAGATGAAACAGCCGCACTTGCAGAGCTTGGAACCATTACTTTTGTGCCTGCTGAAGATAGCGGGGAAGCAACTGTTACGGCAAAAGTTACTGACAAGACTTATACGGCTGCTCTTGTAAAGGGTACTACATATAAGATGGTTGTATCAAATAAAGAGGATTATGGCAGCATTGCTGCTAATGGTATTAATTTAGATAGTGTAACGCTGTCAGCTGATAAAACTGATGCTGATATTACTGTTACTGAGAAAGCGGATGATACTCCGCCGGGACCGGCTACGGGTTCTACACATATATTGGATGTTCAGAACGTTTCTGAATATAAAAATATGGAGGCAGGAAAAATATCAAATGCAGAAGTATCAGTTGATGATTACTTCACTATATACCCTGGTGATTCTGCAACATTAGAAGTTGACAGTAGAACAATTGGTGATTATGCAACTAGTCGTAGTATACGTACCGGTGATGGTTTGAAGATAAGAACCTCAGGAACCATCTTGGCAGGTATTAAATTCACTACAAGCATGCCAGCGAAGGTAACAGTTTATTGGAATACTCCCGCCGCAAATAGGGGGGTTTTGATTAAAGATGCCACAGATCGCAGTGACGTTACATCTGATATGCTTACTGAAAGTGGAAGTGCAACTAGTGTATTGGAATTGAAAACAGCTGGAACATATGTTATTGGCGGTACTGCTGATATCATAATATGCAGAATGGATGTCGTTGAAGGAGACGGCGGTCCACGCGCCCCATGGAATAAGGTAGCTGCTCCTGTAATTGATAGTGTTACTTCAGTTAATGATGGAGCTTCATATGAGGTCAAGGTAACTGCACCGGTTGGCGTTAATGGCGGAGATAAATTAACAGTAGAAATGTATAACGAAGAACATTTCCAGTTTGGAACTCCGCAACCTGTTAAGACGGCTAGCAATATAACCAATACAGGTGTAAATGATGACGGTAGAGGTTTTACAACATTTACGTTTACGCCGGATAGTTCGGGAAGTTATTTGTTCAAGACTTCTTTAAGCCGTAAGGGTGAAAAAGATAAAACAGCTGAAGCACCTGATAATCCATACGCTTTTAAGTTCCCGCTTGCTAAACCGGAAATTTCTACATTGATGAATATTGCTGAAGTTGAAGATGAAGAGGGACATAAAACGGGTGGAATTACTGCGACATGGAAAAACATAAAAGAAGCGGATTACTATACCCTTTATGTAAAGGACGCGGACGGAAAGCTCATTGAAAAAGATACAGAGGGAACCTCCATGGAGGTGTCAGGCTTGACAATTGGCAAAACGATATCTGTTTCGGTAACTGCATATCGTGAAAATGCTGATGGAACTAAGGATTCATCGTTGGAGTCTGATGCAAAGAGTATTGAAATTACTGGTGAAGGACCAATTGCCTATTTTATGGACGCAGCAGATTTTGATTCATTAGGTCTGCTTGATGCCGGATTAAAACTCGGTACGGAAGATTACTTTACTTTAGCATTCAAAAATTATAGATATGATAAAGACGGCAAAAATACTTCAATCGAAGGAAAAGCTGAGGTAAAATCTGCCGGTACAGGTCAGTATATCGAAATAAATAAAGTGGGAAGTACTGGGATTAGCTTTACCGTATACGGAACTGCAAATGCAGTATTTAGTGTTGCATCTACAGGTACTTCAAACGAATCAGCTTTCGGACTTGTAAATTCCGAGGGTAAACTGGTTACCGGAAGTATCACCGGTAATGATAAAGATAAAAATGAAGCTACCCCCATATATGCATCTGACACCGAAAATAAAGGTGAATCTTGTATTGCATATGGAACAGCTATAAGCAACATTGAATATAGAGACTTGCCAGCAGGAAAATATACATTCCTGTCACCTTATACAGCAAGTCGTGACCGTGGCGGTCGTCTTCACAAGATTAGTGTATATGATAGCGTAGTTATGCCGCCACGTGGCGAATGGAGCGCTGTTGATGCACCTAAAATTTCAAATATTTCATATGCTAAAGGCGAATCTACAATCAAAGTTACAGCAAGCGGATATGTTGAATATAATGGTGCAGATTCCGTAATGGTAGAAATGCTTAACTCAAAAGGCGTTGTTGTAGACTCGATTGTCAAATCAGAGGAGAGTGGGGGCACTGTAGACAACCACGAAGATACAGATCTGGAATTTGTATTTACGCCAAAAGCTTCGGATAACTATAGCTTCAGGGCAAACCTTGTGCGAAGCGGTGAGGCTAACATTCCTATGAAAGACGCATATAAAGAGTGGACGGTAGACAACTTTGTATTACCGCTTGCAACTCCTTCCGTTAGAAGTATGACGAATATGGAAGATGGTACGGATTCAAATACAGAGACGGGTGCTAAAACGTCAGGTTCTCTTGAAGTTGTATTTGCAGGTGTAGACGAAGCAGATTACTATGTTGTTGCAGCGCTCAGAGACACCGAATTGCTTGCAACTGAATATGTAGATATTGATGCATATAAAGATGCAGAGGATGCGGAGAAACCGGTTAAACTTGCTTCTGAAAAGACTGAAGACAAATCATACACAGTAATTCTTAAGGGATTGCCAATTGGCAATTGCTATGTTACTGTACAGGCATTCAGGAAAACAGGCAGCAATTCTAAGTTTAAGGCAACAACTATGACTCTTAATAGAGTTCCTGCTACAGGTAATGACTCAAAAGATAAAATTGAGAAGAAGACGGAAGATACTTTAACCTTAAAATTTGATGAACTTAAGCAGAATGATGATAAGGGAAAGACCGACGCAGAGCTTAGGGAAGAAGCTATTAAAGCACTTAAAGGGGCAGCTCCGACCGATGCCGGTTTTGCAACTGCAGTAGTGCGTTCAAATGCATTTATGCCTTCTGCATCTAAGTATGTAAATGGCAAGAAAGCTGCGAGATGGTCTCATAGTGTATTTGGTTCTAACACAACGCGCTCCAAGTATACGAGAAAAAAAGCATTGAATGCATTTGATGGAGAGTATCCCGCTACAGCAGATGCTTCGGTAGAGGCAAATAACTACAATGAGGAAGTATATGAGGTAACCGATACCGATCCTAAACCGGAAGGAAAGGATTACGGAGACTTAAAGAGCGTAACTGTTTGGAGTGAGAATGGTAGAGGTAAGGTAGTTCCTGCTTCTACGGACGGTTTGTCTTACTACTATACCAGTGTTAATCCAGCAGAGAATAACTTTACATTATCAGCATTAATCCATGTAAAGAGCTGGACATTCTCCAATGGTCAGGACGGCTTTGGTATGATGGTTTCCGATACGGTCGGCAAGGACGGTGATGACGGTAATACTTGGACGAACTGTTATCAGCTGCTTGCATCCAAGATACAGTACAGCTGGGTTCGTGCCACAGTTGATGAGGCAGGTAATAAGGTTCCGGGTTATGTTACGAATGCACCTGGTAACGGCACTACAATTATGCGTTACGAAATGAAGCTTGGCGTGGGCTGGAATGCTAAAGAGGGTGCAAAAGCATCTGACGTTGCGAAGATTAATGCAGGTACAATAACTTCACCTGTAAATTTCTCAACGAGTTCAGGTACACTGGAGTCAAGTGCTGGTGAATATGATAATGGCGTAGGTCGTTTTTCAGGTTCTTACAATGCTGTAGGCAACGCTTTTGGTAAGGCGCCGGACTCTTCAGTTGCTAACGATGCTGATTTGCTGACAGATTTCCGTTTCCAGATTCAGAAGTATGACAACGCATATGTACTGCGTTATCTGGCACTTGCTCCAACAGCTGCGGATGATAAAGTTGCAGATAAGCGATATCAGGAAATCGATGGCATTTGGTATGAGATTCTTGGTGAACAGGTATTTTCAGATGATAATAACAATAAACTGACACAGATTGACAAGAATAATATTTATGTAGGTTTCTTTGCAGCAAGAAATGCCCGAATCGGCGTAAGCGAGATTAATTTGAACTTAACACCAGCCGGCGATGATGACTATAAGATTCCTACAATAACGGTGGATCCCAGCGTAACCATTACCTCGATGGAAGCTTCCAACAGCAAGAACTATGATCTTGCATTGAATGCAAACTTTGACGGTACGCTGACAATCTACAAAGAACATAACGGCAAAAAGACAGCTGTTACAACAGCTAAAGCAATTACAGCAGGCACGAAGTACAAATTTACCACGGCTTTGGACGAAGGAACAACGAAGTTTACCTGTTCCGCAAAGCCTAATGAAAACTTTGTACCGGGCGAAAACCAGGTATTATCAAATAAAAATATGCAGACGGCTGAAATTGATGTTGCATATAATGCGTTTAAGGGTGATACGATTTATGTTAAGCCAAATGGCGCTTATGCCGGCACATCAAAGAAAGTCGTAAAAGACGGTGAAGAAGTAGAGTGTTATGCAGGTTCTTCCGATAACCCGACCAACGTTTACGATGCTGTAAACTATGCAATGTCAGGACAGACAATTATTCTGGCAGGCGGTAAATATACACTTACGACTGATGCTTACAGTAATGATAAAAAAGAAGCAGCAAATCTGTTGATTGGTAAAAAGCACGACGGTACGCCGAAGTCTTATATTACAATGAAGGCGGCTGAAGATGCAGTTGGCAACAACAGACCTGTTTTGGACTTTGGTCAAAAAACTCAAAAGAACGACACTGCATTTATCATCGCAGGTAATTACTGGCACTTTGAAGGCTTTGATGTAATAAACTCCAAAGATGGACAGAAGGGTATCCTTCTTGGCGGCAGCCATAATATTTTGAGTGACTTGCGTACATACCTGAACGGTAACACCGGTATACAGGTTGCAAGATACAGCAATGACGGACGTTCAGAGTGGCCTTCTTATAATACACTCATTAACTGTAGTTCATTTATGAACTATGATTCAGGTTATGAAGATGCAGACGGATTCGCAGCTAAGCTGACCTGCGGTGACGGCAACAAGTTTATCGGATGTATTGCAGCTTTTAATGCAGACGATGGTTGGGATTTGTTTGCCAAAGTTGAATCAGGCAGCATCGGAGTTGTAACTATTGAGAACTGTCTTGCATTTAAGAACGGTTATCTGTTCGGTGCTGCAGGCATGGGACCTAACGGTTCTGACTTGATTTACAGATGTGAGGATGATTTAAGCAAATATAACAAGAAGACTCCTATTGTGAGTGCAGGTAACGGTAACGGATTTAAGATGGGCGGCGATTCCATGAGCGGATATCATGTCCTCAGGAATTCGATTGCGTTTGGTAATAAGTCGAAGGGTATCGACTCTAACAGTTGCCCGGATATACAGGTTTACAACAGCATTTCGTATAACAACGAAGCAAACAATGTTGCACTGTATACAGGTGCAGCCGTGAACACAGATTACTATGTAGAGAACTTGATTTCTATTAAGGATAGCAGCTGTGCTAATGGCGGTGCATCAACATTAGAAAATATTTCACCTAAAGGTACACAGAACACCAATAAGATTTATGGTTCTAAAAATTACTTCTGGAATGGCTCTAAATCTGCAAATATTGACGGTGCTGTATTCAATACGTCAGAATTTGGACATATGAGCATGAATAACGCCATTTTTGGAGCTAAAGGTACAAGGATTGACAGAAACGACGATGGTTCAATTAACTTGCATGGTTTCTTAGAGCTTGGCGCTGAAAGTAACATAGGCGTGGGCGGCAGCAATCCAGATGATATGCTGGATAAGGGTGCTGACATCTATGTTTTTGCAGCAGAATACTGCAAGAGTAACTCAAAACTTTCAGATATTAAACTTAGTGGATATGATGCAACGAAATCGCTTGCTCAAGAAGGATATGATTGGGTTGATGGTAGTACAGTATTCCTATCTTCATATGCAGGCTCATCTGTAGACTTCACGGTTTCTAATGGAACACGTGAGAGAAAGGTTACAGTAAACTTTATCCAGATGGATGGCGCGGAACTTCAGGTAATAGACGGTGACAAAGACAGCGATGGTGTGCTTGATGCAGGGGAAACATGGACTGTTGAAGCTGTACCTGTGATTTCACCGGCAGTTGAACCGGATGCTCTTGCAAAGATTAGTGGATTTAAAGCAGAGATAAAGGAAACAACAAGAAGCTTGTTGACAATTGGTAATTTTGCGAATGGAACAGTTAACGCAAACCTGAATGTAGATCAGGCACATTGTACAGTAACCGGAAAAGATAATACAAACGGCAGTGCGAAGATGACGGCAACAATATCATTGACAGCTGGCAACAGGACAGTTAAAAAGACTGCAGTATTAGCATTTACGGTAAAAGATAAAGTAGGTATTAAGTTTGATACTATTGAGCCTGCACCGAGTGAGTTAAGCGATAAGGTAAGATGGGAAGCTGAAAAAGACAGCGACTATATACAGGTTGCAATGGATACAATGACCGGACAGACCTTTACTTTGAAGAATCTGCATTTTGTTACGCCGGTTGAAAAACCTGAAACAGATGCAGAAGGCAATGATACGGGCAAAACCAAGATCGAGTATGATCCGGTACCTTTCGGAACTGGTGTATCAATCAAAGTAAATGACACTAGTGTCATTAAGTTGACAAAAACAACTAAATTAGAAAACGGTGTGGATGCAACATTCACCGTTGTAAACAGGAGCAAAGACGGCGGTACAGCAACCATAACGGTAACATCGAAGAAAGACAAGACTCTTGTAAGAAATTATGTTGTAACAGTCAGCGGAAGCGAGTTTGCTTGGACTTCAGGCACAGTTACGATTGATAAGGCTAAGACAGAAGGTATACAGCTGGCAGCCCTTGCACCGTTTGACATGTCAATGGACAAAGTTAAGAATGATGAGAAGAGAACTGATGAAAATGGTAATGTAACTGTAGATAGGGGTATTACAGTTGCAGCAGTATACAAGGGAACAAGAGTTACCAACTCACCGGTAGATAGATATAAGAACTGCTTTGTTGCTGACCAAGTACCTGGTGTAGATGGCGTTTATGAGCTGAACACGACAGCTGATGCAGTTAAATCACTTCCAAGAGGTACGTATACTGTAGTATATCAGACAGAGGTAGAGGTAGAGAAGAAAGAACCAGCAGTGCAGCCTCAGAATAGTGAGGGTACTTCTACAGAGAAAAAGGTTATGAAGTTTACCCCGATTACCATCAGGGTAACGGAAGTAAGACCGTATGTAACGTTTAGACAGAAAAAGAGAGTTAACCTGTTCTATAAGAACGGTACGGACGGCAGCACCGGTAAACTGATTGCTTCTTCTAAGCAGGGTGCAGTAACGGTAACGGCAAGCGAGAACAATTACTTCCGTTTCTCGGATAACGGTGCAGGTTATGACATCGTTAGTATTAAGAAAGATCCTGTTGAGGTTAATCCAAGGAACGGTGCGGCTAACTATAGAGATGTAAGCCAGAATAGAAAGGTAGAACTCAAAGCGCATGTCGAAGGATATTATGAAGATTATGACATAACACGTAATTTCCCAGTAGCTCTGGAATACAGACAGCCGAGACTGAAACTGACAGCGCTTGACAGGACTATCTATACTGCTTTCGGTATGGACGGTGCAGACATATTGATTTATGATCCGGATTCAGAAATGTATCTTAGCCCGGATGTTGCAACTATTGAACTTATAACAGACAGAACTGATAGGAGAGCTTACTCAAGCGCTAATACACAATTTACTGTGGGCGATATTACGAGTGATGCAAACAGTGGAAATGGTGTACGGTTGAGCGTGAACTCGGCAACAAGAACAGGTGGTACGGTTAGACTGAGCATCAAGTATGACGACTGGTGCAGCGATGCATCTGTAATCGTAAGCCAGAGCATCAGGGTTAATAAAGCGCAGCCTAGTATGACGGTTAAACCGGTAAGACTGAATATCAACACGGAAGAATTCGTTGGCAAAGAGCAGGTATCGTCCTCCATTATCTTAACCGGCGCAAAAGGCTTTGATATTGGTTCGTTCACGTTGGAAGGTACAAATAGCAAGTCAAACGAGTTGTTAAAATTTGTTGATTACAAGCTTTCTAAGGACGTAAATGGAAACAATGTTCTCTTGGTAAGCCTTAAAGAGAAAGATAAAGACGGTAAGGCTTTCCCGGCAGAAGTAAATACAAGAACTGGTGTTTACAGGATGAAAGCCGGTTATCCAAGCAGCTGCAGCTTTAGAGTAAAATATAAGCTTGGAAGTGCTCCTGAAAAGACAACAACCTTTAGGCTCTCTCTTATAAGCAGAGAAAGACTTACGGTATCAACTAAGGGAAGCATCAACATTATCAACCGTGAGAACAGTGCAGTAACATTTAAGCCTAGAACGACGAACTTTACACCGTCACAGGTAGCAGACGTAAAACTTACGGGTGATGCAGCAAATCTGTTTACAGTTGCAGACTTTGACAAGAGTACCGGTGTGACGACAATAAAGGCAAAAGATACAGCTGACCTTAAGAGAGGCAGCTATAAGGTATATCCTGTATATACCTTTGACCTTGGAGTATATGGTACTACTTCGATGACAACGGAAAGGCCGGTAATAATCAGGACCACACAGTCTAATCTCAAGATTACTGGTTTGAGAGATGTATTGGAAGTTAAACTTTCATCACATGAGACAGCAGCACAGAGGACTATTACCGTAGCTCCTACCGGCGCATACATTACAGAGCTGACTCAGACGAACTACTTAGACAACTTTACAGTTACCTATACTGGAGATGGTGTAGAAGTAGTAATTAAGGACAGGGCTGGTCTTAAAGAAGGCAAGACCTATAGGATTACAGCAATTCTTAATGTTGAAGGCAGCGGCTCAAATGTAAGGAAACAACAAATCGTAATTCCTGTAAAAGTAATCAGATAATGCGATTAAGATGTAATTAAAAGAAATTGGCGCAGGCAAATTTGCCTGCGCCTTTCTTTATGTTGAGATTGTTTACTTTGGAGAAAGATGCTATAATAAGATTTCAACAGGTATGAAAGCGGGAAATATAATGCAAACAAAACAAAACATTAAAAACGATTCTTTTTACAGTCATATATTCAAACTTGTAGTACCCATCGTTTTGCAGAATCTGTTGAGTGCGGCTGTGAGTTCGGCGGACGTGGTTATGCTTAACTATGTGGGGCAGTCAGCAATATCGGCGGTTTCGCTTGCATCGCAGTATGCGGGCGTTCTTTTTATGGTTTTCTATGGGCTTGGAACGGGTGTTACCATACTTTGTGCACAGTATTACGGAAAAGGAGACCTGCGGGCAATTCAGGTGCTTCAGGGGATTGCAATGAGGTTTTCACTTGTTTTTGGCGTAATGTTTGCTGGGATAGCGCTGGCTTTTCCAAGGGAAATGATGCGGGTTTTTACAAATGACGCAGAACTGATTGATATAGGGGCATCTTATCTTAGGTGCATGAGCGTCGGTTATTTGTGTTGGGGAATTGCAGAGGTTTATCTCGCTGCACTAAGAAGTATAGGCAAGGTAGTGATCAGCACGACCGTAAATATACTTACTTTTGGCATGAATATTGTACTTAATGCTGTTTTTATATTTGGGCTTTTTGGGATGCCTAAGCTGGGCGCTATGGGGGTTGCAATAGCGACTTCGTTATCGAGGCTGATTGAGTTTTCTGCATGTTTGGTGGTGTCGTTTTGCAGTAAGGATATCAAGCTGGATTTCAGATATATGTTTTTGTCGAACAAAGCTCTGTTCTCTGATTTTGTCAGGATTTCACTGCCTGCGCTTGGGAACGATATAATCTGGAGCGTGGCTTTTTCCATGTATTCCGTTATTATGGGGCATATGGGAACTGATGCGGTAGCGGCAAATTCTTTTGTTGTAGTAGTGAGAAATTTCGGAACCGTATTATGTTTTGGTATGGCAAGTGCGGGCGGAATACTTATAGGTAATATAATAGGTGAGAATAAGCTGGAAGAGGCCAGGGACGGCGCAAAGAAGCTGATGAAACTGACAATAATAACAGGCGTTATTGGAGGCGTGATCATTCTTGCGGCTATGCCGGTTGCGCTTAGGTATGCAGATTTATCGCCTCAGGCAATGAACTACATGAAGTATATGCTTTTAATTAATATTTATTATGTTATGGGCACTGCCATAAATACAACCCTGATTGCGGGAATATTCCGCGCAGGAGGAGACAGTCGGTTCGGCTTTGTCTGTGACGGTATAGCTATGTGGTGTTACGCTGTTCCGCTGGGTTTCGTTGCCGCATTTGTTTTTAAGCTGCCTGTTATGTGGGTTTACTTTTTGCTGTGTACGGACGAGTTTGTCAAGTGGCCCTCGGTTATTAAGCATTACAGGAGCGGGAAGTGGCTCAATAATATTACGAGGAATGATTTATTTACGGAAAATAATAAATAAGGAGCTAAATTATGAAACATCCAAAGCACAATTATTTTATTGAATGTACGTTTAGATATAGTCCATATTTGATTATTGAACTAATACTTACATACATACTTGCCAGTGTTATCGTGAAAGGAAATGCAGTTATCGGAGCATCAATCGATACCATGCTCTCGGGCGGGCATGTAGAGTTTAAGGAATTTATCAGATATTTTCTGATACTTACGGCAGTCGGCTTTATAGCGGGCTTTTTTAAGAGCGCGGCAGCTTCTAAGTTCAGCATTAAGGTACAGACCTTATATAAGAAATTAGTCGCTAATAAACTTTATAAACTTGAGTATCGTTATTTTGATGAAAACGGCTCGGCAACGGTTATAAATAAGATGAATTCGGACATTGCGGAGGCTGCGACGCTTTTAAATGAAAGTATTCCATATATAGGGGCTAATATTGTCGGCTCAGTGGTTTACGCCGTTTACGTGGGGCAGTTGAATATAAGGCTGCTTATTTTAATGCTCTTTTGTTATCCTGCACTTTTATTTATCAGTAAAAAGATTCGGGAAAAGGTAGTGGAGCTTAAAAATATACACAGGCAGAAGGCGGACGCAATAATGGAAATAACCCAGGATGCTATGGCCGGAATTCTGGTACTGCGTTCATTTGGGGCAGAGGAATATTTTCAGGGGAAGATGAACCGTGTGGCGGATGAGCTGGTGGAATATGAGGAGAAGCGCGTAAGAATATCCAATACGGTGTTAATTGTAAGAAAATTTTTACAGTGGCTTCCAAATATTATCTGTGCATTGTATGCTTACACGCTGGTAATGCGAGGAAGTCTGAGTGTTGGTGAGATGCTTACATTCTTAATTGTCCTTGGCAGGTTTATTGAGGCATTTATATCGATTCCGTTTGATTTGGTGGATGCTAGGGAGTACGTTGTATGTGTCGGACGTATAGAGAATATTCTCAGGGAAGCGGATGAGCCGAGCGGTAAGGAAAAAGAGGGAATAAGCAGTGAGGATGCTGTTTCTTTTAACAATGTAAGTTTTGAATATAATGAGGGAACAAATGTTCTTGATGATTTGTCTTTTCATATACCGGTGGGAAGCAGCGCGGCCTTTGTAGGAGGTTCCGGAGGCGGAAAAAGTACGATTTTCCATCTTATTTGCGGATTCTACAGGCCGTCTTCCGGTAATTACAGTCTGTTTGGAAGGGAATTTAAAGAGTGGGATGTAGAGGCTGCAAGGGCCAAGATGGCGCTGGTCTCGCAAAATGTGTTTTTATTTCCCGATACGATTTATGAAAATGTAAGATACGGGCGCCTTGACGCCACCAGAGAGGAGATAATTGAAGCATGTAAAAATGCCAGAATACACGACTTTATTATGGGGTTGCCAAAGGGCTACGAGACAGAGGTGGGAGAGCGCGGAATTTTGCTTTCCGGAGGCGAGCGTCAAAGGATTTCAATTGCGAGGGCTTTTCTTAAAGATGCGCCGCTTCTTCTTCTGGATGAGCCTACTTCCGCCGTGGATGTTCCGACTGAGAAACTTATACAGGAGGCGGTAGATAAGCTGTCTAAGAACAAAACCTGTATCATTATTGCGCACCGTCTTTCAACTGTTATGGGAGTTGACAAAATAATGGTGTTAAAGGACGGTTGTATCAGAGAAAGCGGAAGTCATGAGGAACTTCTTAAAAAAGGCGGTATTTATGCGGCTATGTATGGGAAGGAGGAGGAGAAATGACTATGTGGAAGTTATTCGTGCGCACAATGAAGGTTATGGGTAAAAGATGCATTATATACCTGGCAGCTATTTTATTCATGAGCGCAGGGTTTGCAATGTTTTCCGTCATGGAATCCATTCTTATGAAAAATATAGTCGATGCAGCACAAACCGGTGATTCCAAGCATATGGCGGTTTCGATAATCGGGAATATAATAGGCGCAGCTATTTCACTTCTGGTATACAGAGCGGCAGCAATTATTTATAACGTAGAGGCCAAAAGGGCTTATGCTGTGTTAGCCAAGCAGTTATTTCACCATGAGGTAAGACTGCCCTATACATACTATGAGGAGCATCACAGCGGCGATGTTTTATCGAAAATTGCCTATGATATGGACAGAACTTCCGCCATTTACGGCTCAAGATTCCGCCGTACGGTATCTCCGCTTATACAGGTTACTGTGTTTGTGATTCCGATGCTTATCCTCAGCTGGCAGATAACATTGTGTCTGGTCGGGGTAAATGTTTTAATGCTTCTTATTAACGCTCTTATGATTAAACCTATGCGAAATAACGCTAAGCAGCTTTCGGCTGTAAATGTGAAGCTTACGGAAAAGCTGTCGAATCTTTTACAGGGGATGGAACAGGCGAGAATGTATACTGCCGGAAAACATACCATAAAAGAGTTTGAAGAACAAAATATTTTTTATGAAAAGAAAAATAACAGGAAGATTTTATATACAGGATTTCTTGAAAGCTGTAATAACGGCTTTGATTTGCTGTGTTCGCTGGCATTTCTGATGCTTGGGGTTTATTTCATACAAAGCGGATACACTACGCTTGGCTCGCTTGCCGCAATTTATTCTTTGTATGGTAAATTTTCAAGTCAGTTTTTGATGCTTGGGATGTATCTTCCGGAGCTTATCGGTTGTCTGGCTAATGCGCAGAATGTGTTTGAGTTTATGGACGAGGTGGAGGAGCCGGAGGCTTGGTATGGGGAAGGCGGAGGTTCGCTGGAAGCGGAAAGCAGTTTCGACTCACCTTATATTTCAATGAAAGACGTAACATTCCACTACAGCGAAGATAAACCTCTCCTCAGGGATTACAATTTCTCGGTAGAAGAAGGGGAGAGCGTTGCGGTGACAGGTCCGTCCGGCTGCGGCAAGACTACGCTCTCCAAATTATTATTAAGCCTCTATCCGGTTATGGGCGGAGATATAATTTTTGCGGGAGATTCGTACAGGACGCTTTCCAATAAACAGATTCGTTCCAAGATAGCATATGTTCCACAGGAACCGTATCTTTTTAATTATTCGGTTAAGGAAAATATCCGTATCGGAAGGACGGATGCATCTGATGAGGAAATTGTGGAAGCCGCAAAAATGGCTAATGCGCATGAATTTATTTTACAGCTTGAGAATGGATATGACACGAGTGTCGGTGAACGTGGTAACCGTCTCTCAGGAGGACAGAGACAGAGAATTGCGATAGCAAGGGCGATTTTGAAAAATGCACCGCTTCTGCTTATGGATGAGGCAACCTCAGCTCTTGATAACGAGTCTGAACAGCTTGTAAACGATGCGCTAAAGTCAATGAAAAATAACAAAACAGTTGTTATGATAGCGCACAGGCAGTCTACGATTGATTTGGCCGACAGAATACATTCTTTTGAGTAGTATGTTGCAATGTGACAAGGCTTGATATATACTATATTTAGACAATTTTCGCTAAGGGAGCCTATAGATATGCTGTTTTCCAGTATTGAGTTTTTGTTCAGGTTCTTGCCGGTGTTTATGCTTATATATCTCTTAGTTCCCGAAAAATACCGCAATTTTGTGTTACTTTCGGGCAGCTTGGTTTTTTACGGAGTGGGAGAGCCTTATTATGTTCTGCTGCTTGTTTTTTCTATATTGATAAACTATGGGCTTGGACGACTGATTTTAAACGATAAATTAATAGAATATAAGTTGCCTTTTCTGGTATTTACGTTAATAGTTGATTTCGGACTGTTATTTATTTTCAAATACCAGAATTTTGTGGTGGAGAATATTAACAAGCTGGTATCTTATGAGGCTATACCTGTTTTGGATTTGGTGCTGCCTCTGGGTATAAGCTTTTATACTTTTCAGACGGTATCTTATCTCATAGACTGCTACAGGGGAAAAATAAAGAAGGCGCCGTCGCTGATAGAATTTGCAGTCTATGTGAGTATGTTTCCGCAGCTTATTGCAGGCCCGATAGTCAAGTTTGACGAGGTTTCGGAGAAGCTTAAAAAAAGAAGGATTTCGGCCGGAGGATTGGAAAACGGGCTGAAACGCTTCAGCATCGGTCTTGGATATAAAGTGTTATTGGCCAATCAGATAGGAACGCTTTGGAATACGATTATGACGGCAGGCGCAGGAAATCTATCAGCTCCTGTTGCATGGCTTGGGGCGTTTGCCTATTCTTTCCAGATATATTTTGATTTCTGGGGCTATTCTCTTATGGCTAAGGGGCTTGGCGAGATGTTGGGCTTTAGGCTTCCTAAGAATTTTGACAATCCTTACGCTTCTAAATCCATTTCAGAGTTTTGGAGAAGGTGGCACATCACGCTTGGCAGATGGTTTAAGGAGTACTTGTATATCCCTATGGGCGGGAACCGTAAGGGGTTTGTCAGAACAAGTTTTAATTTATTGATTGTGTGGGCATTTACCGGTTTATGGCATGGCGCAGGCTGGAATTTCTTACTGTGGGGACTTGCTTTTTTTGTAATCATCTCTATAGAAAAGAGCGGAATCGGGAAATGGTTAGAGAAAAGTAAGATACTTGGGCATATATATGTAATAGCGGTTATACCTATTACATGGGTAATATTTGCAATTACCGATATAGGGCAGCTTGGCATGTATTTACAGAATATGTTTGGGATTCATACAGGAAACGTTATGGTAGGAAATACGCAGCTGTTTCGCTATATTAAAGAATATGGGGTGTTATTTATTTTGTGCATGATATTTGCAACCCCTTATCCTATGAGATTGTACCGCGGTTATAAGAATAGATGGCTTGTGATACTTATTGTTGCGGCAGTATTCTGGTTTTCGGTATATGAAATTATGGTAGGAAGCAATAATCCGTTTTTATATTTCAGATTTTAGGAGTTGACGATTTTTAGTGAAACGAATGAAAAGAATGAAGGATTTAGATTTAAGACATATAGACTTAAAGCGTTTAGATATAAAATGTTGGAAAAATATTTTGCGCAACTGTCCATACTTGATTGTCCTTATTATTACATGGCTTTTTATGACGGTGGGGGGCATATTGCTGATGCTGTATCGTGACTATAGCGGATTTAAGCCTGATGCATTTTGGACACAGCCTTTTTTTGCAGTAATAATGGAAACAGAAATGAATGATGGGATTAACAGTGTAGTGCAGACCGGTAACCAGGCGCAGGAAGCATTGGCACTGTTAAAAGAGAGTGATGACCGCTCCGGTTGGATGTTTGCAGGAATATCAGGCGTTATTTATGACAGCACCAAGGATTACATTGCGAAGGCTGAGGCAGCTAAAGAGGAAGAAATTAACGAGCCTGCAGCTGATGAAGTAGTAGGACAGACTCTTTTTACAACATATGAACCGCATGAAATTGATTCAATATATTATTCTGATGCAGGAAAAGTTGCATTAACTACAGAGTACCCATATGTAAAGGTTGAAGAGGATTATTTTGATGACGCAATCTTCTTCGGGGATTCAAGAACACTTGGTATTTCTGATTATTCGGGTCTCAATGCAGATTTCTACTGCGAGAACGGAATGACAATATATAAGCTTCTTGATGAAAAAGGTGTAGTATGTCAGGCAACCGGAGAAAGAGATGACCTTAATCAGGTATTACAGCAGAAAAAGTACGGTAAAATATATATAATGCTTGGTATGAATGAACTGGGCTACAGGGAT
The DNA here is from genome assembly GCA_947174705.1 of uncultured Lachnospiraceae bacterium. Lineage (GTDB taxonomy): Bacteria > Bacillota > Clostridia > Lachnospirales > Lachnospiraceae > UBA3282. Next base: position 24,227 of record CAMWKB010000018.1, read on the forward strand.
ACCGCATACTTCCTTGAACAGTATGCAGCGGTACTTTTGCAGCTTAGGGAGTGGCAGCCCGAGGCAGTGATATACCTGCAGGCCAATCTTCATGTAAGCCGCGAGAAGAATAATATTAAAACAGAATTTAATAATATCAACATAAATGATAAAAACGCTGCGATTGCGACTCTTGCTGACGGAAAAGGAATTTTTTACCTTGATGTCAATCCACTTTTTACAGATAGCGAGGGTTATTTAAATGGTGATTTAACTTTTGACGGGGTACATTTGTTTGCCCAGGGGTATATGACATGGCGGGATTTCCTGATGGAACATGCAGTAGTTGTGGAGGAAGACTGAGTGGAGGAAAAAAAGGGCGTCAGAATAAATAAATATATTGCACAGTGCGGATACTGTTCCCGTAGGGACGCCGATAAGCTGATAGAAATAACAGCTGTTACGGTCAATGGACAGCCGGCGATATCCGGTATGAAGGTGACGGATGAGGATGATATAAGAATCAATGGAAAGCCATTAGGAAAGACCGTAGAAAAGGTGGTTCTGGCCTATTACAAGCCTGTGGGAGTGGTATGCACCGGACGGGATAAACACGCCAAAATAACGCTTAAAGACAGCCTCAAATATCCTAAGCGTCTCACCTATGCAGGAAGGCTTGATAAGGAATCAGAGGGGCTTTTGATTATGACTAACGATGGTTATTTAATTGACGCCATGATGAGGGGAGCCAACCGGCACGAGAAGGAATATGTTGTAAAGGTGAATAAACCGCTTACTGAAGAAGCGATTGAGTATATGAGCAAAGGCGTTTATCTGAAGGAGCTGGATAAAACAACAAGAGAATGTGATATTATACAGATGGGGCCGTATACAATGCGGATGATTCTGACACAGGGGTTAAACCGGCAGATACGCAGAATGTGTCAGGCGGCTGGGTATGAGGTGAAAGGGTTAATAAGAACACGTGTTATGAATATCCAGTTGGGGAAGTTGAAGGCGGGAGAGTATAGGGAATTGAGCGGTGATGAACTGAGAAAACTATATGAGTTGTGTTCTTTATAAGTGCTATTGAAAGGAAATATTTTTAAGTATGCAGAACAAGCAAATAAACCGTATGAAAGAATTAGTATCCTTACTGAATAAGGCTTCAAAAGCATATTATGCGCAGGATACTGAGATAATGAGTAATTTTGAATATGACAGGTTGTATGATGAACTACAGAAATTAGAAGAAGAAACGGGCGTTATTTTAACTAACAGCCCAAGCATAAATGTAGGATATGAGGCTGTTGACGAGCTTCCGAAGGAAAGGCATGAGAAGCCTATGCTTTCGCTTGGGAAGACGAAGAGCAGGGAGGAATTGCGTGACTGGATGAATGGTCATGCAAGTTTACTGTCATGGAAACTGGATGGACTTACCATAGTTTTGACATTTTTTGCAGGAAATCTTGCAAAAGCTGTCACAAGAGGTAATGGCGAGGTTGGCGAGGTTATTACAAATAATGCCAGGGTATTTAAAAATCTTCCGTTATCTATTCCTTTTCAGGGAGAATTAATTCTTAGGGGTGAGGCAGTTATAAGCTATGCCGATTTCGAGGAAATAAACAGTAAGATTGAAGACGTGGATGCTAAATATAAAAATCCGAGAAATCTATGCAGCGGCTCAGTGCGTCAGTTAAATAACGAGGTGACTGCTAATAGGAATGTTATGTTCTATGCGTTTAGTCTGGTTAAGGCTGATGGTGTGGATTTTGGCAATTCAAGGGAGAGGCAGTTTGAATTTTTAAAAGAACAGGGCTTTGACGTGGTGGAATATAAAAAGGTTACGCCCGACAATATTTTAGAAGAGATAGAGTATTTTGAACGCAAGGTTGAAGACTATGATATTCCTTCGGATGGTCTTGTGCTTGTGTATGATGATATTGCTTACGGAAATTCGCTTGGAGCGACAGCGAAATTTCCGCGTGATTCAATCGCTTTTAAATGGGCGGATGAACTTAGGGAAACCGTACTTAAAGAGATAGAGTGGAGCCCGAGCCGTACGGGGCTTATCAATCCGATTGCGGTTTTTGAACCGGTTGAGTTAGAAGGAACCACGGTAAGCCGTGCGTCTGTGCATAATATCAGTATTATGCGTAAATTAAAACTTGGAATCGGTGATAAGATTACGGTATATAAGGCAAATATGATAATTCCGCAGATTGCGGAGAACCTTACCCGGAGCGATAATATTGAGCTGCCTGAGGTTTGCCCTGTCTGTGGGGGAGCGACAGAGCTTAGGCAGGATAATGACGTACAGCTTCTTTACTGTACCAATCCTTCATGCGATGCAAAGAAGCTTAAGTCATTTACCCTGTTTGTAAGCAGGGAGGCTATGAATATCGACGGACTTTCGGAAGCCACGCTTGAGAAATTCATTGCTAAGGGATTTATTCATGAGTATGCGGATATATTTAAGTTAGAACGCTATAGGGATGAAATTACGCAGATGGAAGGCTTTGGCGAAAAATCGTACAACAATCTGTTAAAAAGTATAGATTCTGCAAGAGAGACGACGCTGCCAAGGGTAATCTATTCCCTTGGGATTACAGGCATTGGTCTTGCCAACGCCAAGATGATATGCAGGTATTATCATTATAACCTTGATGAAATGAAGGACACGGATATCGAGGAACTTAGCGAGATAGAGGGAATCGGAGAGGTGCTTGCGGGCGCATTTTATGAATACTTCCGTAATGAAAAAAATAACATCCGGCTGGATAATCTTTTAAAAGAAATAACAGTTGTTACTGAAATGGTGGATGAATCGGAGCAGACGCTTTCGGGATTAAGTTTTGTAATAACGGGAAGTCTCAATAATTATACGAACCGGAATGAGCTTAAAGAAATTATTGAAAGTAAGGGCGGAAAGGTTACGGGGAGCGTTACCGGAAAGACTACCTGTCTGATTAATAATGATACAACCTCTAATTCATCCAAAAATAAAAAAGCTAAAGAATTGGAAATTCGTATTTTATCAGAGGAGGAGTTCGAGAGGGAGTATTTGGGAGTGTAACCAGGACAGCTTACGCCGGTAAAATTTTCTATACATTTAAAAGATGAAATTTTTTGTATATATAGGATAGTGTGACAACGTTATTATCATAATAGTTATAAAAATTCATTTAAGGAGGATAGCGAATGTCAAACAAATGGGTGTATTTATTTGAAGAAGGAAATGCAGATATGAGGAATCTGCTTGGCGGTAAAGGGGCCAATCTGGCAGAGATGACAAACTTGGGTCTGCCTATACCTCAGGGATTTACCGTTACGACAGAGGCGTGTACAGAATACTATAACAGTGGAAAGAACATACCGGAGGAAATTCAGAAACAGATTTTTGATGCGCTTGCTATTTTGGAAAAACGGCAGGGCAAGAAGTTTGGGGATACGGAGAACCCTCTGTTGGTTTCTGTAAGGTCGGGCGCAAGGGCATCCATGCCCGGCATGATGGATACTATCCTCAACCTTGGCTTAAATGACATCGCAGTAGAAGGTTTTGCAAAAAAGACCGGAAATCAAAGATTTGCATATGATTCATACAGAAGGTTCATCCAGATGTTCTCGGATGTTGTGATGGAAGTTCCGAAATCCCATTTCGAGAGAGTGTTAGATGAGATAAAAGATAAAAAGAGAGCAGCTCTTGGCAGGGGAGAGAACGAGGCAGTATATGATACCGACCTCGATGCCGCGGATTTAAAAGAGATTATCGGGATTTTTAAGGATATATATAAAAAAGCTATGGGAAAAGATTTCCCGCAGGAGCCTAAGGTACAGTTAATGGAAGCTGTGAAAGCGGTATTCCGTTCATGGGATAACGAAAGAGCGATTGTTTACAGACGTATGAACGATATTCCGGGAGACTGGGGAACGGCAGTCAATGTACAGGCGATGGTATTTGGTAATATGGGCAATACTTCCGGAACGGGAGTTGCATTTACAAGAAACCCCTCTACGGGAGAAAAAGGAATCTACGGAGAGTATCTTATCAATGCGCAGGGTGAGGATGTTGTAGCAGGTGTGCGTACGCCTCAGCCTATTACAAGACTGGCAAATGACATGCCCGACTGCTACAGACAGTTTATGGATATTGCTAATAAGCTTGAAGAGCACTATCGTGATATGCAGGATATGGAATTTACCATTGAAGACACTAAACTATATTTCCTTCAGACCCGTAACGGAAAACGTACGGCACAGGCGGCACTTCAGATTGCCTGTGATCTGGTGGATGAGGGTAAGATAACGCCGGAAGAAGCGGTTCTGCGTATTGAGGCAAAGTCACTGGACCAGCTTTTGCATCCTACATTCAATACGGATGCTTTGAAAAACGGTGAGCTTATCGGACATGCACTGCCTGCATCTCCCGGAGCTGCGGCAGGTAAGGTATATTTTACGGCTGAAAAAGCTAAGGAAGTCCATGAAAAGACCGGAAACAGGGTAATACTGGTACGTTTGGAGACTTCTCCCGAGGATATCGAGGGAATGCATGCTTCAGAAGGAATTCTGACGGTACGCGGCGGTATGACAAGCCATGCGGCAGTTGTGGCAAGAGGTATGGGAACCGCGTGCGTTTCCGGTTGTGGAGAGATTGTTATCAATGAAGAAGAAAAGCAGTTCCAGCTTGGGGGACATACCATAAAGGAAGGCGATTACATTTCCTTAGACGGCTCTACAGGTAATATATATCTGGGTGATATTGAGACACAGGAAGCTGATGTGACAGGGAATTTCGGCAGGATCATGGCTTGGGCGGACCGGTATCGTAAACTGAAAGTAAGGACCAATGCCGATACTCCTGAGGATGCGGCAAATGCAATAAAGTACGGTGCGGAGGGCATTGGATTATGCCGGACAGAGCATATGTTCTTTGAGCCTGACAGAATTCCCAAAATACGTCAGATGATTCTGGCAAAAACCCCTGAACAGAGAGAGAAGGCGCTTAATGAGCTGATTCCTTATCAGAAAGGCGATTTTAAGGCTATATATGAAGTAATGGAAGGCAGACCGGTTACGATTCGTTTCTTAGATCCGCCGCTTCATGAATTTGTTCCTACGGAAAAGGGCGATATAGATGCGCTGGCAGCTGAAATGGGTATGACTCCGGAAGAAGTTCAGGAAACCTGTGATTCCCTTCATGAGTTTAACCCGATGATGGGGCATAGAGGATGTCGTCTGGCTGTTTCCTATCCCGAAATTGCCAGGATGCAGACCAGGGCCGTTATAGAAGCCGCAATCGAAGTAAATAATGAAAAGGGTTATGATATTGTTCCTGAAATCATGATTCCTCTTATAGGCGAGAGAAAAGAGCTTAAGTTTGTAAAAGATGTGGTAGTAGAAGCTGCCGAGCAGGTTAAGAAGGAAAAGAATTCCGATATTAAATACCATATCGGTACTATGATTGAAATCCCAAGGGCAGCGCTGATGGCTGACGAGATTGCCAAAGAAGCTGATTTCTTCTCTTTTGGCACGAATGACCTGACACAGATGACATTCGGCTTTTCGCGTGATGATGCCGGTAAATTCTTAGGGGATTATTACCGTAATAAAATATATGAATCAGACCCGTTTGCAAGGCTTGACCAGAGCGGCGTAGGACAGTTGGTAGAAATGGCGGCAGAAAAAGGTCGCAAAGCTAAAACTGATATAAAGATGGGTATATGCGGCGAACATGGCGGAGATCCAAGCAGCATAGAGTTCTGCCATAAAGTCGGACTCGACTATGTATCCTGTTCACCGTTCAGAGTTCCAATTGCCCGACTCGCTTCGGCGCAGGCGGCTATTTCCTTAGGTAAGTGAACAATCGAATAAAAAAGCTAAATTCAGGACCTTGTAAGATTCGTTCTTACAGGGTCCGCTTCCTTTTCCTTATGGACAGATTTTATTCAATACTTATTAAAACAATTCCTATAATACAAACAATTAAACCGATTATTTTCTTTAAATTCATTTTTTCGTGAAAGAGGGCAATACCAATAAACAATAAAGTAACTGCAACGCAAATATTGGCAATGAGTGAGCCTTTGCTAACTTCCCACCCTTTTTTATACATAAGCATATAACCACCTTCTACCCCAATAATTACTAAGCCCATTAG
>CAMWKB010000019.1 GCA_947174705.1 uncultured Lachnospiraceae bacterium
TGGTGGGGTGGTTTTTGTTTATAACAGACATCTATATCATTTTCAAAAAATTTTTATTCCGGGGAGTGTCGCTCAAAAAATAAAATTTCTTTTTGGCGCGACACTCCCCTAATTAAACTTTCATATTTTCGGAAGTGAGATATCTGGCATTAGCTCCGCTATTTTTTATTATCTAATTCTACATTGTATTCATGAGGATAATAGTTTTGTAATTCATCCGTTCCTATCTCTTTTCCGGTATAAGTCTGAAACCAGTTTTCATAGTCAGGATTATTCCAAACTGTACCATCTCCAAAAATAACTTGTTTTAAACAAAGTAGTGAGTATGCGACCTGATTAGCTTCGCCATTACCAACTTTTGGAAAATCAGTCATTATTTCGCCATCATATAGTGACCAACCCCCACGGTAATCCTCTGTATCACCCGATAAAATATTCTCTTTTGTCTGTACAATATTTTCATAGCTGCTTTCAGCACTGCTGTCAAGAAAATTCCAATATAATTTTAACGGTAAACCGTTTTCATTATATGCTAACATGCAATATTGGGTTTCTATAATGGTTCTATCTGTATTGTTTGTAAGTATATCGTGAATATAAGGAGCCCCGTCTTCATAATGGAGAATATCTGCGCTTTCATGGATAATTGACATAGAACTTTTTTTGCCTGTAACGATATTTTCCACATTTGTTTGCGATTCACTGATAGCAGACGGCTCATTAATACTACTATTAGTTGAAGCTATTGCAGAGGTAGCGAACAAACTGACTGTAACAAAGACTATAAAGCAGGCAGACATAAGAGTAACAAAAGTTGTCCGTTTTGTGTTCATAATTGCGGTAATCCTTTCTTCGGTTGCATTTTTACTAAAATTGCTGCCAAACGGTAATAGTCCGCTTTTCTTCGCTTCCATACTGATAAGCATCATCGAATAGGCAGATTTAGATTGTTCTCCAAATTGTTTTATGACGCTTTCGTCACATGAAAGTTCAATATCACGGTTGAAAAGAATATACATTGCCCAAACAAATGGATTGAACCAGTGGATACAAAGGGCTAGAGTTGCAATCAACTTGGTAAAGGAATCAAAACGATAAATATGTACATATTCATGTGAAAAAATATATTGTAACTGATTTATATTCTCCCAGTCTGTTTGTTTCGGCATCAATATAACGGGACGGAAAATACCGTAAGTTAACGGTGCAGAAATTCTGTCCGATTGCCTTATTGAAATTTGGCGTTTCAATGGCCGTTCTTTTAACCATTGTTCTACATAAGTATTGTTGACCGGTAAGGCTGTTCGAAATTCAATCCGGCAACGAAAATAAGATATAACAAAAAATAAAGCAAAAAGTATCATTCCAATGAACCAGACAACAAACCAAATAGAAACAGAGGGATTGGTTGTCGCTGGCTGTTCCATGCTTTGCACTATAGTAAAATGTTCCTGTGATATGGTAGAGGTGATATTGTTTGTTTCTGTTACGAAAAGTGAGGGCGTGGATATACTGCGGTTAATAAGCGTATATACACTGAACATAGATGGAATGGTAAACGGAATAAGAAGTCTTAAGAGCACTATTTCCCATAAAACAAGAAAAGTTTTTTTAGGCAGTTTGTTTATTGTTATTGTTCGAATTATTACGACTGCAATAATAAATACAGACCCATAAAAGCTCACTTCCAGTAAATTCACGCTTATCACCTCATTTTTAATAAGACTGTAGTAGTCTTTGATATATAGACTACTATAGTCTTATCGGAATGTCAATAGATAAAAATATGTTTTATGAAATAAAGAATGGGGGCTTCTGGATGTTGCTGAACATATTATGAGAAATTTATCGGAAACTATTTTTCATTAAGTAATTTATATTCTAAATAATGACTTTCTAATAATTTAAAATTGCAACAAGTATAATTTAATCTGTGATTCTTGTTGCAACCAATTTTATATACCGACAATGCTTTATTTTGAATATCTTTTATATGCGAACTACAATATGAATATTCTGCCTGTAATAAAGCAGCGTAGTTTGGATCGCTTTTAGCAATTTCCTTGAAGTTTTTGACTTTTAAAACTTCATTATAGGCTGGAATCATAAATGAAAATTTAATAGTTGAAATAGGTTTACCATTATCGAATATTTGCAAATTAGTTTGTTGTTTATCTGTTTTGTGTGATATTGGCGCGTAATATTTAATGCCATTTACTTCTAAAACAATACCACATACAAATTTATTATTTGAGCTATACGTTATATTTGGTACTTGCTTATCAAATGTTTTCAAATAATTGATGTACTCTTTATCTATATCATAGAATTTTAACATAATTCTCCTTTGTGCATAATAAAAGAGCGAAGATATAAATCCTCGCTCCGCATTAAACTTTCACATTTTCGGTAGTGAGACACCTAGCATTAAACCCTTCGTTACGGTCGAAGAAACCTAGCATTAAACCTCTAGTTTATTTCGGTACTAGAAACCTACGCATTATAGAAATCAATTAGATTTCTTAAATATATTATATACTAAAAGAAGGGAACACACAACAAACAAAATATAAATTTTTTGCAAAAAATTTATATTTGATAGTTTGTGATGAAATCATTGTACCAGATTGTGTAAATGTTTCAAGCTGTCTTACCTCTTTGCTTATTTTTGTCACCCTTTCTTCTCATAAAAAATCAACGTAAGACGTTCATTTATGACTTTTGTTTTACCAGTCTGCCTATATCCCATCTTCTCATATAAATGACAATTTTTGGGTTCTTGTAAAATGGTGTCTAACTCCCAGCCATCATCACCATGTATTTTTTCACATAATCGGATAGCTTCCTGCGCAATGCCCATGCCTTGAAATCTAGGCAATACAAATATGGGGGAAATTAAAGTAAAAGTATGTAAAGCCTTGTTTTAAGCGTGTTTCTACTTTTTCCACGCTTTCATTTCCCGGGCTTGTATCAAAGTCCTGATATTTTTCTAATAACTCTCTGAATGATTCTATCTGCATTGCATGTAATTCTTTTGCATCATCGACAGTTGCTCTTACTAATTTAATCTCCATACACATCCTCCACCTTAAATTAAGTCAATTATTTCCCTCGTAATTACTTTTTTCTGATTAGGGTGTCAAAAGATATGCCGAACATAAAAAATGCACCAAACATACAATATGTCCAGTGCATCTCTAAAAATATCGGCTATTGCAAACAATATATATTATTACAACTCACATTCACCGATTTATATGCACAGACATATCAGACCTACCCTGAGTATCTGTGTATCCAACCGGAACACAATTATAAAAATAATTCAAAAATCAGCACAATAAAACAGCATGAAACCGCAACTTTAAAAAGTCCGGCGCCAAAGTAAGCGGCTATTATTCCGATGATAAGCGCAGCAAGCCCCGAAACGGGAGTTTGTGTTGCGTTTATTATTGCCGGAAAAGTCATTACCGCTAATGTTACATAAGGAACATAATATAAAAATGATTGTATAAACTGGTTTTTTACCTGTTTACGTATGAGCGTAAGGGGCAGAACCCGGACGGCGTATGTGGTAAGTGCCATTATAAAGATATATATGTACATATTATGCGTCATTTTGCTCTTCCTCCTGTTTAACCGGTTTTATTATCGCAGCAGCCGCGGAAATAACAACGGTCAGAATAATGGTTTTGGTACCCTCGGATATATTGGCTATAATAGATGAAACTGAGGCAAAATAATTTAGTAAAAAACTAAGCATAAAACTTACGACAACAAGTACGGCAATAGTTTTACTTTTTCTGGACGGCGGTATTATAACTGCAAGGAACATTCCGTACAATGCTACGCTGAGCGCGCTTACTATTCTGCCCGGAAGCAGACTTCCTGCAATTATTCCAAGCATCGTTCCGGTTGCCCAACAGGGTGAGGCAAATATAATTGCGCCATACGAATAGAACGGATTTAAATAATCCGGCCGTGATATTGAAATTCCGAAAATTTCGTCAGTTATGACGTGTCCAAGCAGCAGGCGATGATGCAGCGGTGTGTCAGGATTGATTTTCTGGCTTAAAGCGCAGCTCATAAGAAAATAGCGGGCATTTATAATTAATGTTATTATTGCCATTTCTAAATAAGGCGCATTGGCGGCGATTACGGTAAAGCCGGCATATTCTCCGGCTGAAGCATTGATAAGCGCGCTTGTAAGAAAGCCCTGAAAAGGCGACAGACCGGCTTTTTTGGCGGCGATGCCAAGCGAAAAGGCCACCGCGAAATATCCCATGCCAATAGGTATTCCGTCGCGAATGCCTTCTTTTAATTGAGTGATATTATTAAGTGATGTATTTGATGTTTTCATTTTTGATGTCCTGTTAAGTATAATTTATGGTAAAATTATCATGAGCCTTATAAAGGCCTCATATTTTCGTATTATATCAAATTTATTGGACTTAGGAAAGAGAGTATATATGAATATTAGTAATTATGAGAAGTATATTTCGGCAGAAACCATGATGGGACCAAGCAGTATAAGGATTTTAGAAGAGCTATTTGACAAATATCCTTTGCAATGTGCTCCTGATGACCTGATTCTTGATCTGGGATGTGGAACGGGATTAACGAGTCTTGTAATTGCCAAAGAAACCGGAGCAAGAGTTTACGCAAACGACCTATGGGTAAAAGCAGAAGAGAATGAGAAGCGATTTTATAATTGGGGAATCAGCGGACAGGTGACACCTGTTTGCGAAGACGCGAATAATCTTCATTTTAATGAAAAGCAATTCAATGCTCTGGCTAGTATCGATTCTTATCATTATTTTGCAGGTCACAAGGGATTTTTTCAGGAAAAGATTCTGCCGTTTATGAAAGATAATGGTGAGGTTTTAATCGGTATCCCCGGTCTGAAAGATGAATATGAAGGACAAGCTGAAGAACTTCTTTCCGCATGGCTTGGAAATGAAGCCTATATGTTTAAAAGCCCAAAACTCTGGGAGGAGCTTATCGGTAGCAATGACAGGATTGAATCGGTAGAAACGTGGGAAATGGACTGCTTTAGCAAAGCATGGGATGAATGGCTTGCAACTGATAATAAGCATGCCCGTGGCGATAGACAGTATTTTGAGACAATAATTAAACCGTATACTTGTTTCGTTGGTATTTATATAAAGTTGAAAAATTAGTAAAGTTATGTCTTTTTTTTTCAATCTATACTATAATAAATACAATAACAAACACAAAGCGAGGTCGTTCCAATGTCTTTTACACACCTGCACGTCCACACCGAATACAGTCTGTTGGACGGTTCCAACAAAATAAAAGAATACGTAAAGCGTGTCAAAGAACTTGGCATGGACAGCGCTGCAATCACAGATCATGGCGTTATGTACGGTGTTATCGATTTTTACAAGGAAGCGAAAGCCGCAGGTATTAACCCGATAATAGGCTGTGAGGTCTACGTTGCGCCTAATTCCCGGTTTGACAAGGAGTTGACAGGCGGGGAAGACCGCTATTACCATCTCGTTCTTTTGGCGGAGAATAATACCGGATATGCCAATTTGATGAAGATTGTCAGCCGTGGTTTTACCGAAGGATATTATTATAAACCGCGTGTGGATATGGAAGTTTTGCAGGAGTTTCATGAAGGGCTGATTGCGCTCTCGGCATGTCTGGCAGGAGAGGTAGCGCGCTATATCCAGAAGGGTTTGATTGATGAGGCAAAAAAGGCGGCAAAAAGATACGAGGACTGTTTCGGAAAAGGTAATTATTTTCTGGAATTGCAGGACCATGGACTGCCTGAACAAAAGAATGTAAATACCGCACTGATTAATATAAGCAGAGAATTAGGAATAGAGTTAGTTGCAACTAACGACGTTCATTACACATATGCAGAGGATGAAAAATCTCATGATATTCTTCTTTGTCTGCAAACCGGAAAGAAGCTCTCGGATGAGGACCGTATGCGTTATGAGGGCGGTCAGTATTATGTGAAAAGCGAAGAGGAGATGAAGGGGCTTTTTCCATATGCATGGGAAGCAGTGGAAAATACGCAGAGGATTGCTGACAGGTGTCACGTGGAAATTGAGTTTGGGGTCTACAAGGTGCCTTATTATGAAGTGCCGGCAGGATTTGATTCGTGGACTTATTTAAATAAGCTTTGTGATGAAGGGCTTGCGCAGCGTTATCCTGAGGATGACGGAACACTGCGTGAGAGGATGGAATATGAGCTTGATATTATTAAAACAATGGGGTTTGTGGACTATTTCCTGATTGTATGGGATTATATCAACTACTGCAGGGAAAACAACATTGTAGTAGGGCCCGGGCGTGGCTCCGCGGCCGGAAGCATAGTTTCTTATTGTTTGAAGATTACAAACATTGACCCGATTAAGTACAGTCTCCTGTTTGAGCGTTTTTTGAATCCGGAGCGTGTTTCAATGCCTGATATTGACGTGGATTTCTGCTATGAGCGCAGACAGGAAGTTATTGATTATGTTGGTGAAAAGTACGGACAGGATAAGGTTGTACAAATTGTAACCTTTGGTACGATGGCGGCGAAGGGTGTAATTCGTGATGTGGGACGTGTTATGGATTTGCCGTATGCCTATGTGGACTCGATTGCAAAAATGGTTCCGCAGGAACTAAATATGACAATCGACAGAGCGCTCGAAATGAATCCGGAACTTAAAAAGATGTATACGGAGGATGAGCAGGTAAAAGTTTTAATCGATATGTCCAAACGTCTTGAAGGTCTTCCGAGGCATACCTCGACACATGCGGCAGGCGTTGTAATATGCCCTGAAGCTGCGGAAGAATTTGTTCCGCTCTCAAAAGGTGTGGACGGTGCGATTACAACACAGTTTACAATGACTACAATAGAAGAACTGGGACTTTTGAAAATGGATTTCCTGGGACTTCGTACCCTTACCGTTATTCAAAATGCAGTCAGGATGATAGAAAAAGGAAAAGGCATTTCAATAGACATAGATAATATTGATTATAATGACCCTGCGGTACTTGCTTATATCGGCACAGGACGTACCGACGGCGTATTCCAGCTTGAAAGCGGCGGTATGAAGAACTTCATGAAGGAATTAAAACCGCAGAGCCTTGAAGATGTTATTGCAGGTATCTCATTATATCGTCCGGGTCCGATGGATTTTATACCTAAGTATGTTAAAGGAAAAAATAACCCCGACTCCATCACCTATGACTGTCCGCAGTTAGAGGATATTCTTGCGCCGACCTACGGCTGTATAGTATATCAGGAACAGGTTATGCAGATAGTACGTGACCTTGGCGGCTATACAATGGGCAGAAGCGATTTGGTAAGGCGTGCCATGAGTAAGAAAAAGCAGCACGTTATGGAACAGGAGCGTAAGAATTTTATCTACGGAAATACGGATGAGGGCGTACCGGGCTGTGTGGCAAACGGAATCAGTGAGACGGTGGCAAATCATATCTATGACACAATGATGGATTTTGCCAAATATGCTTTTAACAAATCACATGCGGCATGTTACGCGGTAGTGTCCTATCAGACCGCATATCTTAAATATTATTATCCGGTAGAATTTATGGCGGCGCTTCTTACTTCCATTATGGATAACTCCGGAAAAGTATCAGAGTATATTATGGCATGCAGGAGCATGGGGATTCAGATATTGCCGCCTGATATTAACGAAGGGGAAATAGGATTTTCTGTATCGGGCGATTCAATCCGCTTTGCCTTGACCGCAATAAAAAGCATAGGCCGTCCGGTAATCGAGGCGCTTGTTGATGAAAGAAACCAAAGGGGGTTGTATACTAATATAAAGGATTTTATCACGCGAATGTCGGACAGGGATATTAATAAACGCGCGATAGAGAATTTTATTAAGGCCGGCGCTATGGACAGTCTGGGAGGAACCAGAAAGCAGTTTATGAGTGTATATGTCCAGATTATGGAGAGCATTTCACAGGATAAAAAGAATAATATGGCAGGTCAGATATCTTTATTTGATATCGCAACGGACGATGAAAAGGAAGATTATGAGATAAAGATTCCCCCTGTGGGAGAGTATTCTAAAGAAATGAAGCTGAGTTTTGAAAAAGAGGTGCTTGGAGTTTATGTAAGCGGACATCCTTTGGAAGAATATCAGGAAATCTGGAATAAAAATGTTACCCATAAGACCACGGACTTTATACTGGATGAAGAGACGAATGCGACGCTGGTACAGGATGGACAGCCTGTGACCGTTGGCGGTATCATTTCGGATAAAAGACTTAAGTATACCAAGAACGAAAAGGTGATGGCGTTTTTAACGATAGAGGATTTATTGGGAACAGTGGAAGTAATTGTCTTTCCAAGAGACTATGAAAGAAACTCGGATAAACTGGTAGAAGATAAGAAAGTCTTCGTTAAGGGGAGAGTTTCTGCGGAAGATGAGAAGGATGCGAAACTTATTTGTGAGAAAATTACTACCTTTGATGAAATACCTAAGAAGTTGTGGATCAAGTTTCCGACCAAAGAAAAATTCGAGGAAAAAGAGGCCGAGCTTCTTGATGCCCTCCATGATTCGGAAGGAAGAGACAGTGTGGTAATTTATGTTGAAAATCCCAAGGTGATGAAAACTCTTCCGCCAAACCAGAATGTAAATGCGGACGGCGCCCTGCTAGGAAAGTTAGAAGCGTTGTATGGAAAAGAAAATATAAGAGTCGTTTAGGGTGAAAAATCAGAATTATTCAACATTACAGGATGTTGGCAAAAGTTGTTGAAAACACTTTGAAATTAAGGTAAAATATATATTGTTAGGAAATTTATGCCATGCGAAAGGATGCGATAATATGGCTAAGTCAATTAAGACAATAGGGGTTTTGACAAGCGGCGGCGATGCGCCGGGTATGAATGCCGCAATTCGTGCGGTAGTCAGAAAAGCCTTAAACAACGGAGTTAAGGTTAAGGGAATAAAAAAAGGCTATCAGGGTCTTATGAATGAAGAAATTATTGATATGGAGAAATGGTATGTTTCGGATACCATACAGCGCGGCGGAACCATTCTCGGGACAGCCCGTTGTCTTGAAATGTGTACTGAGGAAGGACAACAGAGGGCAGTCGATGTTTGCCATAAAAATGACATTGACGGTCTTGTTGTTATCGGCGGGGACGGCTCATACCGCGGTGCGCAGGCGCTTTCAAGGCTAGGGATAAACACAATCGGAATTCCCGGAACCATTGATTTGGACATAGCCTGTACGGAATATACGATAGGCTTTGATACGGCAATCAATACTGCAATGCAGGCAATTGATAAAGTACGTGATACATCATCCTCACATGAAAGATGCAGTATTATTGAGGTTATGGGAAGAAACGCAGGTTATATAGCCCTCTGGTGTGGTATTGCCAATGGTGCGGAAGATATTCTGCTTCCTGAAAAATATGATTATAATGAGCAGGAGATAATAAACAATATTATCGCAAACAGGAAACGTGGAAAAACACATCATATCATTATAAATGCAGAAGGTATAGGTCATTCGACCTCTATGGCAAGAAGAATTGAGGCGGCTACGGGTATGGAAACAAGAGCAACGATTTTGGGCTATTTGCAGCGTGGCGGCGCACCGACCTGTAAGGACCGTTACTATGCATCGATCATGGGTGCATATGCAGCCGACATTCTCTGTGAGGGTAAAACTAACAGAGTGGTTGGTTACCAGCATGGAGAGTTTTTGGATTTCGATATAGAAGAGGCGCTGAATATGCAGAAGAGTATTCCTGAGTATGTATATGAAGTCAGCAAAATCCTTGCATTATAAATTTACAAGTATAGGGACAACGGATGTCGCGTTTGGCGAAACATCCGTTGTTTTTGCTAGGAGACGGATTTGTAAAATTATCTTCTGTTTTTTAGGGAGATGGATTTTGGAAAGGGATATTTATGATAACGAGCCATACTAATAAAGGAATAAAAGAAGTCATACTGCTTACACAAAAGGCTAAGGCGAGAAAAGAAAAAGGGCTTTTTGTGGCGGAGGGGATGAAGATGTTTTTGGAAGCCCCGGTGGATGAAATTCAGAAAGTATATGTTTCGGCAAGCTTCATGAAACAGGTGACAGCCCCATGTAAAGCAAAATTAGATTCAATACTATGCCAATATGAGATAGTTTTGGATGAGGTTTTTAAGAAAATGTCGGATACTAAGACCCCGCAGGGAATATTGTGCGTGATGCGTCAGAAGACATACGGTTTAGACGCTATGTTGATGACTGATAATCCATTGTTACTTATAATAGAAGATATTCAGGATCCGGGTAACCTTGGCACTATATTCAGGGCGGGCGAAGGCGCCGGGGTTACAGGAATAATTATGAGCGGCGGTACCGTAGATATTTATAATCCCAAAACAATTCGTTCCACAATGGGTTCTGTTTACCGGATGCCTTTTCTTTATACTGATAATATACATAATAATATAGAAGATTTAAAAAAACAAAATGTTACAATATATGCGGCACATTTGCAAGGTTCTAAGGTTTATGATGACTGCGATTACAAGAAGGGCAGTGCCTTTTTAATAGGAAATGAGTCGAAAGGACTTAAGGATGAAACCGCAGATAAGGCGGATGTCCGGATTAAGATTCCCATGTTGGGAGAGGTTGAATCGCTTAATGTGGCAGTGGCGGCGTCAATACTTTTTTATGAAGCGGCGCGGCAGCGGAGAAGGTGAGGGATTGCGAAACTCTGTTTTTAAAGACGTCCGTTGTGCAATATAGACAATATCAACGCAGGCACGCTTTCGCTACATGTCGCTCGTAGCGGTACTAAGCTCGAAAAGACCTCGCTAAGTACCGACGGCTCCATAGTACCTGCTTATGATATTGTCTATATTGTACAACTATGATTTGGAAATAGGGAGTTTCGCAATCATCTAATGCAAATAAGTAATGAAAGGGGTAACACAATATGAAAATAGGTTTTATAGGATTAGGAAATATGGCTCGGGCTATTATAGGAGGAATGCTTAAAGAAGGTATAGTTGAATCTAATGACATAATAGGAAGCGCCAAGACGCAGGCCACGATGGATAGGATGGCCAATGAATATGGCATTACTGTCATGAATGACAATGCAGAAGTTGCATCGAAGGCTGATGTTTTAGTGCTTGCGGTTAAGCCGCAGTTCTTTGAAGAAGTAATAAATGAGATTAAGACTGTGACAAAGGAAGAGACTTTGATTATAAGTATAGCAGCCGGAAAGAGTATTGCATGGATTGAAGAGGCTTTTGGCAAACAGATTAAGCTGGTGCGCTGTATGCCTAACACGCCGGCGCTTGTGGGCGAGGGCTGTACAGGAGTGTGCGTTAATTCTAAAGTTTCTAAAGAAGAGACGGAATATAGTTTGAAACTTATGGAGAGTTTTGGCAGGGCAAGTATTATACCGGAGCGTTTAATTGATGCGGTGGGGGCTGTCTGCGGAAGCTCACCGGCCTTTGTATTTATGTTTATTGAAGCTATGGCGGATGCGGGAGTGGCGGCAGGAATGACCAGAGCGCAGGCATATGAATTTGCGGCGCAGGCGGTTTGCGGCAGCGCCAAGCTTATGCTTGAGAGCGGTAGGCATCCGGGAGAACTTAAGGATATGGTGTGTTCACCGGGGGGAACTACAATTCAGGGCGTCAGGGTTTTAGAGGAAAAAGGAATGAGAGGAGCCGTTATGGATGCCTTGGCGGCATGTATCGAAAAATCAAAGAAATTGTAATAAATTTTTGATTTCTAATTATAATTTTTTACTTATAAATTAAAAACATGAAGTGTAAACTTGACAAAAGATAGATGTTTTGCTAGAATAATCCAAAATGAAGATTTAACAAATTTGTAACAATTTTGCAAAACAATTATTAAATCAGTAATAAAACGGAGGTATGCATTCATGTTTAAAGGCAGAAATGTATTCCGTATACTGCTCAGTTTTATGTTGTGTATGAGCATGTTGTATGGAATCGGCATAGATGCTGCTGCAACCGGTACGACAGATTATCTGGATTCATTTAGTGCAGGAATTTCCAATATTATTGCACCTGAGTCCGGAAGCACTAATGAAGAAGCTATTGAAGAACTTACGCAGATAGCCGAAGAAGAAGCCAGCCATAAATCGGATTTGGTCATGGCGGACGTTAAAGTGGCTCTCAATGTACGGGCTGAAGCATCAGAAGACTCAGAGAAAGTAGGTTTACTTTATAAAGATTGCGGAGGAAAAATTCTTGAGCAAAAGGATGGCTGGACAAAAATCCAATCCGGAGATTTGGTAGGCTGGGCAAGTAATGAATATCTTTTGTTCGATGAAGATGCAGAAGAACTTGCCGGTGAAGTCGGCAATATGATTGTTACTATTGAAACAGAAACTTTACGTGTTCGTAAAGATCCTAATCTGGACGCCGAAGTTATCGGGGCGTTGGGGCCGGATGATTCATTAGATGTAATTGAAGTAGTAGATGATGGCTGGATAAGTGTAGATTTTGAAAATGATGTCGCTTATGTTTCCTCAGAATATGTTAATATGGATTTTTATATTGACAAAGGAGAAACAATGGAAGTAATCCGCCAAAGAGAAGCGGAAGAGGCTGAGGCAAGGCGTAAGGCGTTGATAACTAAGAACGAAGCGATCATTGCAGAATCCGATGACGTAAAACTTCTGGCGACGCTTATTTATTGCGAGGCCGGCGGTGAATCTTATGATGGAAAGCTTGCTGTAGGTTCGGTTGTTATGAACAGGCTTAGAAGCGGAGCTTATCCAAGCACCATATCCGGTGTCATTTATGCATCAGGACAGTTTACACCGGCGCTTAACGGTAAGGTGGCCAGAGTTTATTATAACGAAACTGTGCCGGATTCTTGTTACGAGGCTGCAAATCAGGTATTGGCAGGATACAGCAATGTAGGAGATGCAACGCACTTTAGAAGAGCGGGAAATCATGACGGAATACTGATTGGTAATCAGGTATTCTGGTAAGATAAAGGAAGAAGAAGTCCTAAGACAGCGTAATTTATACAGCCGCAGTCTTAGGGCTTTTTGTCTGAAATCTCTTGTAACTGGTTGGATAATATAGTAATATGTGTTAGAAGGGGTGAAGCATTATGGATATTAATATAACAATCGTATGGCTTGTTTTATTGGTTATATTAATTGTGATTGAGCTGATTACGATGGGCCTGACTACGATATGGTTTGCAGGCGGTGCATTAGCGGCGGCTTTGGTTTCAATACCCGACACACCGGTTGTATTACAGGTTATTGTATTCCTTATAGTATCGCTCGTGCTGCTGTTCTTTACAAGACCGGTTGCAGTTAAATATTTTAACAAAGACAGGGTCAGAACCAATATTGAGGGGATGATAGGCAGACAGGCGATTGTTGTCAGCGAGATTAACAATGTCGAGGGCATCGGACAGGTAAATACAGGCGGTATGGAATGGTCTGCAAGGAGCAGCTACCACAATGTAGTATTGCCGGTAGGAGCAGTCGTTACCGTTTTAGGTGTAGATGGCGTAAAACTTATTGTAGAAGAAAGAAAAGAGGGGTAAAAAATGAGTGGAATGGGTGGAATTGCTTTTGTTTTAGTAATATTGATTATAATTGTTATTATTCTGGCGTCGTGTGTCAGTGTGGTTCCACAGGCGTATGCGTATGTTGTGGAGCGTCTGGGAGCATATCAACAGACCTGGTCGGTGGGTCTTCATGTTAAGATGCCGATTATAGATAGGGTCGCAAAAAGAGTTATTCTAAAAGAGCAGGTGGTAGATTTTGCACCCCAGCCTGTTATTACCAAGGATAACGTAACCATGAGAATTGATACGGTAGTATTTTACCAGATTACGGACCCGAAGCTTTTTGCATACGGTGTGGAAAATCCGATTATGGCAATCGAGAATCTGACAGCAACTACTCTAAGAAATATTATCGGTGAGATGGAGCTGGACCAGACGCTTACATCCAGAGAAGTTATTAATACCAAGATGAGGGCATCGCTTGATATAGCAACGGACCCTTGGGGTATTAAAGTAAATCGTGTAGAGTTAAAGAACATTATACCTCCCGCAGCTATTCAGGATGCGATGGAGAAGCAGATGAAGGCAGAGCGTGAACGCCGTGAAGCTATTCTTCGTGCGGAAGGTGAGAAGAAGTCTACGGTGCTTGTTGCAGAAGGTAAAAAGGAATCCGTAATTCTCGAAGCAGAAGCAGAGAAGCAGTCGGCAATCTTAAGAGCCGAGGCACAGAAAGAGAGGATGATTCGTGAGGCTGAAGGTGAGGCTGCTGCAATTCTCAAAGTACAGCAGGCTACGGCAGACGGTATTCGTATGATTCGTGAGGCCGGCGCAGACGAGGCAGTACTTAGGATTAAGAGTTTGGAAGCATTTGAAAAAGCTGCTGACGGACAGGCGACGAAGATTATTATTCCTTCTGAAATTCAAGGTTTGGCGGGGCTTGCAGCATCTGCAAAGGAGATTTTGAAGTAGGTTATTGCGGAAGGGATTACCAAGAAGCACGAGTTTGAATAAAATAAACAAAAACGGGGCTCGACCGCGGGAGCGAACTTGCCCCTTTTTTGTTTGATAGAAAGGATATGTTTGAGATGAATTTAAAAGGTCGGAATTTTTTGAAGTTACTGGATTTTACTCCGGAAGAGATTACATATTTGTTGGATACAGCGGCGGATTTGAAGGAGAAGAAGAAAAAGGGGATTCCCGTAGATTTTTTGCGCGGGAAAAACGTCGCACTTATTTTTGAAAAAACAAGTACAAGAACCCGCTGTTCTTTTGAGGTGGCAGCGCATGATTTGGGACTGGGAACAACCTACCTTGATCCTTCAGGTTCACAGATTGGTAAAAAGGAGAGCATTGCGGATACCGCAAGGGTTTTAGGGCGTATGTATGACGGAATCGAATACCGCGGCTTTGGGCAGGACATTGTAAACGAGCTTGCCAAATATGCGGGAGTACCGGTTTGGAACGGTTTAACCAATGAGTTTCATCCTACGCAGATGCTTGCCGATTTGCTTACGATCAGAGAACATTTTGGAAAGTTACAGGGTATTAAACTTACATATATGGGTGATGCGCGCTATAATATGGGCAATTCGCTTATGGTTGCGTGTGCAAAGATGGGAATGCATTTTACGGCATGTACTTCAAAGAAATATTTCCCTGCGCAGGAGCTTGTTGCCGAGTGTGAAAAAATTGCCGCGCAGACAGGCGGCAGTATCCGCCTGACCGAGAGCGTAGAAGAAGGCACGAAAGGCGTAGATGTTATTTATACGGATGTATGGGTGTCTATGGGAGAGCCTGCTGAAGTATGGGAAGAGCGAATACATGATCTGCTTCCGTATCAGGTGAACAAAAGTGCGATGGAGAACGCCGGAGAGAAGGCAGTATTCATGCACTGTCTGCCTGCATTTCATGATTTGAATACCGGAATCGGCAGGGAAATATATGAAAAATTCGGAATTCAGGAAATGGAAGTTACAAACGAGGTATTTGAGTCATCCCAGTCCATCGTCTTTGATGAAGCGGAGAACCGCATGCATACAATTAAGGCGGTAATGGCAGCTACCTTAGTCTAAGAAAAGTGTGATAAATAAATTTTTCACACTTTGAGAGAAAGGCATGGTTATTAATATGAAAATTGATAAATCAGGCATCCTTGCCATGCTGCGAAGCAGTGAAGGTTATGTTTCGGGGCAGCAGCTCTGTGAGCGGTTTGAAGTTTCAAGGACGGCGGTGTGGAAAGTTATCAATCAATTAAAGGAAGAAGGATATCAGATAGAATCGGTTACCAACAAGGGCTATAAGCTGGTTGAGACTCCGGATGTGCTTTCTAAGAGCGAGATTACAAGCCGGTTATCAACTGGGTGGGCAGGCTGCGAGGTATATTATTTTGATGAGACCGGCTCAACCAATATTGATGCAAAGCGGTATGCCGAAGAGGGAGCTTCGCATGGGGCCGTTGTTGTAGCTGATATGCAAAACAGCGGCAGGGGCAGAAGAGGACGTATGTGGCAATCCCCTCCCGGAAGCGCAATATATATGACAATCATATTAAAGCCGGATTTTCTTCCGGATAAAGCTGCCATGCTTACACTGGTTATGGCGCTTAGCGTAGCAGGCGCAATTACCGAAGCTACAGACTTACGGGCAGGTATCAAATGGCCCAATGATATTGTAGTCAATAAGAAAAAAGTGTGCGGAATACTTACCGAAATGAATGTAGAGCAGGATTATATTCAATACGTGGTAACCGGAGTAGGAATAAATGTTAATATTGCAAAACCTGAGGAATTTCCCGAAGAAATCAGACAGACTGCGACTTCGCTCAGAATAGAAAAAGGAGAGCGAATAAACAGGGCGGCTTTGATTGAGCGTGTACTTTATCATTTTGAAATAAATTATGATACATTTGTCAGAACTCTTGATTTAAGCGGACTTATGGAGACTTATGACGAATATCTTTTGAATCTGAATTCCGAAGTTAAGGTATTGGACCCTAAAGGTGAGTATACGGGAATTGCCAGAGGTATCAATGAGACAGGGGAACTGCTTGTGGAAAAAGACGACGGAACGATTGAACAGGTATATGCGGGAGAGGTCTCTGTCAGAGGTATATATGGATATGTGTAGGTAATTTGACGGCTGTATTTAAAAAGAAACTGACGGACATTGGAAGGGTTTATTGAAAATATGAAGGATATGGAAGACAAGCGTACAGTGTTGTGCGGCGCAAATTCTTATGAACAGAAATACTATTTTAATGAACAGTTTGCATCGATTCCGGACTCTATTAAAGAGGAACTGCATATTATCTGCGTTCTTTTTACGGAAGAAGTTGGCGGAATTTTTACGATAGTGTTTGAAGAGGATGGAAGTATTTCGTTTGAGACGGACGCTGAAGAGGACGACTTTTTATATGATGAAATAAGCAGCGGTCTTATGATTAGGGAAATACGCAGAAACAGGCAGGAAATGTTAGAGGCGCTGAGCTTGTACTATCGTGTGTTTGTTTTGCATGAGAAGTTTGAGGACTAAGGAGATTCAGTGTGGGAAAATTGCTAATAGGGGATGTAGAACTTGAGAATAATATAATACTGGCTCCGATGGCAGGCGTAACTGACCTGCCTTTTCGTTTGCTGTGCAGGCAGCAGGGTGCAGGTCTTGTATGCATGGAGATGATAAGCGCCAAGGCGGTTTTATATAAAAATAAAAATACTGAATCATTACTAGAAATTCATCCGGATGAGGGTCCGGTATCCTTGCAGCTGTTTGGTTCAGACCCACAGATTGTTTCAGATATAGCCAGACAAATAGAAACGCGATCTTTTTCTATACTTGATATAAACATGGGGTGTCCGATGCCGAAAATAGTAAATAACGGTGAAGGCTCCGCACTTATGAAAAATCCGAAGCTTGCCGGAGAGATTGTTTCGGCCGTAGTAAAGGCGGTAAAAAAGCCTGTTACCGTAAAGATTAGAAGCGGTTTTGATAAAGAACATATTAATGCGGTTGAGATGGCAAAAGTGATAGAAGATTCCGGTGCAAGTGCAGTTGCGGTTCATGCCAGAACCAAGGAACAGCTTTATGCAGGAGAGGCAGATTGGGAAATCATTGCAAAGGTAAAGGACGCGGTTTCAATACCGGTGATTGGGAATGGCGATGTTACCTGCGGTGAAAGTGCAGCCAAAATGCTTAAGCAGACAAATTGTGACGCAGTAATGATAGGACGCGCTTCAAGAGGAAATCCATGGCTTTTTAGCCAGATTAAGGCCTATCTTGAAGAAGGTGTAGTGTTACCTAATCCAACCAAGGAAGAGCGCAAAGCAATGATGCTTGAGCACGCCAGATTACAGCTTGAATGTAAAGGTGAATATACCGGAATCCGCGAAATGCGTAAACATGTATCATGGTACACCGCCGGAATGCCCCATTCGGCGAAGTTAAGACAGGAAATAAATTCAATGGAAAATTTTGCAACATTGGAGGAATTAATCAAAAAAATATAGCGTATATTCTCATATGGGAAACGAAACAATACTTTATTATGTTTTTGATGAAACAATTACAGGCTGTAAAAGCAGTGTTAAAAAACACTTTTGGCAGAAAATAAAACCGCGCTCTTTTGTCATGGAGGATGAAGATATTTCGGTGGTAATCGTGATGATTCCAACGAATGATAAGGGCTGGAACCGGAAAAAACTGCTTGATATTATGAATACGGGCATAGCGGAGTATGTTAATTATTTAAGAACCGCTAAGGTTGTGATGCACCCTGAGATACAGGAATTGATAGGGCAGCAGGAGAGTTTTCAGACAGTGTTTTGGACACTGACAGACAGGCTTTTTGCGGATAATTTTTCTTATCCTCATGGCAATAAGCAGCAGGTTCCTGAGTCGGTTGTTCTTATGATGGGCAACTTCTTTTTCCCGGAGGAACAGATAGAGCGGTTTACCGATATGATGCAGCCGTATTTTCCGCGGATTAACCACTTGAGCATCATGTATGAGACATATGGTGATGTAGAAATAAATATGGAACGATTGAGGAAAGCGATAGATGACTTTTCGGAGATGTTATATTATGAATACGGTCTGGTTGTTGATGTTTACCAGAGTGAGGGGGATGTGAAACAGAGGCTTGAGGAAGAAAATGCGCAGGAACAAATGAATAGTAAAAAGATGAGGTACATGCATAAGCAGTTAAGAACTCTTTATGTTGATTACGGCTATCAGGGAAGCCTGCCATATTCTATGATGCGCGCAGGCGGCATTTATATTGATGTGCTCTCTTCGAGGGAAAAAGAACAGCGTATCAAAAAGAAATGTTCCAAAATTTCGTATTTGTCTCCGATGAAATACCTTGACACTATGGTAAAAAGTGGTTATGATAAACTAGTTAATTAGACAAATGTGAAGTATTAGATTTTAATGTCAAAATTATGACTTCTAGAGTTTAACATAAGAAAAATAGAGAATAAGGGCAGGAAAGGACAGATTGTCATGGAAGAAAAAAAGAATATTTTAACTTATGAAGGTTTGAGAAAATATGAAGATGAGCTACATGAGCTGAAAGTCGTAAAACGTCAGGAAGTGGCACAGAAGATTAAAGAAGCCAGAGAACAGGGAGACCTGTCAGAAAATGCAGAGTACGATGCAGCAAAAGACGAACAGCGCGACATTGAAGCAAGAATTGAAGAGCTGGAGAAGATTCTGAAAAACGCCGAAGTGGTTGTTGAAGATGAGGTTGATTTAGACAAAATCAACATTGGATGTCAGGTAACTATACTTGACATGGAATATGCCGAAGAATTGGAGTATAAAATTGTAGGCTCCACCGAAGCAAACAGCTTAAAAGGAAAGATTTCCAATGAATCTCCGGTAGGCAAGGCTTTAATGGGCAGTAAAATAGGCGATGTGGTTGAAGTAGAAACACAGGCAGGCGTACTGCAATATAAAGTGCTGCAGATTCAGAGATCTAACTAATATGTACTATCGGATTGAAAGGAAACATCTATTATGGCAGAACAGCAGAATCAAAATAATGGACAACAGCAGAATCAGAAGAATGAACAGGTTCAGGATATTAATCAGCTTTTAAAGGTAAGACGTGAGAAACTTGCAACGCTACAGGATAATGGCAAAGACCCTTTTGTTATAACGAAATATGATGTAAGTCATCATAGTCAGGAAATTAAGGACAACTTTGATGCTATGGAAGGTCAGAACGTATCAATTGCAGGGCGTATTATGTCTAAGCGTGTCATGGGAAAAGCTTCTTTTTGCAATGTACAGGATTTAGAAGGAAATATCCAATCCTATGTAGCAAGAGACAGCGTTGGCGAAGAACCATATGCCGATTTCAAGAAATATGACGTTGGTGACATTGTAGGAATCGAAGGCGAAGTATTTAAGACCAAAACAGGAGAGATTTCCATTCATGCCTCCAAAGTAACCCTTTTATCAAAGAGCCTTCAAATACTTCCTGAAAAGTATCACGGGCTGGTAAATACTGATATTCGTTACAGACAAAGATACACAGACCTCATTATGAACGAGGAAGTGAAGAAAACCTTTGTAATGCGTTCTAAAATTATCAGCTCGATAAGACGTTATCTGGATGGACAAGGTTTCTTAGAGGTTGAGACGCCAATGTTAGTATCCAATGCCGGAGGCGCTGCGGCAAGACCTTTTGAAACTCATTATAATGCACTCGACGAAGATGTGAAACTTCGTATTTCACTGGAATTATACTTAAAGCGTCTTATTGTAGGCGGACTGGAAAGAGTTTATGAAATCGGACGAGTTTTCAGAAACGAAGGTCTGGACACCAGACATAATCCGGAATTCACACTGATGGAGCTGTATCAGGCATACACTGATTATAACGGAATGATGGATTTGACGGAAAATATGTTCCGCCATGTTGCAGAAGAAGTATGTGGAACTACCCTGATTTCATACGGCGGCGTGGAAATTGATTTGGGCAAACCTTTTGCCAGAATGACAATGATAGATGCAGTCAAGCAATACTCAGGAGTAGATTTTAATACAATTAAAGATACAGCTGAGGCGAAAAAGGTCGCAGATGAAAAAGGCGTCCACTACGAAGACAGGCATAAAAAAGGCGATATATTGAACCTGTTTTTTGAAGAGTTTGTGGAAGAACACCTGGTTCAGCCGACATTTATTATGGACCACCCAATAGAAATCTCACCGCTTACCAAGAAAAAACCCGATGATCCGGAGTATGTAGAGCGTTTTGAACTTTTTATTACATGCCGCGAGATGTGTAATGCGTATTCCGAGCTTAATGACCCCATCGACCAGAGGGAGCGTTTCAAAGCCCAGGAGGAAGCTTTCGCAGCCGGAGACGAGGAAGCCAACCATACGGACGAGGACTTCCTGAACGCATTGGAAATCGGTATGCCGCCTACAGGCGGAATCGGATACGGCATAGACAGGCTCGTTATGCTGCTGACGGATTCGCCGGCGATTAGGGATGTTTTGTTGTTCCCGACAATGAAGTCACTGGACAAAAAAGACCAGTAAAATCAAGGCTTTCAAGGGAATGAGGTTGAAATTTACGACCGATATACGACCAATTAAAGAGAACACGTTCAAAGAAAATGAAAAATGCGACATAGGATAAAATAAATTCCTATGTCGCACTTTTATTTTTTATGAGGTGGAGTTGTATCATTGGTTAGACCGCCTATATAATCTAATGATACATTATAGAATTTTGCTAACGTAACAGCTAATTCAAACGGTAATTCTCTTTTTCCAGTTTCATAATTGTGGTATGTGGTTCGTTGCATATGAAGCAGTTCGGCAAGCTTTCTGATAGATAAATCTTTATCTTCTCGTAAGTCTCTTAATCGTGGATAATATCCCATAAACATCACCTGTATTCCTTCCTTGACAGTGTACAACAAATGATGTACACTTATTTAATATGTCCAACATATGACGGACAATCTTAAACACATGGAAAGAGGTAAAAGAACATGAAGAAAAAATTTATTGTAACAATTTTAATGTGCACTTTGTTAATTAGCGCATTATCTGGCTGTGGAAATTCCTCACAGGAAACTGTGGAAACAGTAACACAATCAGAAGAAACTACCGTGGAAACAGTTACCGAAACCGTGGCAACAGATACAGAAACCACTGACACAGAAGCGGAGAACACACATGAAACTGTAACTGATAATGAATCCGCACAGGAAGAAGATTTATCTGATACTGATGAACAAGAAGCGAATGAGGAGTTCACCGAAGAGGACGCAATGCACAAGCTTGCGTTGCTTTTCAACGCACGTAACGAGCTGTACTTGCAGGATGACCCCGCCATCTACAACCTTCTTATCGGTGCTGAACATATGAATGCAGGTTATGGTAATGATAATTCTAAGATGAATATAAACACATCTGACGGTGTACCTATTGACTGGGATGATGAATATATGGCTGATGAAAATGCTGTTAATATTTCTGACGTTAGGAATGCAGTAATATTAAATTATTTTTATAATTATGTAAATGTTGACCAGAAATATTATGATATCTATGAATACGTAAAGTCACACACATCTGATGAAATTCTTCATGGCGACCATGAATATTCATGGTTTTGTGGTGTTGAAAATACAAATAATTTAACAATGGGCTCTGTACCAATGTCACTTCAATATTTATTCCAGAATATTGATAACATTACAGCGGGTGAAGTTATCTCAGGTGATGAATGCAACATTGAAGTTATTGGTGAGAAAGTTGAGTATGAGGTTCCCATTCTTATAAATGACGAATATATAGGTGCAAAATTACTATTTGATGTAGATGGAAATTTATTAAATATTGCAACAATAACTGAAGAAGGTTGGTCTAATGATAATTATTGTTTAGACAGCAATGGTGATAAGATTGATTAGTAACTAAAAATTTATAGGGCGTTTGTTAATATAATGAATGCCCCTTTTTATGCTTTCCCATTTTTGATATAATGTAGTATATTATGCCTTTACTCATATAGGAAAAAAATGGTGTTGATAAATATAAGAAAACCTAAAACATGACGTAATCAAGGGATATTCCAAAGTAATAATCGTAGTAATTGGAAACCCTATTGAAGATATTATGGAAGAATAAAAAAAGAGGAAATGGATCTGAAATAAATCAGTTCCATTTCCTTTTTAGTGCTGTTCCTTGGGCGGATAGAAATCGATAATATCAACTACTTCACCAAGATGTTTTCTTTTTGGTATATTGTCAACGGCAATATCAAGCATAACATCAGCAGGAATTAATACATATTCTTTTATGTGATTTGAGGAAGGATAGTTTTCCATGAGTGATTCTGTGGCTTTATCAAATGCTTCTGCCATTCTTATGGCATCGTCAGAATTAGATGATGCATTTTTAAAATTGAATACGTCAATAAGGAATTTATAGAAATTCTCATCCATTGAGAAATGAAGATATTCTTTATTCTCATGTTCAACTAAATCCCAACTATCGACAAAATTATCGAAATTTTCATATTTTAATCCGGCAGTATCAAACATATTAGATGCCCCATGAGTTATAAATTTGGGGTTAATACTGTATGCTTCGTGTAATCCCTCAATAACTTCTGGAGGTATATATTTGATTGTTCCAGAACGAAGATGCGACATATATACGTTATCTACACCTAATTCTATTGCTATTTCTTTCTGACTTCTTCCTGTTGATTTCAAGTAATCTATTACTGCAATTAACTGTCTTCGCTGTTCTTCTATTCCCAGATTATATATCAAATAAATCGCCTCCTTTATACAGATTATACACGAGATAAAAGTTGAAGAAAAGTTGAAAACTATTAAATTTAAAAATATTTTATGCCTAATGAAAATCGCATAGAATAAGATTATCAAAGGTACCTGAGATGCAGATGCAGAGCTCGGCATTTGCAGGAAAGGAGGACAAAGGTATGAAAGCAAAACTTTTTGGCGTACAGGGAATCCACTTTACAAACAACAACGGCGAAGATGTCAACGGTACAAACATATTTTGTGCATTTCAGGATGAAAATGTTGAAGGACTTCGTACCGAGAAGTTTTTCCTTAAAGATGGAATTACTCTGCCGAAGGACACCAAACTCAATGACACTATCGACATTACCTTTAACATGAAAGGTAAGGTTGAGGCAATTTCTAAGGCTAACTAAGCACAAAGTCTTAGCATCTGGGGGCATTATATATGCCCCTTGGATGTTAAGCAGAAAGGATATAATATGCAAAATGATATTAACAACCAATACATTCGGCAGAAATGGAACAGAAAAAGAAACTTCTGCCATTGGAAATTAGGGATAATGCAGATGATACAATTTCCCCTGTTAAACATCATGCTCTTACCTATTATCATTTTAACATTGATTATCTGGGTAAATATGGATTATGCGTTTATGGTGTTTGATGTTCCAAAGATTATACTTCCGATTTATACCGTCATAATAAAGGCGTTCGGGGTATTGATACCGCTTTTATTGGTATGGGGGATGATTGATGTTATTGGCACGATAATTGCCCGAAAAGATGAAGCACTTATGCAGATGGCTTTTAACGAAAAAGAACTGCGGAACGGTAGTCCGATACTCATGTATAAGTGTAAAGACAAAAAAACAGGCGTGGCAATAAGAGAATGGTATTCTCCGATACCTATGAAATTATGGGTAGAGCATCAGGAAGAAATAGCGGATGCAATGAACATTCATTTTGTCCAGAATTTTCGATATGGTGGCAAGTCAAACGGAAGCAGGATTGTAATGTATTCTGCGGAAGGTAGAGAAGCAACGGCAAGGGGCGTGCTATATGATGAAGAATTCTGATTTAGTGCTTGGTTATGATTATGATAAATATCTTGGTTATGGAGCAATAGAACCTATATCAACAGATATTTCTACCAAAACTAACAGCCATATTATTCTATGTGGTATGTCAGGGAGTGGAAAAAGTTATGCAACCAATCTGTTATTTGCAAAAATAGCAAGCAGAGAAGGGGTTGTATTTTTTTCAGATTTTAAGCAGGACGACCAATTTGCATATCTGCGTGGATGCCCTCGATACTATCCTTATAATAAGTCGATAGAAGCCTTGGAAATTGTATATGATACATTGCATAAGCGACAATCTGGGGAAGATAAATCAAGAAGTCCTGTAACGCTTATCTGGGATGAATATATGGCTAATATACTTGCTATACAGGGAACAGAGAAGAAGAGGGCAGATGATATAATGCGCAAGGTTTCAGAAATCCTCATGCTTGGTCGCTCCCTTGCCGTAAGGCTCATAATATCCTGTCAGCGTCCAGATGCTTCTGCGTTCCCCTCTGGTAGCCGTTTGAATTATGGAATTATACTGATAGTCGGTGCGCCGATCAGAAGTATATATGAAATGCTTATCCCGAAGGAATACATTGATGAAATAGGCGACAGAGCATTTAAGAGAGGGGAAGGAGTTGCATTGTTACAGGGTTCCGATATGCGATACATAAAAATACCTATGGTCAAGGATGAAGCGAAAATGCAAAGAGTCTGTATTGATGCGCTAACAAGGGAAGAAAGCCCCGTTGAGGGCGGTGGCGAAGCCACAAGCCCTCAAACGGTCGGCTTAGTATTACCCGACCGTGCACAAACATGAACAAGCTCAATAACCGCAAGGGTTTGCAGCGTGTTCACAATGATGCACAAAAGGAACAAAGGGGGTGATTATATAGATACGCAATCCTTCATGTATCAATTAACGATTAACGCACCTCTGGAAAAAGGCTATACACATGAGCGAATTACTGAAATTATCAGATGTAATTTTAGAACAGTAGTATACTATTGTATGGCAGATGAACAGGGTTCATTATTTCATACGCATATATTTGCTGTTTTTGCGTCAAGGGTTCGGTTCAGCATGATTAAAAGATACTTTCCAGAAGCGCATATTGAAAAATGCAGGGGTTCTGTATCGGATAACGTAAACTATATAAAAAAATCTGGAAAGTGGGAATTAGACGAAACTAAGCAGGAAAAGAAAATTACAGGAACATTTGAAGAATTTGGAACACAACCGCCCGACAGCAAGGGCAAAAGAAGTGATATGTCAGAACTTTATCAAATGGTGCTTGATAATATGACAAATGCAGAAATACTTGCAATAAACCAAGATTACATTTTACAGATTGATAAACTCGATAAAATACGTGTAACAGTATTAACAGAACGATACAAGGAAATTGTAAGGCTTGATTTGGAAGTTACATATATCAGCGGTGCAACAGGTACAGGAAAGACACGCGGAGTAATGGAAAATAACGGATATGCGAATGTTTACAGGGTTACAGATTATTTACACCCATTTGACGGTTATAATTGCCAACCTGTTATTTGCTTTGATGAGTTCCGTTCATCATTAAAATTAAAGGAAATGTTGTTGTATTGTGACATATATCCGATTGAGTTGCCAAGCAGATATGCAAATAAGTTTGCCTGTTATAATAAAGTTTTTATCGTTTCTAACTGGTCTTTGGAAAAACAATACTCGGAAATACAGAGAGAAGATGAAGAATCATGGAAAGCATTTCTTCGCAGGATTCATAAAGTGATTTTATATGACAGTTCTGGAAGAAAGACAGAGTATCAATCCGTTAAGGACTATTTTGAGAGAGATAATGGCTTTATTGAGATTACAGACGAACAAGTACCTTTTGATTGATGAAAGGGGGTATCTGCTATAAAAAAGGAAATACCAATATGGGAAAAATCCAATCTTACGCTTGAAGAAGCATCTGCATATTTTGGCATAGGTATTAACAAATTAAGAGAAATGACTAATGATAAAGATTGTAAATTTGTTATATGGTGCGGTAGTAAAAGACTTATTAAGCGTAAGTTATTTGATGAACATTTAGAAAAGATGTATTCAATATAATCAAATATGGATTTTAAGGTAGACAGAGAGGACACGCACAAGTTATAATATGGTTGAGCGTGTTCTCTTTATTGTTAGAAAGGAGCATTTTTATGGCAGTAGAGAGACGCAAAGATAATAAAAACAGGGTTTTGAAGGAAGGAGAGTATCAGAGAGCAAACGGAACATTTGAGTATAAATGGCGTGATAAACGTGGAAAACGACATTCTATCTATGCAAAGACTTTAGAAGAACTTCGGGAAAAAGAAATTGATGTTTTGCGTGATGCTTTGGACGGTGTCAGAACGGATAAAAGTAATCTGACTATCAATGACCTATATAATCTATGGGTGCAGTTGAAAAGGGGATTGAAAAATAATACCTTTTGCAACTATCAGTATATGTATACTCAATTCGTTGAACCAGATTTCGGGCGTACAAAAATAGCAGACTTAAAAAGGACAGATATTAGAGCCTTTTATAATATGCTTGCTGATGAACGTAATCTGAAAACAGCGACCATTGACAATATACATACTGTTTTACACCAAGTTTTGGAGTTAGGTGTTGAAGATGATTATTTGCGGTACAATCCTGCTGATAATGCGTTAAAAGAACTTAAAAAGGCACACAATAATGATACAGAGAAACGCAGAGCATTGACGCTTTCAGAGCAAGAATTGTTTGAAGCATTTTTAAGCGGACAAGGGCAATATCATAGGTGGTATCCCATTTTTACGGTTATGCTTTGGACTGGGTTAAGAGTTGGGGAAGCAGTCGGACTTCGTTGGTGTGATATTGATTTAGAGGAAGAAACAATTAACGTAAATCATACCCTTATTTATTACAGCAGAGGAAAAGAGGACGGTTGTTCTTTTGCAATCAATACACCTAAGACAGAAGCAGGAAAAAGAACAATTCCCATGTTGCCTAAAGTGAAAGAAGCCTTTTTACTGGAAAAGCAGTATCAAGAAGAATGTGGAATTAAATGCAATGTGTCAGTTGACGGATATACGGATTTTATCTTTATCAACCGTTTTGGTGGTGTTCAACATCAAGGTACACTTAATAAGGCGTTGCGTAGGATTATCCGCGATTGTAATTATGAAGTGTTAGACACTGGAAAGAAAGATGCAGTCACATTACCACGATTCAGCAATCACACGTTACGACATACCTTTACTACAAGAATGTGCGAAGCAGGAGTTAATATCAAGGCTATGCAAGATATTCTAGGTCATGCAGATGCGGAAACAACAATGGATATATATGCAGATGCAACAAAGGAATTGAAGAAAGCTGAATTGATTAACTTTGAGGACTATTTCAAGGCACAAAAGATTGCTCAAACTGGTACAATCTGACTTACGACCAACTTACGACAGATTTACGACCATTTATAAAAGGTAGCGTAGAATTATGAAGTTGATAGGAAAAAAGGAACGCCCAGAAATAGGGATATGTAGAGTAATAAGGAACTATAAACAAATTGGAAGGAGTTCCCGACAATGAAGTCGTTGGACAAATAAAACCCAGTAAAATCAAGGCTTAGCGGCTTCGCTTAGTTGTCAACTACAATAGAGTATTTTGTACTTCAAGGACACTTTCTAATAAAAAGTTAGGAAGTGTTCTTTTTTGTTATGGTCATTCATCAAAGAATGGAAAAAAGCATGAGTAGTACAGCGTTAGGAGCAGAGAAAACATTTTATTGTACAACTATTTTATTATTTGTCAAGATGCAGCCGTTATTTTTTTCCATTTACGGCAATATTTGTAGGAAAATAGGAAAAAATAGCGAAAGGACTTGTAAATAGATGTGATACAATTATATATATCTATTTTAGCAGAATTCTGTTTCGATGCAGATAAAAAAATGGTTAAGGAGACAAAAATGGGATTTTTTGATGATTTTGGGAAGAAAGTTACAGACGCAGGCCAAAAAGCTGTGCAAAAAACGCAGGAATTGTCCGAGGTGGCACGTGTTAATTCTTTGATATCTCAAAATGAGAACAAGATAAATAATGTTTACTATCAGATTGGAAAACTCTTTGTAAGTATTTATAAGGATGATTGTAATCCGGAATTTGCTGGAATGGTGGCAACGGTTGATGAATTGGAACGACAAAACATTACATATAGAAAACAAATTCAGGATATCAAAGGAATTCAGCATTGTGAAAAATGTGGGGCAGAAGTTCCCAAGGGGGTTGCTTTCTGTAGTTCTTGCGGTGCAGCCATGCCAAATGTTGATAAGCAGGCGGCTTATGATGACTGCGTGAGATGTTCTAGCTGTGGAGCTATGGTAAAAAAAGGCATGAGGTTTTGTACCGCTTGCGGTCAGGCTATAGCGCAGCCTGTTGCGAATTCGGGGGAAACGTCATCTGAATTGACAAAGGAAGCTTTAGTAGAAACAACAGAAATAGAGTGTACGAAATGTGGTGCAAAGGTGGCAGGAGATTCCGTTTTTTGTACTGAATGTGGAGCTAAGCTCTGAGTGGGAAAAATAAGATGAATTAGGAGGACTTTTTTATGCAAAAAACAAAATTGGGGATTACGGTTGGTGCGCTTGGGGCAATTACTTATTTTGCTGGATTTTTTAGTGGTTATTTGGTAGCTATAATTTTGGCTGGATATGTATTGCTGTTTGAGGAGAATGCATGGCTCAAAAGAAGTGCTGTGAAGGCAATTGTTCTGATGACATTCTTTTCCGTGTTGGTAGCGTTAATAAACTTTATACCGGATGTGATTGGATTTATCGGAAATATTGTATCAGTTTTTAATGGACATTTTGCAATTGTAAAAGTAAGCCAGATTATAACAGTATTGGTTAGTGGAATTAATATTGTTGAGAAAATTTTGTTCCTTGGTCTTGGAATTAGGGCATTGAGTCAGGGTACAATTGTTATTCCATATATGGACGCAAAAGTAAGTAAATATGTAGATTGATTAGCGTGGAGCAA
>CAMWKB010000020.1 GCA_947174705.1 uncultured Lachnospiraceae bacterium
GTCTTCCCCCCATCCTGCATAACAGTTCATTACTGATACTGCCAAAATTTCCCGCAACAGCAGCGGCGGACAACTCATCATACCCTTCCTCACCTATAAGCGTTGCAATGTCACCCACTGACACACCTTCTGCATCCGTTATATCTACGGCAAGCTGATCCATGCAGATGCGTCCGGCAATGGGCACTATATTGTGGTTTATTAATGCACCGGTTTTTCCATCCGATAAACTTCTGGGAAAGCCGTCACCATATCCAATAGACAGTATGGCAATCCGGGTATCACGTTCGGCTCTAAAACTCCTGCCATATCCAACACTATCGCCAGCTGCCACTTCCCGTATCAGCACCACTCTGCTTTTTAAGGAAAGTGCAGGCCGCAAATCCGGTTTCAATACGGTGTCATCCACAAAACCAATCCCCCCATATAAAGCTATACCAGCCCTAACATAGTCGCAGGCAAGCTCCGGATAATTCAAAAGGCCATAACTGCTCTGTATATGCAGTCGGGGTATTATTATCCCATTATCCCTTAAAGCATTTATCAGAGTATAAAAACTGTCGATCTGTCCTCTGGTAAATGCAATATCATCCGGCTGTCTGCTTTCCGGACAGCACAAATGAGTATACATCCCGTATACCTTTAGGTTTTTCATAAAAAATACATTCCGGACAGCGGATAATTCTTTGCTTATTATCCCAAGCCTGTGCATACCCGTATCTATCTTTATATGTGTCTTAACAGCACTGCCCTGGGCGTTTAAGTCTTGCGCGTATTCATAACTGATAACAGTCTGCGTCAGGTCATAATCTGCTAATTCCGCTGCCCGGTATACATTTGTATACCCAAGAATAAGTATCTCCCCTATGATACCGCATTTTCTTAAGGTTATGCCCTCATCAATCGTAGCAACGGCAAATGCCATTACGTCCATTTTATTAAGAAGCGATGCAGTCAGAGTAGCTCCATGCCCATAAGCCTGCGCTTTAACGACCGCCATCAGCTCACATCCGGGCTGCATTGCTTTTTTCAAGGTGTCCACGTTATGACGCAGATTTCCCACATTTACCTCAATCCATGCACGTTCCGTTTTACATGCCTCGTTTTCTATTTTAAATACCTCATTTACCATTTTATTTCATTTCTCCCATAATGCGCACCGGCTGTGAAACAACTGTACAGCCGTCAGGAATATCAGTACTTACCACCGCTCCTGCACCAATCCTCACGTGGCTGCCTACTTTTACACCTCCAATGATGACTGCCCCTGCCCCAATCAGACAGTCATCTCCTATTACAGGCGCTTTTCTATTCACTTCCCCAATAGTTACATTCTGATAAATCAAACAGTTTACCCCAATCTGCGCATACCTTGAAATAAAAATCCCATGCAGTCCATGAGGAAGTGTCGCTCTGCCTTTTATCAACGCATCCGGTCCGATATAACCTCCATGCCTGTGCGCACACCGGCTCATCATAAATGTCAGAACATCGTGTATAAGCCCCTCATCCGTCCTCTGCTGTAATCTATACAACCTCCAAAAATAATCCAAATCATTCCCTCTAGAATAATCAATAATCTTTCTTCTTATGCTCATAATAACCTCCATCCTCACTCAACCTGCGAAACTCCGCTCCCCTAATACAAAGCAATCAGCTTCTCCAATACTTCAGGAAAAGACAGCCCAATTCCTTTCATCATATTGGGATAACGGCTGAATTCCGTAAATCCGGGAATTGTATTCACCTCATTGAATATGATTTCCCCTGACGGTGTATAAAACATATCCACCCTTGCAAATCCCGAACATCCCAAAGCCCTGTAAATAGTCACGGCGGCTTCCTGTATTCGTTTTTCCGTATCTTCCGAAACCCTTGCAGGCATATGGATTTTAGAGGATTTAAGAGTATACTTTTCAGTGTAATCAAAGAAACCTCCCGTCAGTTCAATTTCATCGACCCTTCCGACAGTCAGAGCATCACAGCCAAGTATTGCACAGCCCACTTCAAATCCAACAACTTCTTCCTCAACAATAACTTCTGTATCATGTTCAAATGCCATATCTATGGCAGCATCCAGCCTATCTTTTTCCATTACCTTTGTAATCCCCAAGGATGAACCTGCGCGTACAGGTTTTACAAAAAGCGGATAAACCAGCTTGGCTTCAATATCCTTAAGTGCCGCTTCTTTGTCGGAACGTCTGAGGACCACTGTTCTGGGAACAGCTATTCCCGTAAGGCTGACCAGCTTATGCGCCCTGTCTTTATCCATACAGATTGCTGACGAAAGCGTATTACAGCCTACAACAGGGATTCCCGCCAGTTCAAACAGCCCCTGCAAAGTGCCGTCCTCTCCGTTTTTTCCATGCAATATCGGAAAAACCAAGTCTACTTTTATGAAACGGTATCTCTCACCGTCAAGCTCTAAAAACCCTTTCCGGGAACGATTCTGCGAGATAACAACAGGAAACAGGTTTTCGCTGTCCTCAAACCATGTATTGTTATCAATCCTCTCTCTTTTTCCCGTATAGTGATACCATTCACCGCTTCTGGTAATTCCGACCGTAAAGATATCATATTTATCTACATCAATATTTTTAAGGACTGATGAGGCTGAATGAAGTGACACCTCATATTCAGTTGAATTACCTCCAAAAATAACAGCTATTATTTTTTTGTACATTTTATTTATCTCCTTCTTCTATATTTATTCCATCCGGAAGGCTGTAGGCAATCTCACACTTATTAATATACAATTCTGTCTCCCTTTGCCTTCCGGTCCTTTTGTCTGTTTCCGTGCGGCATACAGAAGCAGTCTGATAGATTCTGCCGCCCTGTCTTTTATAGGAAACCGAGGAATTGAATACCGAATATGTAATTCCTATGGCTTCCTTTGACAAAATTCGTCCATGCATATATTTATCATCAAAATCAAGTTCAATCTGAAACGTATTATCAGTATCATTACGTACCTTCAAATCCAGCCACCCTTCAACAACCGTTGCATCCACCCCCGCGGGAAGCACTTCTGCTGCATTCATCCCTGTGGCAATCGCCTCTGTTGTCTCCGGAAACGACTTAACAGCGTGTCCATGCCTTTCAACTATCGTCAAAGGCGTGTGCAGAAACATCCAGAACAACGTATCACTCAACATACACAGCCCTCCGCCATAAGATGCGACGATTTTCCCATTAACTAAATTCAAACCATCCTTGTATTTTTCCTGACTATCCGCCCACCTTACAAGCTGCCAGAAGGAAAAGGTTTCATCCGGCTGGATAACCACATGGTTAATCGTTCTGGAGGCCAGTTTCAGATTGTGTACTTTATTTACCTGGTATTTCATTTCAAATCCACTCTTTTCATTTAACATTGGTATCGAAGCTTCAAATACCAGATTAGGCAATAAGTTGTCGGCTGTCTTTTTCGCATAAAAGCATCCGTCTTTTCGCATTTTATAGTAAAAGAATTTCTTCCTCTGCCATTTACGGAGCGGAAGCAGAAACGGAAACACCTGTGTCAATCTTTTTCTTGACATATCAATACCTATACCTTTCTCTAAACCGCAGTTAGTTATTTATTTAAAAAACAACGGACAGCACGCATTGCGGGCTGTCCGTTGTTAACAAAAGCACCCCTGCTATTGGCATCATTATTGTACCAATAACAGAAGTGCGGTTTATTCGTTTACACACAAGGTATTCTGTTTATTTCCTACGGAATTTCTTACGATTTACCTACGAAGCCGGTAAAATGACTTTAAATTCAACCATTTCGTTCTCACTTTTTGCCGTAATCGTTCCGCTATGAAGTTCTATTATCTGTTTTGCTATAGCAAGTCCAAGGCCTGCCCCGCCGCTTGCCGTACTTCGTGCAGCGTCAAGCCTGTAAAACTGCTCAAATATCCGTTCCAGTTTTTCTTCCGGAATGGTATTCCCATGATTCGTAAATGTGATTTCTATGTTTTCGTCCTGACAGGCAGCTGCAATGTCAATGTCAGTTTCCTCAAAACTGTAAACGACCGCATTTTTCAGGAGATTGTCAAATACACGCTGAATTTTATCCGCATCGCATCTAAGCATGATATCCTCTGAAACCTTAAGATTACAGTTTAACTTCTTCTCATTAAACATTGGCTGAAATTCATAAATAAGCATTTCAAGCAGCCGCGTCAGATTCACTCTGCTGTACTGCAACGTAATATTCGACAGGTTAAACTTTGCTATTTCAAAAAACTCATTGATCAATTCTTCGAGACGCTCTGCCTTATCTAAAGAGACCGAAAGATATTTTTGTCTCAGTTCCTCGGATATCTGCCCC
Organism: uncultured Lachnospiraceae bacterium; assembly: GCA_947174705.1. GTDB lineage: Bacteria > Bacillota > Clostridia > Lachnospirales > Lachnospiraceae > UBA3282. The sequence continues at coordinate 4,322 of CAMWKB010000020.1, forward strand.
TCATCGCACAGCAGATGCAAATAGCCGATAACGGAAGCAAGGGGGGTCTTTAAATCATGGGCAAGATACATTACCATGTCATTCTTTTGCTGTTCTTCCAGTTTCATATTAAGTTTTTGCTTTTCAAAGTTATGCTTTATTGTATTAATTTTCTTTTCTATAGCTGAAAGCTCAGGTAACAGGGCGACATCTTCCGGACTTTCCCTGCCAATTTCATCAATCCCATTGTTAATCTCCGTGAAATATATACTAAACCAGTTTAACCAGATGCGAAATACAATGAAAAATACCAGCGCCGTTCCAATTACAAACATCAGTTCTATATTATTGCGGAATGTCCATTGATATAAAGTTCTGGCTGCCTCATAATCCAGACGAAAAATCTTCTGGTTTGCTAACACAATCCAGTTTGCAAAATTTCCTTTCAAAAAAAGAGAATACAATAAAAAAATACATACGACTGCAATAATCATCATCACTATTGTACGTAAAAAAATCTTTGCCTTAAACTCCCTGAAATCGTCTGTCTTTTTAATCGCTTTATTTTTCAATGGTATATCCCACTCCCCATACATTTACTATGAATTTCGGTTTTCTTGCCGTCTCGTTCATCTTTTCCCGCAGACGGCCTATATGCGCCATGACCGTATTGTTGTTATCCAGATATTTTTCGCCCCATACTGCCTCAAATAATTCTTCTGACGGAACTACCACTCCCTGATGCTCGCACAAATACCAGAGAATTCCAAACTCAATCGGCGTAAGCTGTAATTCTTTTCCATACAAAAAGCATTTATGGGTATCCTTATTGATCAGTAATCCCCTGATATCATATTCGCTTGTCCCGGAAGATTTCTTTTCAGCAAGATTATTATAACTTACATAACGCCTTAATTGTGTTTTCACCCTGGCTGTCACCTCTAATGGATTGAAAGGTTTTGTAATATAGTCATCTGCTCCAATCGTCAGGCCCATTATTTTATCCCCATCCCCGGTCTTTGCCGTAAGCATGATTATCGGATAATAGAACTTCTCCCTGATCTTCTGGCAGATTTTAAAACCGTCTATGTCCGGCAGCATCACATCTATAATAGCTAAATCTAAATCTGTTTCTTCTATACATTTTAAGGCATCCATGCCGTTATAGAACTTATATACCGTATATCCGTCATTTTTCAGATAGACCTCGATTAAATCCGCTATTTCTTTTTCATCATCGACTATTAAAATTTTTTCATTCATATCTCTGTCTTTATTCCCTGCCTTCAAAACCCATTATTTTTTAACTATATCACCTGGAATTTATAAAAGCAATCTGGTCTTATTATTTATTTACATTTTATCACTTAGGTACAAGAGTCAAGATGTTTTGAGAGTTTATAACGCGCTTAAAACTGCGATAGAAAATCGGAACTGGAAGTGATATAATCATATTACTATTATCATGATTTCCAGTTAGAAAATCCGGAGGCTATAACAGTAAAGATGTTAAGGAAAAATACGGACAATAAAAAAATACTGTATGACAAATATTTGCGCATCCTATGTCTGTCATTGATTGGCATTCTATCCGGCTGTGCCACGGCCAATCCGTCAAATGAACTGTTGAAAGACGAGCCTTTGCCGGAACTCTGTGAGCAGGAACTAAGGAACTGTTTCGGAGAAAATTATCTGATATCTGAAGGTGAGGATAAGGAAGGGCAATTTCTCGATAAAGACGGAAAAGTTCAAACCTTTAGTTATACAGAATGGGAGCTGACTTATCAGGACGCCGACGAGCAGGAGCGGGTTTTTGTAATCAATACTATAGGAGGCGGACAGCCTTCAGAGAGGATAGAAAAATCTATTGAGAGCTATTTTTCTGATTTGGTAGAGGCGCATTATAAGCAGAAGTTCTGGAATAAGATGGTAGCCAAGATGCCGGGGTGCAGGGAGGACAGTGTTCTTTATTTTAAAGAATATCGTCTTTTTTCAAATCCGGACATACCGGAAACATCAGTTATGTTTGATGAAAGACTGCATTATTCTCTTATTGATAATGTCTACTTTCCACAGCTGAAATATACTGATGTATGTATAGATTTTCCATACATTTTCAATTTGTATCTGTATGTTGATTATGTGAGTAATGATAAAGCTGAGCGCATGTCACAGCGTCGGGATACGGAAAAAAGGCTGCGCGAAACTATGGACGCAATGATTCAATATACGGGAGAATCATTGAATGCCAAAGCATCAGTCACTATGATGGATGAGAATGGAGCTGCGGATATTTTTTCGATTGCAGTATTAAAAGGAGATTATTTTGATGACGGTTATGGAATAGAATATGAAAAAGAACTTCATGAAAACTTTTTCGGACTTATTGAGAACAGGTATTGAAGCAACGAGAGATGCACTCTTTTTCTTATGCTTAAAAAATCAAATCATCTTGAAAAACTCCGTATTTTCTTATATAATTTTATCTAGGGTATTTTTTCATATCAACAAACTATATAAAGTAAAGGAGATTACATATATGAGATTAGTTACACGTTCTGATTTTGACGGACTTGCATGCGGCGCATTATTAAAAGAAGTCGGACTGATTGACAGTTGGAAGTTCGCTCATCCCAAGGATTTACAGGATGGTCTTGTAGAGATAACCGAAAATGATGTACTTGCAAACGTACCTTTTGTTGAAGGCTGCGGACTGTGGTTTGACCACCATTCCAGCGAACATGAGCGTAACCAGCTTGCAGGCAAATATAAAGGAGAAAGCCGCATTACACCTTCATGTGCGCGCATTATTTACGATTACTATGGAGGACAGGAGCGTTTTTCACATTTTGACGATATGATGGTTGCGGTTGACAAGGTAGACTCCGGCAACCTGACAATTGACGAAATTCAGAATCCAACCGGCTGGATACTGGTAGGTTTCCTGATGGACCCCAGAACAGGCCTTGGAAGATGGAGGAATTTCACAATTCCCAACTATAAGCTCATGGAAAATCTTATGGAATGCTGCCGTACCATGAATACGGAAGAAATCTTAGCCCTTCCCGACGTACAGGAACGTATTGCAATCTATAAAGAGCAGGATGCTAAATTCAAAGATATGGTCAGAGCACATACACGTGTGGAAAAAGATGTTATCATTTCCGATTTACGCGGTGTCGATCCGATTTATTCGGGAAACCGTTTTCTGATTTACAGTATGTATCCTGAGCAGAACATTTCTGTATGGATTGTAAACGGAAAAGGCGGGCTTGGCTGTTCAGCAGCCGTAGGTTACAGCGTACTTAACAGAACCTCGAATGTCAACGTCGGAAGCCTTATGTTAAAATACGGAGGCGGCGGTCACAAAGCTGTCGGAACCTGCCAGTTTAACGATGAAGAAATGGATGCTAAACTGGAAAGTCTGATTGATGAGATTGTAAATTACAAAGAAAACTAATTTTATAGGGGCGACAGCACATTGGGCTGTTGCCCCTTTTTTAATCCAGCGCAATCTCCATCCCCAGTCCAAATGAATAAATAACCTCTTCAACGCTGCCCTCTCCGGATTTTGTCATTCTATCGCCAAGAATCTGCACCAAAGCCTCAGCATAATAGTCAAGCTGTGTTTTGTATCTTTCAATCAGCTCTTCAGGCTTCTTTACGGCGTCGGTTTTATAATCCACTACTACGTATTTGCCATCTTCTTCGAAAAATACGTCTATAATTCCCTGGATTAACACGGTTTCTTCCGGCGGGAAAGCCTTGTTTAAGCGGTTTGCAGGAAGTCCAAGTACAAATGGCTGCTCTCTGTAGAGTTTTCCCAATGCTGCTGCCTTAGCCATTCTTTTTGCAATATTACTTTGTAAAAAAGCGGCTATTTTCGAAGGAGAAACCACATCATAATATTCTTGCGACATTTTTCCCTGCGTGAGCATCCTATTCATATCTGTCTGTACGGCTTCAGAAAGGCTTGCATTGACCATATTAGTCAATATCCCAAAATCCAACAATTCCATCACCTTATGATAGGCACTTCCACGGTCCGTTCCGCTGACACTTACATCATCCTTAATAAACTTAGGCAGATACGGCACAATCGTTTCTTCTTCGTATAATGGGAAGGAAAAGTCCGTTTCTTCATACATTCCAGCCTTTTTCAATTCCGAAACCGTTGTCTTTGTATACAAATCCTTTAAGTTTTCATATGGATATTGATAGGAGAATTTTTCTGACATCACTTTCATAAGCGTCTTATCAATTTCATTTGACGCATCGGATAATACCAGTCTCCTTCTATTATCCTCCTGCTTTATGGTTTCTTTAATTTTTATCCCTATAGTGGCTTCCCAATCCTGCATTGACACCTTCATATCCATTTCTTCACCGTACAACGGATTTCGGGTATCGGGCTCCATTCCATACAGTTTCCATATCTCGTCAAAGCATTTATTGCGTGCCGCCGCATAAAGAAGCACATCCAGAAAACTTCCCATCTGCATAAGCATATCATATGAAAACTTATGTCCGACGTATCCTTGCAGCATCAATAAAGAAAGCACTTTTTTCTCATGATTTTTTAGTAAACCGGTAAGAATGAGTTTTTCCTTGGCTCTCGTCATTGCGACATATAAAATGCGCTGCTCCTCCGCCAGATTATCGGTCTTAAGTTTAGCAGCTATGACATTTCTTCTAAGATTCCGGCTTTTTATCCTGCGCTCCGGATTAATATAGTCCGCGCCGATTCCCATGTCCACGTCCATAACCAGACTATCGTTGCTGTCACGATTGTTAAAACTCTTAGAGAGCCCTGCAACTATACATATCGGAAATTCCAAGCCCTTGCTTTTATGTATACTCATGATTCTCACTACGTCGGCATTTTCATCCTGTAAATTGGCCTCGCCGTAATCTACATCATATTTTTCAAGCTGCTCTATATAACGCAGGAAATGATACAGACCATAGTAACTCGTTTTTTCATAATCTGAGGCTTTCACTAAAAGCATCTCCACATTGGCGCGCCGTCTGCTTCCACCCGGCTTGGCTGCTACGTAATTCAGATAAGAATATTCACGTATTATCGTTTGCAAAAGTTCATGAACAGGCATATAAACTGCCATTTCACGGTATTTTTGTATATTTTCCAAAAAGAGCTGCGATTTCTCTCCAAGGCCGGTATCATAAACATGAGTTGCCTCGCAATCTTCACCGGCTTCGAAGTCAGCATTCGCATATTCGCTCACCGCATCATAAAGATAACGCTTATTCGGAAACGCCGCTTTTACGGCCGCAATCTCTTCCTGAGTAAAGCCGCCAAAACAGGAATTCATAACCCCATAAAAAGGAATATCCTGCAATGGGTTATCCAGTACCCTCAAAAAGTGAAGTAGCTGCTGAATCTCTGCCGCCGCAAAATATCCGGTCTTAGAAGTAACGTGCACGGGTATACCCTCACCCTCTAGCACCTGCTTAAATTCCTCGTCCCAGCCGGTTGTGGTGCGAAGCAAAATTACTATATCCTTATAAGAAGCATTTCTAAGTTTTCCGGTTTCGGAATCCGTTACCCGGAAAGTTGTTACAAGCTCCTTGATTTTCCCTGCAATACCGTATGCCTCCTGCTGTTTTGAGTTCATCCCTCCGGAGGCTTCTGCGACTTTATTCTCCGTGTCGGAAGGTTCCAGCTCATCCTCTTTTTGAATAAACAGAAGTAGCTCGGTCTTATTATCCACATCGGGCTCTAAATCCACTCTATTTTCTGTATTTATGTTCTCCGCATCGTCATATTCCGGATAATCCGCCCCAAGGTATAAGGCAGCGTTTTCATCATACTCAATACCGCCCGGTTTCTTTGTCATCACCTGTGAAAAAACAGTATTTGTGCTGGTAAGAACCTCTTTTCTACTTCTGAAATTCTTATGAAGGTCAATGCGTATGGTATTTTTAGTCTTATCGTCTTCTTCCATTCCATAAGAATAATATTTTTCCATAAAAAGCTCGGGCCTTGCGAGCCGGAACTTATATATGCTCTGCTTAACGTCGCCCACCATGAAACGATTGAAGTTACCTTCAGCTTCCCCCGATATTGCAGATAAAAGATATTCCTGCACCAGGTTACTGTCCTGATACTCGTCTATTAAAATTTCTTCAAAATAACTTCTATATTCAATCGCAGTTTCCGTAGGTTCAACGCTTCCGTCCTCTTTCTTATTCAAAAGTATGGAAAGCGCAAAATGCTCCATATCATCAAAATCAACCAGATTTTTGGCACGTTTGCTTAAGTCAAACTCATCCTTAAACCTAAGCGTCAGATCCACCAAAGCGCTGACAGCCTCTCCGCAGGCCTCCATCTGCCGCACCACTTCTTCCCACGGCTGTGAAAAATAGGTTTTCTGCATGGACTGTAGCCGGTCTTTGATTTGAGAACGGGTATTTTTAACCAACTCACGCTTATTAGATGAAACAGTCGCATCTTTCTTGGAAGAAAGCCGCCCGAATACAAGGGCGTCAAATAGTAAATAACGCTCTTCATAGGACTTTGCAACAATGAGCTTCTCGATTTTTTCCTGCTCCTGCTCTAATAATTCGGCATACATGTACGGACCGTCTGAATCGTTGCATATGGCAACACATTGACTAATACGGTCAAACACACCTTTAAGCTGCAATGTGGTGTCATCCATTAATGCCTGCATCCAATCTAAATCCATTAAATCATAATCATTCTTACGCTCCATCAGCCATTCTTTCGGAAACGGATAACTCATGGCAAAATCATACAGTTTAAAAACCGCTTCCTCTACCGCCTTATCGCTGCTGCCGGTGCTGAAATATTCCATACAATGTAAAAAAGATTCTTCGCCGTTTGAATAACACTTTTCTAATACATCAGCCATTACGTCGGCTTTAAGCAGTTTCATTTCCCCCTCATCCGCAATTCTAAAACCAGGGTCTAAGCCGATAGTATGAAAATGGTTGCGTATTACAAATAAGCAAAAACTGTCTATTGTAGTAATCTGGGCATTGTGAAGCAGGGTCACCTGTCTTTGAAGGTGCTCGTTTTCCGGCTCGCTTAACAGTTTATTTCCTATTGCTATACTTATTCTCTCCCTCATCTCCGCTGCTGCCGCATTGGTAAAAGTCACAATAAGAAGCCTGTCGATATCTACAGGCTTTGCCGCATCGCTAATCATCTTAACAATTCTTTCTACGAGAACAGCGGTTTTTCCGGAACCGGCCGCTGCCGATACTAAAATATTGCAGCCATGCGTATCTATTACTTTTTGCTGTTCTGCCGTAAATGAAATTCCCATACTAATCCTTTCTCCCAACCTGCAATAAAAATTTATTTTTCACATTAATCACACCCAGTGCCTTGATATTGAATAGACTTTACACATTAGTTGTGCTATACTTGCATTGTAGCAATACAAAGCACAATCACAATATAGAAAGTAGGTGATTATATGCCAAACGGTCTTGAAATTACAAAAGCTGCTATTGATGACTTTAAAAAAATTCAGGAATATATGGCACTCGCAAAAGAAGAGAATGCTACAAAGACATATGCAAAATTAAAAGATGAATATCACTCTTTGAAAGCAATCTTGCAAGTGTCAGGAGTGAACATGACAGACATTGACAAAATAAAAGAATAAGCAACAATCGTATATTGCACAATCCAAGGTGTAAAGTCTACTGAATTACTAAGACTTTGCACCTTTTTACGCCCTAATCCGCTTCTTACCGCTCCAACTCCTTCTCCATCTGCATCAGCGCTTCATCCTTAGACAGCTTGTCCAGCTTCCGCACTTCATACCCCGGAATTTCCGCATCATAACCGCATATACTCTGGTAATCGCAATAAGTACATGCGCTATTCCCATTATGTTCACAAGGATTGACTGAAATATTTCCCTGTATGATTCCGTTCCCTAATTCCTTGATTTTTAAGTTTACATAATTAGAAACCGTTTCCATGTCCTTTTCATTTATGACACTTGAATAAGTCGAGAATGTTCCGTCCTTTTTCCGCTCTATAGGAAGAATATCGGACTTATCCTGAAAATCTTTGTCCAGTAAAGCGATAGCCCTGTCGCTTTCATTGACTATACCGGTCATTTTAAGTTCCTGCAACAGCTTCTGGTTCAACTGCTCCGGTGTCAGCATCTGCCCGTCTTCTATCATCGGGTCCGAAATATGATAGTAAAGCATTGCGGCCGGCACAATCTTTTTATCGGGGTACTGTCTTTTTTCTATCTCCATCGCCGCATTCATATACACCACAAGCTGAAGCTGAAGCCCGTAATACAATGCCGCCAGGTCAAATTTCCTGCTGCCTGATTTATAATCAATGACTTTCACATACACAACGTCGTCTTCCATACAGGTGTCGATTCGGTCAATCCTTCCGCGAAGCTTCATTTTCTCCTCACCTGTAAGCGCAATATTCACCGCCTCCAGCTCCTGCGCCATTGAAAAGGACATTTCAAAGTGCTGCGGCAGAAAAGAGCCTTTTTTTAACTGTGCCTGAAGCGTATGTATGGTCTGATTCAAAATCCGGCGGATTCTCATAAGAAGATACTGGTTTCTGGCATTGCTGTATAAAATTGTCTCACCGTAATTTACCGCATATTCCTCTATCGCCTCATTAAGCAGCTGCTCTCCGGCTTCCTTTGGAAAATCAAACCACGTATAGCCGCTGCCCGTAAGTTTATCCGCAAAAAGCTCCAACACTCCATGAAATACATTTCCCATATCCACATTTTCAAAAGCATATTCTTTTCGCTCATTTAAAGCCAGACCATACTGAAGAAAATGCGCATAGGCGCAGGCCGCATACTTCTCCAGACGGCTGACACTGTTTTGCAGGATACTTCCATATAAAAGCTTAGTTATCTGCTTAGAAAGCGGGCTGTCTTTATACCTGTAAAACGCCGTATCAATTAACCGGTCAATCCTCTCTTTATATACGGAATTCCGATTATAACTATGGTAAAAAGTAAACAATTTCCGTTCTTCGTCCCGCTCCAGCCTGTCAGCCGCATACTCGCGCAGTAAGTCCGTAAAAAACCGGATGCCGTCCTCACCGTTTGCCAGCTGTTCTTCCACCGGAAGATTCTCCGGGCACTGACACTCAAGCTCCGGAAAAAGGTTTTTGACCGTATCTATCAAATATGCAGGGCGCTTGCTTTTACCGTCATTTCCGACCTTAACGAAAGACAAATACAGTTCCTTTGAGGGCTTGGTCATATTCAGATATAGGTAAAGCCTCTGAATATACATCTGCTGCCTCGGTGTCGGTGCAAGTTCCCAGCCTGCATCTTTTAAAAATTCCCTGTCAATATCCGAAATAATTCCGCCGCTGCCCCCGTCTTTTGGAATGTTGCCATCATTTATCCCTAAGAAAAACAAGACTTTTACCTGCTTAAGACGGGTTCTTTCAATATCGCCGACCACGATTCTGTCTACGTTTTGCGGAATAGTTCCTACCGAAATTTCAGCTAATCCCGAATCCAGAATATCCGCAAATTCCTGAAGTTCCATCTCCTCTTCACACAAAAGAGCCTCTATCTGGTCCAGCAAATCAATAACAAGCGCATAAATCTGTCCGTATTCGTTCGCTCTTGTTAAATCTCCCTCGGACTCAAACTTTTTCTCATATCGGACAAGCTTCTGCTGTAACTCATTTTTAACCAGAAACTCGTACAATGCACGGACAAGCTCACCAACCGTCTTAAACTTCCCAAGCAAGGGAGAGAGCTGCTCCATAAGCTCCTCTCTCAGCCTGTTATAATCGGCAAGCAGGGCAACTCCTGATTCACCGTCTTCCTCCTTATACACAAACAACTCGCTCCAACGCTTTTTACCGCGTATGCCGAATCTGCGTACATAATTCTCCAGTCTGTCAATCTCCAAGCATTCAAAACCGCTAAGGCCTGTCCTCAGATAATGGAAGACCGCTTCCCTGCTGAAATCCTGCAGCACAATCTGCAATGCACTGCGAATATACTCGGTAAAAGGATTGTATAAAATCCCCCGCGTCTTATCCATATAAACCGGGATGCCGAATTTGGCAAATTCCTCTTCGATATCATTTTCGTAGGTTTCCATACTTCCGGTCACTACCGCGATATCACGGTAATGCAGGCTGTTCTCTTTTTCCAATAATCTATGTATCTCAATACAGACCTGTCTTACCTCTTCTTTCGGAGTCGAAGCCTCAAACAAATGAATATGCTCCGGTTTGTCAGAGTAAGTCTTCACCGGATATCTGAACAAACACTGCTCAAGATGCGCAAGTTCAGGCGAATCAGTAAATCTTGGCAGGGTTCCGTTTATTTTATCCTGACATATCACTGCCGGAAGCAGCTCTGCTCCGACCTCTCCCCCTAATTTTTTCATATCTGCGACGGTTTTCTTACTCAAATGAAAAAGTTTCTGCTCACCGTCCATGATATACGGATTCTCAACAGCATCTATTGTTATCGTTATAATGACCCGTTTAGTCAATCGTATAAGTTCCTGAATAACCCGGTTCTGTATAGGCGTAAAGCCGGTAAATCCATCAAAAGCAATGACGCAGTTTTTAATGAGTTCAGACTTAGGAAGCGCCTCCCTTAAGCTGTCCAGTGTCTCCTCTGTTGTAATATATTTTTCCTGTATATAAGACAAAAAGCTGCTATAGAGCAACTCCAAATCCTTTAATTTATAATAAAGAGCTCCCCTTTTTCCGGCGCTCTCTGCAATCTTTGCAAGCTCTGCCGTTCCGATGCCATACTGCATAAATTCCGAAATCGCCGACTTTACCTCGTGAATATATCCAATCTTATGAAGATGCTTACCGATAACATGTAAGTCCTCCTGCTCTTTTTGCGCAATCTTACGCAGAATAAGACTTTTTCCGGTGTCATCTAAGACAGTTTTGTCGCTGCCGCCCACTTCCTCCAATATCCTATGCGTCAACCGCCCAAAGCTCAAGACATCAATATTCATAATCCCCTTATTGGGATGTTCCAATACCAAATCCATCTGTGTCTGCATAGTAAACTGGTCCGGCACGATTAGCAAAAAGTCGCAGTTTGGTTCTTTGAGCGACGCAGCTATTATATCCTCATGAAGTTTTCTGCTCTTTCCTGCCCCTGAGCCACCAAAATAAAATTGAAGCGCCATATAATCCCCCATTCTTACTCAGCCTGTTCCTCGTGTCTCCCCTGCGTATTGCGACCTTTTTCTATATCATTTAGCATCTGAGCCCTTCTGGCCACCATAAGCGCCAATATATCTTTAGCGGCCTTCCCCTGCTTATGCATGATGCACTGCCTTATATTTGTAAGCTGCCTTACAAACATATCCATATTAAGCTCCTGGGCAGCCTTTTGCATACGCTGGGACGTCATAGCCGCAACCTGCCAGTTTCCATGCTCAATTGCCTGGCCAAGCTTCATGAAGTCGTAGCTCTTTAAAAAAATTAGGTTTTCGGGTTCTTGTTTTGTAGTCATGTTGTTATTTTAAGCTCCTGTTTTTATATTACCGTTTAATATTTTAATTGATTATCGATATCCCTGCCAGCATAAATCACTCGTATTATTGTGACGATTCTTGAATCTTTATCAGATATATAAAATACAAGATAGTTATCAACAGGCATTACCCGTAATCCTTTGCTGCGCCAAGGCTCTTTTTCATACGTTCTGAATTTCTCTGGAAATTCCTCAAGCATCATGATGTGTTCCTCGATTCGCTTGAGCTGCCCTGCTGCATTATCCGGCGAAAGCAGCCCAAATGCAATATGCTCATATAATCCTCTCAAATCAGCATCAGCTTGTTCAGTTATAATAATCTTATAAATCATATACCATAGTCTTTGCGAATATCTGCAAATGCCTGACTTGCAGGCTTGGTTCTACCTGCGACCATATCCGCATACCCTTTCTCCAATTCCGCATTTAACTCCTCTTCCGTTAATCCTGTCAAATCTACAGGTCTCGCGCTCGGTATTTTCACTTCAAACGGGAGTCCCCTGTTCAAAATAATCTGTTTATAAAACATATTTATTGCATTGGATGCCGGAATACCAAGCGTAGATAAAATTTTTTCCGCCTGTTCTTTTACATCCGGTTCTATTCTTGCATACAAATTAGCTGATTTTGCTGCCATAGCTATATACTCCTTTCTGATAATTTAGTGTTTCCTTTTATTAACTTTATTATACAAAAATGTACATACAATAGCAATACAATTTCCCTTTTTTAACTTTTCATCAATTCGTAAACCCAATATTGACTTTTCCATCTTACATGTTATAATCTTATAAACAAATGAATATCCGTAATGTCTTCAGGGCAGGGTGAAATTCCCGATCGGCGGTTACAGTCCGCGGGCGCGAAAGCGCGGGGTTTGGTGAAATTCCAAAACCGACGGTATAGTCCGGATTAAAGAAGGTGTATTGAAATAGTCAGAATAATTCTGGCTATGATTTTGCACTCTTTTTTGTCAAACTGCACTGTTGACATTTACAATACACCTCCAATTAACATAAGGACAGCCCGAAACGTGTGCTGTCCTTTATTAATATAAGAACAACTCGCAACGCGTGCTGTTCGTTGCTTTAACACCTGAAAGGCATTCAGATACTTTCAAGTGTTAATTTTTTTATAAGGAGGTATTCAAATGAATATCAGTAAAACAAAGAAACTCACAACAATAGCCATGCTATGCGCACTCGCTTATGTCGCAGTGCTCTTCGGCCGCATCCCGCTTGTACTCTTTTTAAAGTACGACCCCAAAGATGTTATTATAGCAATCGGAGGCTTGATTTTTGGACCGCTGACCGCATTGGTAATAACCGTGATCGTTTCCGTAGTACAAATGTTTACGATTAGTGGAACGGGAATTTTAGGCTGCACTATGAATATTATTTCAAGCTGTTCCTTTGCATGTACTGCCGCATTTATCTATAAAAAGAAACATAAGCTATCCGGCGCCATGCTTGGGCTTTTTGGCAGTTTAGCCTGTCAGGCTACAGTAATGATGGTTTGGAATTATCTGATTACCCCGATTTATATGGGTTATCCAAGAGATGTCATTGCAGGCATGCTCATTCCGGTCTTTTTACCGTTTAATTTAATTAAGGGAGGATTAAATGCAGCAATAACAATGCTTTTATACAAACCTGTTATTACTGCCCTACGCCGTTCAAATCTAATAGAAGCTAAACCTGCTTCAGAAAAGATGAAGATAAATATCGGAGTTGTACTTCTTGCCTTATCAATCATCATAACCTGTGTGTTATTGATTCTTTCTTAATAATAAAGTGGGTTCCTCCCGGACATGCCGGGGGAACCCTGCTAAATCATTCATTCAATATACTCACATACCTCTTACTTAAATGGAATAACCGCTCCATCATATGTGTTATTTATAAAATCAGTAATCTCATCTGATTTAAGCACGTCTACCAATGCTGTAATTGCCTCACTGTTTTCATTACCTTCTTTTACTGCAATTACGTTTACATAAGTCTTGGCTGCCTCGGAATCAGACTGCTCGTATGCAACAGAATCATTACCTACAGAGAAACCGGCCTCCAATGCATAGTTTCCGTTAAGAACTACAAAAGCTACTTCGTCTTTTACTCTGGAAACCTGTGCTGCTTCTAACTCCTGTATCTTGATATCATTAGGATTCTCTGCAATGTCAGTAACCGTAGCTTCCAGACCCACACCGTCTTTTAATGTAATAATTCCGTTATCCTGTAATAAAAGAAGCGCTCTTGCTTCGTTTGTAGTATCATTAGGTACTGCTATAACATCGCCGGACTCAAGTGTACTTAAATCAGTCTTTGTTCCGGGATAAATACCAAACGGCTCATAGTGTATGCCGCCGGCATTTACAAGATGTGTGCTGTTGTCAATATTAAACTGATCCAGATAAGGGATATGCTGGAAATAGTTAGCATCAAATTCACCGCTCTCTACTACGAGGTTAGGCTGCACATAGTCATTAAATACCGTAACTTCCAAATCCCAGCCCTGCTCTGCAAGAATAGACTTAGCCTCTTCAAGAATCTCGGCATGAGGTGTTGCTGATGCTGCAACCGTAATTGTTCCCTTAGACTCTATCTCAGTGTTATCTCCTGCCGCCGTGTTATCAGCAGGCGCCTGGGTATTATCTGCCGCAGCAGTATCTCCTGTTGTCGCTGCGTCCGTTCCTGACGCTGATGAATCTGTCGCATTAGGTGTTGATGTAGAACCGTTTCCGCATCCGGTCAACGCTCCAATCGTTAAAACTGTTGCCAATAAACCTGCAATTAATCTTTTTTTCATAATTTTTCTCCTCCTGTTTCCTACGATATACGTAGTAATTTTTTCTATCTCAAGAAACTTTCGTTTCCTAATATAGCATATTAGTAAACTTGCCTTTCTCTCAGCCTGCGATTTTCCACATTAGACTTTCCGCCTGTCCAATCTATTCGCAATCATCATCCCCACTGTCTGGAATATCTGCACTAACAGTACCAGCAGCACAACCGTAACAATCATGATTTCCTTTTCATATCTATAGTAGCCATAGCGGACTGCGATATCACCAAGTCCGCCGCCGCCTACTGTACCTGCCATAGCAGAATATCCAAGAATTGTGCCAATCGCTATTGTCGCGCCTGAAAGGAGTGACGTCCTTGCCTCTACCAGCAGAACCTTCCATATAATTGTAAAAGTGCCTGCTCCCATACTCTGTGCCGCCTCGATTACGCCCTTATCCACTTCATTCAAAGAGGATTCTATCATACGGGCTATAAACGGAGCCGCCGCAATAGTCAGGGGTACGATAGTAGCCGTAGAGCCATAGCTTTTTCCCACTAACAATCTTGTAAAAGGAATAAGCAGGATTAAAAGTATCAAAAACGGTATACTCCGGACTATATTCGCAATTACGTCAAGGATTTTATATATTACCGCATTTGGACGTATTCCATTCTTATCCGTTACGGCAAGGGTAATTCCCATAGGAAGTCCGAGTATGTATCCAAACAGTGTAGAGGCCAGTGTCATATATAAAGTGTCCCGGATACCTTCCAATATCATCATATTAACTTCCCTAGTCCACATATCCATATCCCTCTGCCTCCTCTACCTCAAGACCTCTCTCTATCAGATAGTCCTTCATTTCCTTTTGCATATCCTCATCTTCCGGAAGCTGTAAAACCATTTCCCCTCTGGCTATCCCTTCCACATTCATTGTATCAGCCTTCAAGATGTTGACCGGCTGTTCAAACTTAAGCACCATATTGGCGATAACCGGTTCGAATGAAGAATTTTTTGAAAAGACAATACGTATGCAGCTTTTACCCTTCATTAAATCCTTCTGATGGCTTTCAGGCTTTTCTCCTGCATCATCGCGGCCCTTGACAATCAATTCCTTAGCCGCCTGTGTCTTAGGATGGCTGAAAATATCAAAAACCCTGCCCTGTTCTACCAAATGTCCCTTACTTATGATTGCCACATGGGAACAAACCTCTCTGACAACGGCCATTTCATGAGTTATAATAACGATTGTTATTCCATATTTTTCGTTTATCTCTTTTAACAATGACAAAATTGACTGCGTAGTCTGCGGGTCCAATGCACTGGTAGCTTCATCGCACAACAAAATCTTGGGATTTCCCGCAAGCGCCCTTGCTATCGCCACACGCTGCTTTTGTCCTCCGGACAGCTGCGCGGGATAGGCTTTCGCCTTATCCGACAAGCCTACTATTTCCAGAAGCTCTTTAGCCCTTTTTCTGGCGTCTTTCTTCTTTTTTCCTGCAATCGTCAAAGGAAAACAGATGTTATCTATAACATTCTTCTGCATTAAAAGATTGAAATGCTGGAAAATCATAGCGATTTCACTTCTTTGCTTACGAAGCTCCTTATCCGACATCCGGCCCAAATCCCTGCCTTCAATCTCTACGGTTCCCTCGGTCGGCCTCTCCAAAAAATTCAGACATCGTACTAATGTACTTTTTCCGGCTCCGGACATTCCTATAATACCGTAGACATCACCCTTCTGTATAGATAGGTCAATCCCCTGCAGTGCCTCAACCTCGGCATCCTTGGTTGTAAATACCTTGGTAAGGTGTTTAACTTCAATTATTCCCGCCATGTGTATATATCCCCTATTCTTTCTCAACCTGCGATGTTTGGGCGTAAGCACAAACTCGCGGGTGAAAAATTCATTTTTCACCCTCTCATAAAAAAACAGGTGCATGAATGTGTCATACACCTGTGTAACTTATTCTGCGGTTACTTTAAAATCAGGCTTTATAACACACACGAAAAACATCTACAGAAGAACACATCTGCATACCGCCGCACATCATCATACACATAGTTGTCATGCTGTTATTTTTCATGGTGTTATCTCCTTTCCTTTTATCCTAACTGCCTACCACTATAGTACAAAAATCCCAAATTGTCAAGCCGACTTGGTTACTTTCCAGTCTTACTCAACCTGCGAGTTTGGGCAGCTCTTAAAGAGCTTTAGCACAAAACTTGCGTAAACCGAACAAGTTCGGTTGGAAAAATTTATTTTTCACACTAGTCCACTGAAAATAGCGGAGTTGAAAGATATCTATCTCCTGAATCAGGAAGCAGTGCAACTATCACTTTTCCCTTATTTTCAGGCCGCTTTGCAAGCTCAGCAGCCGCGTGAAGCGCCGCACCTGAAGAAATACCTACCAATACGCCTTCCTTAAGAGCTATTTCCCTGCCAGCGGTAAAAGCATCTTCATTGGATACCTTTATAATCTCATCATAGATACCGGTATCAAGTGTCTCCGGAACAAAGCCTGCGCCAATACCCTGTATCTTATGTGCGCCCGGTGCTCCTCCGGAGAGTACCGGACTGCTTTCAGGTTCTACCGCAACCACTTTTATGTCAGGATTCTTTTCTTTTAAAAAGGCTCCGACACCGGTAACGGTTCCGCCTGTACCAACGCCCGCTACGAAAATATCCACTTTTCCGTCCGTATCTTCCCAAATCTCAGGACCGGTTGTTTTCTTATGTATCTCCGGATTAGCCGGATTCTCAAACTGCCCTAAGATTATAGAGCCCGGCGTCGAAGCCTGTAATTCTTCTGCCTTGGCAATAGCGCCCTTCATTCCCTTTGCGCCTTCCGTAAGTACAAGCTTAGCGCCGTATGCCTGCAGAAGTTTTCTTCTTTCAACGCTCATTGTTTCGGGGAGTGTAAGTATTGCTTTATATCCTTTTGCCGCTGCCACTGCTGCCAGCCCTATTCCGGTATTACCTGAGGTCGGCTCAATAATAGTTGCCCCCGGTTTAAGAAGACCTTTCTTCTCAGCATCTTCAATCATGTTAAGAGCAATACGGTCCTTAACCGAACCCGCCGGATTCAAGTATTCCAGCTTCACCAGTATCGTTGCATCTGTTATTTTATTTGCTGCCGCGTAGTTAGTAACCTCTAATAACGGTGTATTTCCAATCAGTTCTGTCGCACTCTTTTTTATATTCGCCATAATGTCATCCTCCCATTTCCTACTTACCTACTAGGTTTTGTATGAATTGATAATACAACTAAGGCGCATATATGTCAATACCTAATTTAAAAATTTTGTAATTTTTTTATTTAAGCTTCCAAATATCCCTGTTATACTCCGCAATCGTCCTGTCGGATGAGAAGAATCCCGCCTTGGCAATATTAACCAGCATCATCTTACGCCATTTATCTCTATCCTCATAATCAGCCATCATTCTATCCTTGGTCTTAATGTAATCTTCAAGGTCTAACAGTGTCATAAACCAGTCCTTATTTAACAGCTCTTTATACAGACGCTCCAGATTCTCTTTATGCCCAACCTTAAGTGCCTCTTTACTTACAATAAAATCAACGGCCTCCTTAATAACAGGGCTCTTCTTATAATAATCCTTAGACACATAATCTGCCTTTTCATAGTGCTTGATAACCTTTTCGGATTTCTCACCGAAAATATAGATATTGTCATCGCCTACGAGCTCATGAATCTCAACATTTGCGCCATCCGATGTTCCAAGCGTTACCGCGCCGTTTAACATGTATTTCATGTTTCCGGTTCCTGAAGCCTCTTTTGAAGCAAGGGAAATCTGCTCGGAAATATCACATGCCGGAATCATTTTTTCTGCATATGATACATTGTAGTTCTCAACCATAAGTACCTTCATATATGGGCTGACATCAGGGTCATTATTGACAATCTCCTGCAATACCAGAATCAAATGAATAATATCTCTGGCAATTACATACGCAGGCGCAGCCTTGGCGCCGAAAATAAATGTCATAGGGCGTACAGGTTTCTTTCCTGCTTTAATTTCCAGATACTTATGGATAATATACAGAGCGTTCATCTGCTGGCGTTTGTACTCATGCAATCTCTTAGACTGGATATCAAAGATTGAGTCAGGGTCTATGTCAACCCCCTCTACTTCCTTGACATAGGCAGCAAGCTCTTTCTTGCGGTTCATCTTGATTTCCTCAATTCTGTTAAGAACTGTTTCATTATCCTTATAATCAAGTAATTTAGTCAGCTTTTCAGCATCCTTTTTATAACCGTCTCCTATTGTATCTGACAGGAAAAGTGCAAGTTCATGATTACAGGATAAAAGCCATCTTCTAAACGTAATACCGTTTGTTTTATTATTAAATTTCTCCGGATAGAGTTTATAAAAAGCATTCAGCTCGGTATTCTTAAGAATCTCCGTATGGATAGCTGCAACACCGTTTACTGAAAAGCCGTAATGGATATCAATATGAGCCATATGTACTCTCTTATCCTTATCAATTATCTGAACTTTAGGATCTTTATACTTGGCAGCTACCCTCTTATCCAGCTCCTTAATAATGGGAACGAGCTGCGGAACCACTTTTTCCAGATATTTAAGCGGCCATTTTTCCAATGCTTCAGCTAAAATGGTATGGTTTGTATAAGCGCAGGTCTTGCTGACAACATCTATTGCCTCATCCATGGTAAACGCTTTCTCATCCACCAGAATCCTTATAAGCTCGGGAATTACCATAGTCGGATGGGTATCGTTTATCTGAATTACCGCATGATTATACATTGTACGCAGATCGTACTTCTTTTCTTTCATTTCTTTTAAAATAAGCTGTGCCGCATTGCTTACCATGAAATACTGCTGGTAAATACGAAGCAGGTTTCCGGCCTCATCGGAATCATCGGGATATAAGAACAATGTAAGGTTCTTTTCGATATCCTCTTTATCAAAATCAATACCATCCTTTACAATGCTTTCATCCACACTCTCAATATCAAAGAGTCTCAGTTTATTGACACCACTGTCATATCCGATTACATCAATATCGTACAAACGGGAGGTCACTTTTTTCTTTCCAAATGCCACATCAAATGTAACATCTGTTTTGGTAAGCCATGACTTATCCTCAATCCAGTCGTTTTTCTCAGCATTTTGCAATTTATCTTTGAAAACCTGCTTAAAAAGACCGAAGTGGTAATTTAAGCCGATTCCTTCTCCCGGCAGTCCCAGAGTAGCAATAGAATCCAGAAAACAAGCGGCAAGACGGCCAAGTCCGCCGTTTCCAAGCGACGGTTCCGGCTCTACTTCTTCAATTTCGCTCATATTCTTACCGTTTTGTTGTAATATATTTTTCAGTTTATCGTAGATTCCAAGATTGATCAGATTGTTGGAAAGCAGCTTTCCGATCAAAAACTCTGCGGAGATATAGTAAATCTTCTTTTCTCCCTCAATTTCCCCGGAAACCGCCATCAAAGTCTTAGCCAGCATAAGTAAGCTGTAATACAGTTCTTCATTACTGCACTGCGCTATACTCTTACCATACAAGCTGCTTGTCTTCTCCTCCAATTCCTTTTCCAGGTTCATCAATAGTACATCTCTTTTCAGGTTACTTGCCTGTGCCATAATATTACCTCCTAATATATAATTATTTTATCATATAATATACAAGATTAAATAATGTGTGTTATTCCCGCGAGCAATGAGCCAGGGGCTACGAAACAGAGATTTGGCGAATGCTGCGAGAATCTATGACTGAATATCCAGCGTATCATCCGTATCCATATAATAGGCCAGCCCAAAGGTTCCAATGCCTGAATTGCAGGCTATAGAAACGGAAGTTCGCTGCATGATCACACGTTCAAACGGTATACAGCGCAAAACCTCCCGCCGTATAAGTTCCTGCTGCTCTACGCTGCAGCCTGCATGGGATATATAGACAATATCCCTGTTAATTTTACCCTTTCGCCGTAAATGGCGGCGAATAAATCTTTTCCACGCATTTTCCAGTTTCCCGCATCTTACTCCAGACATAACCATCCTGCTCTGTTTCATCTTAATTACCGGATGCAGTCCTAAAATCTCACACATCTTAGCGTTTATCCTGCCTGTAAATCCATGCTCATAGAAAATATTGGCGGCCGGCATGATATATCTTGAGAACACATGCCCTTTTACTTTATTCACTTCTTCACATATCTGCGCCACTGAATATCCTTCCATTGCAAGCTTCGCCCCATAGAGTACTATAAGAGCCTGTCCGCATGACATCTGCGAAGAATCTATTATATGTACGTGGTCAAAGCCTTCCGCTGCCGCCATCAGGCTACTAAAGCTCTTTCCTATATTCTGCGCCATTGATATATGGATGACTTCCTCCGCCTGCGTCAGCATATTGGCAAAAAACTCCTCATATTCTTCCACAGAAACGCTGTCAGCCACCGCGCTGCTTGTAGTATCTGTCATATATCCTATCAAATTATCCGAGGTAATTTCAAGTACATCTGCAAAACGGCCGCTCTCTGTTTTAATATATAAATACATTATGCCAATACCGTACTTATCAATAAGGCTTCCCGGCAGGTCGCTTACACAGTCCGTAGTAATAACCACTTTTCTCTTCCTGCGGCGTGATACCCTTCTGACTTCGGCATACTCGTCATATTCTTCGTCGCCTGAAGCCTTATATTCAATTATATCATCCGGAATAAACTTAAGTATCTCAGCCTCAAGAAGCTCGCCCTGGATAGGCTTTTCAAGATATCCGTCAAAGCCTGCCTCCAGATAATGCCAGCCTGATTCAGCGGCCGAATTAGCAGAAAGCACAATGACAGCCGAATCACGGCACAGACCGTTTTCCTGCCTGCGAAGTGCCTTCAAAGTTTCAACTCCGTCCATCTGAGGCATCATATAATCCATTAAAATTACATTATAGAACTTCCTTTTTGTCATTTCCAGACATTCTTTACCACTTCTTGCAACATCCACCTTAACCTTGGTTTCTTTAAGCAGCTTACTCGCAACCATGGAATTCATATTATTATCATCTACAATGAGCACCCTTGCCTCAGGCGCTTCAAACTTAGGCTGATACTCTTTAAACGCCTCACTGCCGCGTTTTAAGAACTTCACATCGCCAATCGGTTCGGCGTCTATTACTTTCTGTGGCAGTATTATTGTAAAAATGGAGCCTTTGGTATATATACTGTCCACCATAATTTCACCGTCCATCAAATCTACAAGCTGCTTCGTAATAGAAAGTCCAAGACCGCTTCCTTCTACCTTAATATTCTTCTTGGCATCCGCTCTTTTAAAAGAATCATAAATATGCTCTAAATCCTCTTTTCGTATGCCTATTCCGGTATCTGCGACCACTATCTTAAGGCACACATCATCCCCGCTTACGGAGTCTGCTATTACCGTAAATGTAACAGCGCCTTCATTGGTGTATTTGACTGCATTAGTCAATACATTTAATATAACCTGTGCCACTCTTTTCATATCTCCCATGAGTACAGAGGGGAGGGTCTCATCTATATCTATATAAAAATCCAGCTTCTTTTCAGCCATACGTACCCTGATCATATCGATCAGGTTTCCAAACAGCTCCACAGTCTTATACTCAATCGGAACAATTTCCATCTTCTTCATTTCCATTTGGGAAAGATCCAGTAAATCATTGATCAGGTTAAGCAGCATCTTACTTGCGCTGTTAATGCTCTGTGAATATTCCCTGACCGTCTCCTCGCCGCTTTCCCTAAGGATCATTTCATTTAGCCCGACGATAGTATTGATCGGTGTACGGATTTCATGGCTCATGCTGGCGAAAAAGTTATTCTTTGACCTGCCTATCTCCTTTAGCTCTTCCTGCTGTCTGCGCGCAACAGAGCGTTCAACATCAAACATCTTCATCTGGGCTTTAAGGATACAGCCGCCGCACAGCCCCACCGCAAACACGGCAAAAACCGAATCAATATAGGCTGCCGCCCTTGAATCCATAGGCATAATACTCTCCGGATGATAATAACCATAAACATATGTTGCAATATCTACCACAATTGAAAGCGTCAGAAAAAAGGCAAGCCGTTTTCCGGAAAACATCATAAATACGTAAAGTATACCAAGCGCAAACCAGAGCGTTGCGCCCCCCTCAAGTCCGCCGCTTAAGAAAAACATCGCGGGGAATATTACCAAAATAATAAGAAAAGCTACAATAGCGGCCGATATATCAATTTTGTGATACTTAAAGGTTATAAGAAGCACTGCAAGCAATATCAACAGGAAACATGTCATCGGAATTACAATAATCTTTACATCCATGATAATAAGACATTCAACGATTCCCATAATCAGAATGGAGCCGCCTATCAGAATTAACATTCTGAATATTCTTTCCCGCAGTTCATATTCTCTTCCGTATATAACTTCAAACAGTTTCTTTATCATTCTGCGGAATCTCCTTTCTGCTTATTCTTAAGGTCATTGCAAATTTTGGACACGTTATCAAGCGCCGACATTAAATCGGACTTCTCGATTTTCTTTCCGACAGATGACAGCTTATCTTTTAGACAAACGTCGCAGTATCTGTATTTCTGCATTTCTGACAAAACACTAAGCATCCCTTCGCCATCAAGTGAATAGGCAGCATCCTCCATTTCTCCAAGCAGCTTGTCCAGGGTTTCATCCTCAAGCTCCGGGAGTTCCTCTAAGGCAGTATTATTTTCCGGGGAAGTGTTATTTTCCACGGAAGCATTATTTTCCGAGACTATACTCTCCTGCGCTTTACAGCTAAGAAGCGGAGACTGTGCAAGCTCATTCATCACGCGGCGGTGTTCATCCAGCATATCATTATGATTCTTCATAATGTAATCAATATCATTATTCCTTCCCGCCGTCTCTAATGCCTTTGCCTTTTCAAAAAGAACATTGGCTCCGATACTCTTCATCGTACTCTTTACCGCATGAACCTTAATGGTATAATTCGCCCAGTCTTTATCTTCAAACAGTTTTTCTATAAGAGCGCGTTCCTCTGCTCCATCTTCGTAACAGTCCTCAAGTATTTCCAGATATGCTTTCTTCGAGCCGCAGTACATAATACCCTTTTCTACATCCAGATCACCTATTACTAATCCGGACTCATCTGATGCTGCAGCATTAGTGCCCTTCGTCTCTTTATTCTTCTCCTGCTCAATTTCCTTATTTTCCGTTTCTCCGTCCTGCGTTTTTACATCATGTACATCATTATATACAATTTTCTCCTCCGGAAGATTACGCCTGAGCACACGTTCAAGCACCGAAATCTCCAACGGCTTTTCAACAAAATCATCAAAACCTTCCTCAAGAAACATTTCCCTGTTTCCGGGAGCGGCATTCGCTGTGAGCGCAATAATCGGCACCGTTTGATAATAGCGCCCCACCTTATCACGTATACGATGCAGCGTCTCTATACCGTCCATCTCTGGCATCATATGATCCATAAACACAAAATCATAAGACATATTTTCAATAACATCCAAGGCCTCATGACCGCTGGTTGCATACGTAACTTTAATCTGATATTCTTTTAACAATCCCTCTACAACGCGGATATTCATCCGGTTATCATCAACCACAAGGACATGCGCATCAGGCGCCGTAAACTTGCCGGGACGCACCATCTGTTTACCGCCTGCCGCCTCTCTGCTTCCGTTTAATATGGAAACTACGGGTAATATGTAAAAAGGTTTATAAAGTCTTATAACATCCTGATTCGTTATAAATTTATCATTATACCGTTCAATTACTATCGCAACGCTGATTTTCTTCGCCAGCTCATCAAAGTATGCCACATCTTCCTGATACTCTTCCAGACTTATAAAAATATGGGTAAAGGCTTCAATTTCCTCCCTCCGCTTAAGCTCTGCAAGATTACGGCACACATGACATCTGACACGAAGCTGTTTCACCATATGCATAATAAGCGTGGAATACTCATCTCGTATTGCCATCATATCAAACTGCTCCATATCAAAATAAGCGGCTATATTTAATTTCTCCCTGTTTTTCACCTGTGTTATCGGTTTTTCGTCTAAAACTTTCTGAGGTACTACAAAACGAAAATCACTGCCCTTACCCAAACGGCTCCTTACTGTAATGACTCCGCCCATCTTCTGAAGCAGCGCTTTGGAGATTGCAAGTCCGAGTCCTATGCCGCCCTCCTGCCGGTTTCTTTTCGTATCCACCTGACTGAAGCTGTCAAAAACATTTTCCAGTTCTTCTTCGCTCATACCTATTCCGGTGTCCCTGACTGATATGCACAAATTGGCGCCGTATTCTTCTTTTCTGGTATAGACCCTTATTACAATACCACCCTCATTAGTGTATTTAATGGCATTATTAACCAGATTCATAATGACTCTTCGTATCTTCTTCTCATCGCCCAAAAGTCCGCTCGGCATATTGGCGTCGCAATCCACGATTAATTCAACCTGCTTATTCTCTTTACGCGCCATCGCCATATTAATAATATCATTGATAGTAGAAGTAATATTATATGCCTCT